>JBGTMF010000138.1:0-6174 GCA_041743795.1 Thermodesulfobacteriota bacterium | reverse complement strand
CCGTGGGCCGGCTGCGGCCCGGCGCCGGCGGCGAACCCGAGGACGGCGGCGAGAAGGGCGATTGGGTGGCGGGCGAGCGGCATCCACACTTCCAAGGCTGCGCTACCTACGCTGCGGAAAGTCCGCACAAGTGGGAGAGATCAACAGCCGAGTATCGGAGGTAGGCGATGCGGGCCTGCGACGGGACGGAACGGCGTACGCCGGTGGCGACGAAAATCGAAAACGGGGCGAAACCGGCTGCATGGGCGTTTTGTAGCTTGGATCGTGGCCGGCGAACAACCGTCGCGAGGCGTGGCAGAATTGGCGATCCGCTCCCCTCGATCTCAACTTGGGTGTAGACTGTCGTGAGCATGAACGCATCGACCAATTGGCCATCGCATTGTGAAACCCCATCTCGCACGAAACTTTCGACGCAACCGCACAGCCAAGCGATGGCGAAGGAAGCGCCTTGAAACAGCCGGCGTTGGAAAATTGGGAGAACGAAGGCGGCGAGGTTCACGCTGTTCCCACTCCGCAGCCTGCGGCGGTTCGGACTCCCTTGAACCTCACCGTCCGCGTGGGATGCCAACTCGCCTACGAAACCACGGTGCCCACGCCCGCTCTCTTCGTGCTCAAGCCGCGCATGGAAGGCAGGGTGCTGGTAATGCAGCAGCTACTCTCATTCGGCATTGGCCTGCCGTCCTACGAATTTCAGGACAGTCACGGCAACATCACCTATCGCTCGACGCTCATGCCGGGCTGCAATGAGATCCGGCATGATGCGCTCGTCGCCGTTTCGTCCCAGCCCGACAGCCGGGAAGTGGCGGGCGAGCTGGTGCCGGTGGGGCAGCTGCCGGCCGAGACGCTGCGTTATACCCTGCCCAGCCGTTATTGCGATTCGGACAAGCTGCTGGATTTTGCGTGGAACCAGTTCGGTCAGGTGCCCCACGGCCAGCTGCGCGTGCAGGCCATCTGCGATTGGATTCACGCCAATATCGAGTACCGCTTCGCCTCCGGCCGCCCGGACCTCTCGGCCTCCGAGGTGATCACGCGGCGCTACGGGGTTTGCCGCGATTTTGCTCATACGGCGATTGCGTTATGTCGCGCCTTCAACCTGCCCGCCCGCTACGTCACCGGCCACCTGCCGGACATCGGCTGTGTGGACGCGGGCACGCCGATGGATTTCCACGCGTATTGCGAAGTCTATCTCGGGAAGGACTGGTTGACGTTCGATCCGCGCTACAACGTTCCGCGCATTGGCCGGGTGAAAGTCGCCCATGGGGCGGATGCCGTGGATGGGGCCTTTGCGACGATCTATGGCGAGGCCACGTTACGCCACTTCGAAGTCTGGGCCTATCAAGTGAATCCGCGGCAGGTGTCGTTGGGCGATCCCGTCGACTTGTCCCAACGTCTCGATGGCGCAGTGACGGTCCGCCTCGATTAGCGCGCTCCGCGAAGCCTTCCCGCCGGGTACCGATGGACTTGCCGGGGTGTTTGCCGGGAATGCGCCCCTTCCAGCAACCAGTTGCGACGCTTTAAGATCGATGAGCCGAACGCATATCGAGTGCAAATTCCAAGTCCTCGAATCTGGAATTTCCTCCTGGAATTCACTCGTCGCCGGTCGTGGGTCTGCTTGAACCACCATTCGCCGCAATATCCGGACCGATGTTTGGGTAAGATCGCGTCGCAACATCACCGCTTTATTGCGAAGCGGCGCGGTTGCACATGAAATATCTACAACGAAGATCTCTCCCGGGCTTTGGAGAAATTACTCAGTTCGCGGAAACCTTTGTGCCGCAAGGCGCATCGCGGATTGCAGATATCACAATCGACATCGGCGCCATCACCGGCGAAGCGCCCAACCACTCTTCCCACTGGGTTTCCCGCTACCACCGGCGGCGCCAGCCGAGGAAAAGATTACAACCGCCGACGCGCCCCTTCCGCGAGTTTTCCCGCGGGTAGGAACATTCCAAGCGTGGCATGTGTCTTGCGCTACAAATCGACGACGTCCTCTTTTCCCCAGGGTGTCCAGAGCAGACGGCGGCCGACGGATGATCTGGGCACACTGGGGAGGGCGGACGCGGCGCGGGGCGATCTCGCTTCAGCGTTACTGGACTGGAAAAGGAGGAACATCATGAGGGATTTTCTATGTGCCGCAACGGCTGTGGCGCTGTTCGGCTTTTTAGCCGCGCCAGCGCTCGGCCAGGTACAAACTCCACCGAAGAAAGCGAACAAGTTGATTTTAAGCGTCGTTGAAGGTGTCGAGGCCTGCACGGCTGCGACTACGACGAGCGGTGGGATCATCAATTTGCCCGCTTGCGACACTACTCCGTCCGATTCGACCTGCCACTTCACCACCAAGAACGGCAAGCTGAAGGGACTTGGCTTGGTCAAGGCGATCGCCAAGAAGGGTGACATCTTCCTCAACGTGAAGGTCAACGGCATCAACGACGAATGCAATGGCGAGTCGCTGTGCGCCGTCGCAAGCTTTCGTGCAACGCAGGATAATTGCACGTCCACCGACGCTTGTACGGCTGAAGATCAGACAGACTTCCCGCTCGGACTTTCCTGCTGCACCGTCGAGAAGGGCAAGTGCAAGATCAAGACTTCGGTCAATTCAGCCCTTGCCGGCGCGATCAATGCAAACAACCTCCCGTCCTATACGATCAATGGGGTGGGTCTCGCCCGCACTGGTGGCGGCATCCCGTTTCGTGGGGGCCTAAGGGTCTCTCCGTAAGCGTACCGTCCTCTAGCTGCGATTTGGGTTCTGGAACCCCGATGCCATCCGGCATCGGGGTTTCTCATTATCTGAGCCCGAATTGCCATGCTCACTCTTCCCGGTGTTTGCATCCGAAGGGCTCGAGACGCTAGCATCCGCGCATGAGATCGACGCTCCTCCCGGCAATGTTGCTGGCAGCCACGCTGTGGCCGGCGCTCACGAAGGCGCAGGAATGTGTCGGCGACTGCAACAGTGACGGCCGCGTCGCTGTCAACGAATTGGTGACCGGAGTCAGCATTGCCCTCGGTCGCGCCGATATCTCGAGCTGCCCTGCCTTCGACGGGGGCGCCGGGACCGTACCCATTTCGATACTGGTGACCGCCGTCGGCAATGCACTGAACGGTTGTGGAGCGCCGACGCCGACCGTAACGACGGCGCCCGCCCCTACCGCGACGGCAACCGCCAACGAAATCTTTCAGGGCGCGCTGGTGCCCGCGACCGGTCGATTCACCTACCAGGCGACGGTCGGCATCGACGGCGCCGACGCCGAATGCGCCGCGCAACTCTCCGGCGCACATGCCTGCACCATCGCCGAGCTTCGCCAGGCGGCAGCCGACGGTGAACTAAATGGCGCGAAAGACACCCTCGGCGCCGACGTCACTTCGTTTTGGGCGATCGACCCGACGCGACCCGACGTGGATCAATGTCAGGTAACTGTGCCGTGGGACTACGCCACGGCACACACCGGCCAGTTCGGCGACGTCGTCGCTCTCGCCAACGCCAGCGGATCCCTCGGCGAGCTGCAAGAAGACACCCTTTGCGTCACCCGGCACTGGGTGGCTTGCTGCCTCTGATCTCGCGCACCTGGCGTTGCCGCCAAGCCGGCATCTCGCCAAACGGTGAGAACCCGAGTATGGAAGGGCCGTGGCCGCCTTCGACGTGATCTCCCCGGTCGACGGCTCCGTCGTCGCAAGCCGCAACTACAGTTCGTGGCAGGCCGTTGATGCCGCGCTGTCCCTTTCCTGCGAGGCCCGGTCAGGATGGAGCGCGACGCCCCTGCGCGACCGCCTCGCGGTCTGTCGAAAATTCGCCGATTGTATGGAAGCCCGAGCCGACGAACTCGGACGAGAGGTATCGTGGCAGATGGGTCGCCCGATCCGTTACGCGCCGCGCGAGATCACCACGGCCGCCGCACGCGCTCGTCGCATGGTCGAATTGGCAAGCGGCGCGTTGGCGGACATCGCGGTCGACCCTCCCGACGAACACTTCGAGCTTTTCATCCGCAAGGTCGCGCTCGGCACTGTGCTCGTCGTTCCCGCGTGGAATTATCCCTACCTGATCGCCGTCAACTCGGTGGTTCCAGCCCTGCTCGCCGGCAATACCGTCGTCCTCAAGCATTCATCGCAAACACCACTGTGCGGAGAACGACTTGCCGAGATCTTCGACGCCGCGGGCCTTCCCGCCGGGGTATTCCAGTGCCTCCACGCCACCCATGCCGACATCGAACGAGCCGTCGCCGATGCGCGCGTCGATTTCGTCGCCTTCACCGGCTCGGTGCGCGGCGGTCACGCGATGGTGCGGGCAGCCGCCGACCGGTTCATCGGCAGTGGCCTGGAACTCGGCGGCAAGGACCCGGCGTACGTTCGCGGCGACGCCGACCTCGATTTCGCCGTTGAGAACCTGGTCGACGGCAGTTTCTTCAATTCCGGCCAATCGTGCTGCGGCATCGAGCGCATCTACGTCCACCATTCGTTGTACAGGTCCTTCGTCGACGCCTTCGTCGCGCTGACTCGCAAGTACCGCGTCGGCAACCCACTCGACACTGACACCGATCTCGGACCGGTGGTGCGGACGTCGCACGCCGATTTCGTACGCGGCGAAATCGAACGCGCCGTGGACGCCGGGGCCCGCGCGCTGCTCGATCCATCAGAGTTTCCCGGCGCCCGTGCCGGTGGGCCCTATCTCGCTCCGCAGGTTCTGGTCGACGTCGACCACTCGATGAGCGTGATGATGGAGGAGACCTTCGGCCCGGTTGTCGGCATCATGCCGGTGCGCGGCGACGACGAGGCGGTCGAACTGATGAACGACAGTCCGTATGGTCTCACCGCTTCGGTCTGGACTACCGACCGCGACGCGGCCGTCGCCATCGGCGACCACGTCGCCACCGGTACCTGGTTCATGAACCGCTGCGACTACCTCGACCCAGGATTGGCCTGGGTAGGGGTCAAGGATTCAGGCCGCGGCTGCACACTGTCCGCGCTGGGCTATGAGCAACTGACGCGACCGAAGTCGTATCACCTTCGCCGAGGATAGGGGGATCGCGTGTCGACCAATGGACACCTCGAACTCGACCAACTCGCCGAGATGGTTCGCCAGGACGAGATCGAGACCGTCGTCGTCGGTTTCACGGATCTCTACGGCCGCCTGGTCGGCAAGCGCTTCGATGCCGATTTCTTTCTCGACTCGGCCGCGGCCGACGGCACGCACGCTTGCAACTACCTGCTTACCGTCGACATGGAGATGGAACCGGTACCCGGGTACACGTTCGCCAACTGGGATGCCGGCTACGGCGACTTCCACCTGGTTCCCGATCTAACCACCCTGCGACGCGCCAGCTGGCTCGACAAGACGGCGCTGGTGCTCTGCGACCTGCGCGGCGGCGCCGATCACGCCAACGTCGCCGAGGCGCCGCGCTCGATTCTGCGCCGGCAGGTCGATGCGGCGAGCGCCCTCGGATATACGGCGATGGGCGCATCGGAACTCGAATTCTATCTGTACGAAACCAGCTATCGCGACGCGGCGCGCCTTGGCTATCGGAACCTCGAGCCGGCCGGCTGGTACATTGAGGATTACCACATGCTGCAAGGGACGCGCGTCGAGAAGTTCAACGCCCCGCTGCGACGGCATTTGCGCGATTCCGGTGTGCCCGTCGAGAATTCCAAAGGCGAATGGGGCCTCGGCCAACACGAGGTCAACGTCCGCTACGCCGAGGTCCTCGAGATGGCCGACCGCCACTGCATCTACAAGCAGTGCGCCAAGGAACTGGCCGATCAACTCGGCTTGAGTGTGACGTTCATGGCCAAACCGGCCGCCAACCAGGCCGGCTCGAGCTGCCACTTGCATCTGAGCCTGTGGCAGCAAGCGAGCAACGTGTTCCCCGGTGACGGTCGTCTCGACGACATCAACTGCTCCGACGTCTTTCGCTGGTTTCTCGGCGGCTGGGTCCAGCACGCGGCCGAAGTCATGCCTTTCTACGCGCCGACGGTGAATTCGTACAAGCGCTACCTCGCCGCGTCCTGGGCGCCGACTCGGCTCGCCTGGAGCTACGACAACCGCACGGCCGGATTCCGCGTCGTCGGCGCAGGACCCAGCCTGCGCATCGAGTGCCGCCTTCCCGGCGCCGACTGCAACCCCTACCTCGCCTTCGCCGCCGCGCTCGCCTCGGGCCTCGACGGCATCGCCAACCAGATCGAGCC
>JBGTMF010000137.1:0-27172 GCA_041743795.1 Thermodesulfobacteriota bacterium | reverse complement strand
GTGGGGGCGACAGTCGGTGTCGACCGTGTGCGCCTTGGGTTTTCCGCCGATGCCGGCGGGGCTCCGAACCTCTGTTTCGACTCTCACCATGGGCGCCTTATCCCAAAACTCGACTTGCATGTCAACTTAAGTTCGACAATTTTGTCAGAGCAGGGTTGACCGGAGTCGCAGCGGTGTGCTACCCGGAGCGCCATGGGTGGCAGTCAGAGGTTTGAGCGGGAGAAGATCCGGGAGCTCCGGGAGGCGTTGGGGCTGTCGCCTGAGCAGTTCGCGGAGCACATTTGCAGGGCGATGAAGGCCCAGGGCGAGAAAGAAGCAGTCGTCACGGGCCGGAGCATCCGACGGTGGGAAGATGGTACCGTTGTGCCCAACGCGCGCGGCCTTGAGTACATCTCGCGCGCCTTTGGGGTGACCGTCGCCCGGTTTTTTATCGACAGCGACTGACGGCTATGATAACGGGCGCGCCAATGGTGAGAGTCGACGTATATAGCGGCACGAAGGCAAACTCGTGCGGCGACTCTCACCAGTTTCGCCCAGAGACACTGGCCTCGGTTGGATTCGTCCGCCCGGGGCCGGTGTATTTTTTCAGGGCCAGAGAGGGTCGATAAGCCGGATTCTGTCCCGGCCGGGGCCGGTGGGAATCATTCATCTGGGACGGCGGTTGCCCGTCGCCTCTAGCGATCTACCCGAGGTTCAGCGCGGGCCGCGCTCCCTCACGTTCGTCTTGCTCCAGGTGGGGTTTGCCGCGCGGCGACGTCTCCGCCGTCGCGGGTGTCTCGCGACACCGTTTCACCGACTCCCGCGGCTCGCACCGCGGGCCGTATCCTTTCTGTGGCACTTTCCCTCGATCACTCGAGGCCGCCGTTAGCGGCCACCCTGCCCTATGGAGTCCGGACTTTCCTCCCGCCTCCGTGCGGAAGCGAGCGATTCCCTGACCCTCTCTGGTGCGCCAACCGTAGCCGAGTGAAGTCTAGATTCCAATGGCGGATCGCGACGATCAATGCTGCGGGCGTCAGGCGGACTGCTCGAGCGGTTGCCGGTAGAAGATGATGCGGTGGCATGAGGGACATTGTCGCACCTGTTTGTACCGTTGCAACTCGTTGAAGAGCTGCGGCGGCAAACTCATCCTGCATCCGGTGCAGATTCCCTGCCGCGCCTCGACGACCGCGGTGCCACCGCGACGGCCGAAAATCTGCTCGTATTTTCCGCGCAAACTCAGCTCGATCCCGAGGGCGAGTTGCTCCCGCTGCGCCTTCGCTGCATCCAACCCCTCGCTGAGCGCCGAAGCCTCGGCGCGAGGGACCTCGATCCTCGCCTGCACCTCGGACTCGAGGCCGACCAGTACCAGCTCCTCTTCCGCGAGCTGGGTGCCGATGCGCTCGAGAGATTCCATGACGGTCAACAACTCCTCTTCGAGTTGCTGTTTCGCTTCGCGCCCGAGGTCGATCTCCCGCTGTAGTGCCATCAGCTCGCGGTCGGTCTTCACCCGACTCATGCGCATGCGGTTGTCGCGCATGCGCCCACCGTCGACCTCGAGTCGCGCATCCATTTCCGAGCGCTGTTTCTCGAGGGCGTGCCGCTGCGCGGTCAACTGAGCCACCGCGACACGGCGCTTGATCACCTTTGCTTCGAACTCGTCAGCGGCTGCACTCAACTCCCCAACCCGGTCGACGCGCTCCTTCAGCTTGCTGTCGAAGTCCTGCAGCGCTGCCAGCCGGTCAATCTCGGCTTCGAAATCCTGGTCTGCTGTTCCCATTCGGCTCCTTGCATCGTCATCCCCCATTGAGGAATGCACGACCTCCCTGTCTCGATTTTCCCGGACTCTCTCTGTTCAACTTCCCCGCCTGGCCTCGCTCAACGGATCCAGTGGGCGCACCAGGATTCGAACCTGGGACCTACCGGTTATGAGCCGGCGGCTCTGACCAGACTGAGCTATGCGCCCGTATCCTCTTCGGCAATTGCGAAACTCCCAGCTCTACTGCCCACGACACCCGGATTCGAGCCCCCCGGGGTCACTTGGCTGCGATCCCTCCAGGTCGCCCCAACGTCAGGCGGTTCGGCCGGCGCAGTTTGCGCAGCGCTTTGGCCTCGATCTGGCGAATCCGCTCGCGCGTAACTTCGAACTGTTGCCCGACCTCCTCCAGCGTGAGATCACGCATCTCGCCAACGCCGAAACGCAGCCGCAACACCTTCTCTTCGCGCGGCGTCAGCGAGGCCAGAGCCTGCTGCGTCTGGTCCTTCAACCGCGACGACATCAACGCCTCCGGCGGTCCCGGGGTGTTCGAATCTTCGATGAAGTCCCCCAGCGTCGAGTCCTCTTCCTCGCCGACCGGCGTTTCGAGAGACACCGGCTGCTTCACCACTTTCAGTACCTTCTGTACTTTGTCGACCGGCAAATCGACGCGGGCGGCGAGCTCTTCCGCTGTGGGCTCGCGCCCGGTCTCCTGTACCATCTCGCGGGCGACACGGACGAGTTTGTTGATGGTCTCTACCATGTGCACCGGAATGCGGATGGTTCGCGCCTGGTCGGCGATCGCGCGCGTCATCGCCTGGCGGATCCACCATGTCGCGTATGTCGAAAACTTGAAACCGCGCTGGTACTCGAATTTGTCGACCGCCCGCATCAGACCGATGTTGCCCTCCTGCACCAGGTCGAGCAGCGGCAAACCGCGGTTGGTGTGCTTCTTCGCGATGCTGACGACGAGGCGGAGATTCGCCTGAATCAGCGCCTTCTTGCCCTCACGCACCTGAAACTCAGCCGCGCCGATCTCGCGCAACTTGGCGTCGAGATCCTCCATGCCGATCCCGGCCGCCACTTCGGTTTCGGTGAGGTGCTTGCGCGCCGTGGCGATCTGTCGGGCCAAGGCCCCCGCTTCCTCCGCGTCGATTGCCAGCGCCTCGCGTGCAGCGGCGGCGTCGCGCCGGCCGGCACGGCACAACTTCTCGACTTCGGCAATGGGTCGCCCGAAGCGCTCCTCGAGGATGCGCAGCGGATCGCCCAGGCTGCGCAATTCGGCGTTGGTGCGCCGCATCTCCTCGATCGCGCAGTCGATCTGCTTCGGATTGAGGGAGAGAGACTGCACGACTCCCAGCAGCGCCTCCCGCTTGGACTCGAGGGCGCTGCTGCGACGCTGCCGCACCGTCTCGCTCAGTCCCTTCGTCGCCAGCGCCGCGGCGGCGCTTTCGATGTCGCGAACCGCTTTCTTCAGCTTCGGGACACCGGCGAGGAACTCTTCGAGCTTCTTACCGCTCTCCTGCTCCACCGACTCGTCGTCGTCACTTTCCAACTCCTCGAAGTCGCGAACCACGTCGGCAACCCGCAACGCCCCCTCTTCCAAACGCTCCGGAAGACTCAGCAGGTAGCGCAGTGCGATAGGCGTCGCCAACGCCTCGGCGAGGAGCCGGTGCTGGGCTTCCTCGATGCTGCGGGCGAGTCGCTGCTCGCCTTCGCGATCGAGCAGCGAAACGGCGCCCATCTCGCGCAAGTAGATACGAATCGGATCGCCGCGGCGAGAATCGTCGTCGCGTTCGACCTCGACCGGGGCGGGGCGGCCCAGCCGCACCTCGTGGCTCCAACCCGCATCGCCGAGAATTTCACGTGCATCCTCGACCGCGTCTGGCGCCGTGATCTTCCCCGGCAGACGTTCCTTATTCGCCATCGGAACTCTTGCACCTCGCTCCATCACAACCGATCCCCCTCCCGCCGCCTCATCTCCCCCAAGCTGCGCAACAGCTCTTTCTCCGAATCCTCGTCGCCATCGCGCGCCGCACGGCGCAACTCCGCCACCACCCCGCGGCGGCGTTCGCGTTCGTAGCGATCGCGGATCCGCAGCGCGCAATCCTCGGCGATTCTCATCCGGCTCGGCCGATCCATCTCGGCCTCTTCAGCCACCAACACTCCACCGAGATGCTGGGCGATGTCGGCTGGCAACTCGTCGACGACGGCGCCGATGCCCTCGCCCGCCTCCCAGGCATCGATCAGCCGCATCACCGCCTCGGCCAACTGCGGATTGCGAAAGGCTTCGACGATTTCGCGGTCGAGAACCCAACGCGCGACATCTTCGTCGAGCGCGACGACCTCGAGCAACATCTTCTCGGCAACCGGCCAGTCCTTCTCGCCGGAGTCCTCGCGCACCTGCGACGGTCTCACCGCGGCCGGCGCCTCGGCGCCGCGAGCGAAAACCACCTCGCTGACGCCCAATCGCTGCGCCGCGCGCCGCGCCAACAGGTCGAACTGGATGGGGTCGGAGACGTGCTCGAGAAGGCGACGCACGTCCTTGACGGCTCGAGCACGGGTCGGCAAATCGGACACCGAGGGCAACGTCTCGTCGAAGTAGAAGTCGAGGAGCTCGGGCGCACGATCGAGCAGCATCAGAGTCTCCTCGACCCCACGGCTGCGGACGAAGTCGTCCGGGTCCATGCCATCCGGCAGGAAAGCTGGACGCCCCCACACTCCCGCCTCGGCGCATACACCGAAGGCGCGCAGTGCCGCCTGCCGACCCGCGCGATCGCCATCGAAGAGAAAGTACGGCGTTACCTGCTCGCCACCAACCCCGCGCACCAAGCGCAATTGTGCCGCGGTCAAAGCCGTGCCGAGGGTGGCGACGACGTAGGGGATACCGGCCTGCACGAGCATCAAGGCGTCCATGTACCCCTCAACCAATACAATTCGGTTGGCGTCGCGGATCGCATTGCGTGCCTCCGAGATGCCGTACAGCCCCTCCCCTTTGGTGAAGATGGGCGTCTCCGGGGAGTTGAGGTACTTCGGCTGCTCGTCGCCGATCGCGCGACCGCCAAAGGCGATGACCCGACCGCGACGGTCGCGGATCGGAAACATGACACGGCCGCGGAATCGGTCGTACAGGCGACCGTCGCGTTCGCCGAGAAGGCCGGACTGCACCGCGGCGCGGCGCGAGACGCCCTGGCGGCCGAACCAGCGCGTCAACTCCATCCCGCCGGCGGGAGCAAAGCCGATGCCATAGGCCGCGATGGTCTCAGCCGTGAGCCCGCGTCGTTCGAGGTAGCGCCGCGCGGCTTCGCCCTGTGGCCCCTCCCACACACTGCGGTAGAACGCTGCCGCTTTTTCGTTCAGCCCGACGAGGTCGTCCTTCATCTTCCCGGCCGGACCCTCGTCGGCGCGGCTCGGCAAAGCGACGCCGGCGCGCTTGGCGAGTTGCTCGACAGCTTCGGGAAACTCGATGCGTTCGATGCGCATCAGGAACGTGAACGCGTTGCCGCCCGCTCCGCAGCCAAAGCACTTGAAAAACCCCCGGTCGTCGGAAACCGAAAACGACGGAGTCTTCTCATCGTGGAACGGACAGAGTCCGACGTGGCTGCGTCCAGCTTGTCGCAGATTAACGTAGGTCGAGACGAGATCGACGAGGGAGACTCGGTCCCGAATCGTCTGCAGCGTTTCTTCGGGAATCCGGCCCGCCATGGAGTCCTCAGGCCGATTCCCCGGTGGCGCCGATCGCCATCCAATTGCCGCGCAGGAGGTTGTCGGCGGCGGAGATCATCGGCCGCGCCAAGCGCGACTCGGCAAGCCGATCGTCGAGTCCCCGAACGAACGGAAACAATTGCAAGAAAAGCAGGACGAATGCCAGCACCACAGCGCCCTTGGCGACGCCAAACAGCCCACCGCCGACGCGCCCGACCTGGCGCAAGACGCCACGCCCCAACAACCGGTCGAAGACGAAGCCGGCGAGATTGACGAGCGCGCTGACGACGAGAAATACGGCGACAAACGCACCGCCGACACGTGCCGTTTCGGGCAGACTGGCCAACGTTGGCCAGGCCTCGAGCGAAAGCGCCGCCGACTCGGCCAAGCGAAGAGCGCAATAGATTCCGAGGAGGAACGCGGCGAACCCAAACGACTCGCGTACGAGCCCGCGCCAGAATCCGCGAACGGCGCACAAGACGAGAAGGACCGCGAGGGCGAGGTCTACGAGGTTCACGCTGACCGCCTCCCGATTCCCGCTCGCCGCATCGGCACCTCAGGTCCTATGGCTAGCTTCCGGCGCGCGCCAATCGCCGGAGAAAACGCTTCTTCGCCGCCAGCGCCTTCTTCTTCCTGCGCACGCTCGGCTTCTCGAAATGCTCGCGTTTGCGCAACTCGGAGAGGATCCCCGCCTTTTCGCACGACTTCTTGAAGCGACGGATCGCCGCCTCGATCGGCTCGTTGTCTTTGACTCGAACACCCGCCATAGAATCTCGTTCTCTCTCCTACTACGCGCAGCGCCCTCAGTGCTACCCATCGCCAAATGAGGCGCGCACGCGCGTGGCGTAATCCGGCTACCCTTATAAGATCAGAGATCTGAGTCAAGGCCTGGCGCCCATTCCTCTGTCCCGATTCGGGCTATTGCGGTAGTCGGCCGACGGCGACGACAGCGGCGGTGCCCAAGGGGTTCATCTTCCTCAGTCCGTAGCCCGGCCCGCCGCCACGTCCGCAAATCGCTCCGGATGGTCGCTGACGATGCCGTCGATCCCGAGGTCTATCAGCTTTCGCATCCTCGAAACTTCGTTGACGGTCCAGGTATTGACCGCCAAACCGCGTCGGTGGGCATCATCAACCAGGCGGTGGTTCACCAGCTTGTAATGCGGGTGTATCGCCTCGGCGGCGAGCGCCTCGGCATGGCCGAACACTTCAGCCTCGCCGAGGCGGTGGTGCCAGAGCACTGCGAGCCGCACGTTCCCCGCGGCGGCGCGCACGGCCCGCAGGGCACCCATCGCAAACGATGACACCAAGGTCGTCTCGCCACATGTGGTCGCTTGCAAGGACGTCAACAGGGCATGCGCCGTCGCTTGCCAATCGTCGGGCGGACTCTTGATCTCGACGTTGAGAGCGACGCGACCGCGGGTGATCTTGAGAACCTCGTCGAGTGACGGCACCCGCGCCGATGCGTATTCCGGCGCAAACCAACTGCCGGCATCCAAATCCTGCAGCTCGGCGAGTTGACGATCGCGTACCGCCCCAAGGCCGGCGACAGTCCGCCCCAGTTCGAGATCGTGCAACACGACCAGCTTTCCGTCGCGCGTCAACTGCACGTCCAGCTCGATCATGTCGACGCCGATCTCGATTGCTCGCTCGAAGGCGACGGCGGTCAACTCGGGGCGCGTACCAGCGGCGCCGCGGTGAGCGATTCGTTGCCACATGGCGACGAGAATCGCCGATCCCGTGCCAAGGTTCCAGTGCCGCGCGCAGGCTGCCGCCCGGCAGCGTGGACCTGGCGCGCGCGGCGGGCTAGTGAACACGGCATGCCCCCAAGTGAAGCGATGCCGCGCATCTGGCACTCGGTGACGGTTGCGGCGCAAGCTGAGATCGCCGATGCGGTCGGTTCGTTTCTGCTCGACCGCGGTGCGCCGGGATTGCAGACCGAAGAACGCGGCGATGAGGTGGTCGTCACCGGGCATTTCGAGAACCCCGGCATCGAAACCGCCGTCGAGGAGTTTCTCGACCGGCTGCTCGAGATCTTCCCCACCGCGCGGCGACCGGTGATACGCTCCTCGGCTATCGAGGAGGCCGACTGGGCGGAGAGCTGGAAGGATCACTTTCCGCCGTTGGCAATTGGCGCGCGGGTTTTCGTTCACCCGCCATGGCTGGACGCCGTTCCGCCGGGACGGGTCGGGATCGAACTCGACCCCGGCATGGCTTTCGGCACCGGCCATCACGGCAGTACGCAAGGCTGCCTCACCGCCCTCGACGCCCTCGTCTCACCGGAGCGGGCGCCACGCGTCCTCGACCTCGGCACCGGCTCCGGCGTGCTCGCCATCGCAGCCGTCAAACTCGGTGCCCGCTCCGCACTCGCCGTCGACATCGATGCCGACGCCTGTGACATCGCAGCCGCCAATGTTCGCGGCAATAGCGTCGTCGAGGCCGTCGAGATCACCACGCTACTCGACCCCGGCCAGACCGGCTTCGACATCATTGTTGCCAACATCTTCAGCGGAATGCTGATCGGCTTTGCCAACGACATCGTCCGCCGGCTCAATCCGGGCGGCTACGCCATCGGCGCCGGCTTGGAGACGGCCGAGGCGCCGGCGGTCATCGACGCATGGACGGCGTCCGGCATGACGAGAGTCCATGAGTACGAAATCGATGGCTGGACGACCCTCGTTTTTCGAGGGCCGCAATGATGCACCGCTTTCTCGTCCCCGACTGGCCCGAGCAGCGCGACTCCGCAATCGTCCTGCCAGGGGAGGAGCGGCATCACGCGCGCGTCGTGCGGTTGCGCGACGCAGAGGAAGTCGAACTCTTCGACGGCCGCGGCGCCTCGTGTCGAGCCCGCTTCGAGATCCCGGAGGCGGGCGATTCCCGCGCGCGTGTCATCGAGAGGTTGCCCGAGCACCATCGCGAAGCGCGAATCGACGTGACGCTCGCCGTCGCGCCACTCAAGAAAGACCGCTTCGAGTGGCTCGTCGAGAAGGCGACCGAACTGGGTGTCGCACGAATCACGGCTTTCAGCGCGGAGAGAGCCGTCGCCAAACCGTCGGCGCGACGCCGCGAGCGCTGGCAGCAGATCGCGGTCGGCGCCGCCAAGCAATGCGGCCGCACAGTGGTTCCGACCATCGAAGAAGAGGAAGACCTCGCCGCCGTGCTCGCAGGCGAGCACGATCACCCGGTTCTGCTCCACGAATCAGGACCGCGCGCCCGGTTGCACGACGTGCTCCCCGGCAAGGCCGAGTCCGTTCTACTGCTGATCGGTCCGGAGGGGGGCTTCACCAACGCCGAGCTGCAACAGGCGCGTGCCGCCAACGTACCGATCGTCGGACTCGGCAATCGCATCCTGAGAGCGGAAACCGCCGCCCTGGCCGCCCTGACTCTGGTGGCTCACTGGGACCACGCGGTGGATTCCGCGCCTTGAATCGGGGATTCTGCGGCAATGAAATTCCTCTTCGTCATGGATCCCCTCGAACGGATCCTCCCCGACAAGGACACGACGTTCGCCTTCATGCTCGAGGCACAGGAACGCCGGCACGATGTGTTCTACACCCTCGTAGACGACCTCTACGTGAAGGCCGGCACACCGAGAGCCAAAGTCTGGGACGTACAGTTGCGCCGGCCAACCGTGGACGACCCGGCACACGGCACCATCGGTGCGCACGCTGAGGTCGATCTCGAGGGGTTCGACGCGATCTTCATGCGCAAGGACCCACCCTTCGACATGCGCTTCTTCTACTCGACACATGTCCTCGGCTTGGTCGACGCCGACAAATGCCTGGTACTCAACCGTCCAAGCGGCCTTCGCGACGCCAACGAGAAGCTCTACGCACTGCATTTTCCGTCGGTCATTCCGGAAACGCTGGTCACCTGTGACATGAAGCGCATCAATGCCTTCGTCGACGAGATGGGCGGCGACGCCATCATCAAGCCACTCGACGGCGCCGGCGGCGCCGGGATCTTCCATTTGCGCCGCGACGACCGCAACCTCAATTCCATCCTCGAGTACGCCACCGACGAGGGACGACGCATGATCATGGCGCAGCGCTACCTGCCGGAAGTCCGCGTCGGCGACAAGCGCCTCATCGTGCTCGACGGCGAACCGCTCGGCGCCGTGCTGCGCGTTCCCCGCCACGACGATACCCGCAGCAACATCCACGTCGGCGGTACCTGCGAGAAGGTGGCGGTCAACGACCGCGATCGCCAGATCGTCGCCACGCTGGCGCCGCGCCTGAGACGAGACGGCCTCTACTTCGTTGGCTTGGACATCATCGGCGACTGGCTCACCGAGGTGAACGTCACCAGCCCAACCGGTGTGCAGGAAGTCAACGCGCTCGACGACGTCCGTCTCGAAGCCAAGGTCATCGATTTCGTCGAGCGGAATGCGCCGTGACGCGCCCCGGCGCGAACGGTTACTCAAAACGCTCGCGCAGGTGGCGCGAACAAGCGCCACCTTTCCATGTCCACCCGGCGCCCTACTACCTCGGCGGCGAGCGGACGCCCGATGGTGGATCGCCGGTATCCTTGATTCGCCGCAGGCCTTCGGCTAACTCAGAGCGTTCGCGCGGGCAGGTAGCTCAGTCGGTAGAGCAAAGGACTGAAAATCCTTGTGTCGGCAGTTCGATTCTGCCCCTGCCCATCTCTTCTGCCGGCCCGGCGGCGTCCGACGCCGATTGTGCGAAGTGGCCGCAGCAGGGCTTTACCCACATTATTGCCTTGACCGCCGAGCCCGGACCCGGTGTATTGTCGGGCTTTCGCGGGAGCTGCCAGATCAGATCCCCGGGGGCTACGGAGGAATACATGCGGAAGCTTTTGTCAGTGGGGGGAATCGTCGGCCTGCTCGTCGGCGTCCCGGCGGCGCAGGCGGTGGACTTGTCCGGCGGGCGCGTCGCCAAATTCATCAACAAAGCAGGCACCGTCAACGACAAGGCGCTGGTGAAGTTCGTCAAGGACCCGGCGGTCGTCGCGCCGCTGCCCGCACCTACTTGTCCCGGCAACTCCCACTTCCGACTGGTCACCAATCGCCACGACACGGGACCGGTTGCGTTGAATTGCGCCAACTGGACGGCCGCTGGGGCGAACGGCTTCAAATACATCGACAAGGCGCGCCTCGCCGGCGGATTACAGGTCGGCAAGCTGAAGGCTACGGCAAACGGCGGCATGCTGCTCCTGAAATGGAAGGGCTTCCACTACGGTCAGATCTCCATTGACGGTCCGGTCGACTACGTCGAAGCCCGCCTCACCGTCGCCGGTACGGAGTACTGCGGCCGATTCGAATCGCCGCCGGCTGAATACAAGAAGAACGAGTTCGCAAAAGTCATCCTCAAGGGCGCCTCCGTGCCATGCCAGCCATTGCCGACAGCGACGCCGACCGAGACGCCCACGGCGACCGCGACGCCGACCGCCACGGAGACGGTGACGGCGACGGCGACGCCCACAGCGACCGACACCGCGACCGAAACGGTTACGCCGGGCGGCCCTACCTTCACGCCCACGGCGACCACCATGCCGACGGAGATAGCGGAGGTCTTCCGCGCCAATCACATCGCCCTGCGCGACCCCCACGTATTCGTCAACATCGGAATATGCGTGGATTTGACCGAAGCTCCAGGCATCCTCAACACCTATGTCAACGGCCTCATTGCCGACGCCATCCAACAAGAATCAGATGGCGAGTTCAGCCTGAATCTCCTCGCCGCGTTCCGGCCTCTGCAGCAACCGCCGGCGGCAGGTGGTGAATTCGAGATCTACACCGGTGAGTGCACCGCGCCGCTGTTCGGCGAAACCTGCTCTCCGGGCGATTCCACGCCGGCGTCGACGACCTACGCCACCCAGGCAGCCGGCACATGCGTCGCACCCGTCGCAGGCACGACCGGTCCCGGAAACGCCGGCTCTTACACGCCGGGAATCATCTCTTCGACCGCTCCCTGCCTGGCCACCGATCCGACCTCCGTCAGCTTCTCCCTCGACGTCATCAACGTGGACCTCGAGGACGTGGTCGTCGGCGGCACCTTCGTCGGCAATCCCGCGGACGATATCGCCAACGGTCTGATCGTCGGATTCCTCAGTGAAGAAGCTGCCGACAGCATCACGATCCCGCAGGAGGTCATCCTCGTCGGCGGCCAACCCCTGTCGCACGTCCTCCCCGGCGGTTCGACCAACTGTGCCCCACACGACGACCGCGACATTGGACCCGGTGGCGTACTGGGTTGGTACTTCTATCTCGAATACAGCGCCCACCGGGTTGCCTGGACCGGGCCGTAGCTATCCAGGGGAGCTCCTCCCCAGACTGCGCATACTACCGATGGGCCGCGCCTCGCTTCAGCAGCAGGGCGCGGCCCTCATTCGTCTACGGGCGGGCGTTTGCGAGCGCGGCCGCGCTGTTCGGCGCGGCGTTGGTGGGCGATCAAACCCTTGCGCATGGGACCGCCGAGGAGGGGGTAGAACGCACCCACAAGTCCGAAATGACGCGGGACCGTCGCGTGCACCGTCTCTGCCTCGATCATCCTTGCGATCCCCTCGGCGACGAGTGAGGGCGGGTATAGCGTTCCGTCGTAGGCGGCCTCTTCCTCGTCCTTCTTCCAGATCTCGGTGTCGATCGGGCCGGGCGAGAGAACGCCGACGTGAACGCCACTGCCTGCCAGGTCGACCGCCAGGCCGTGCGACCACAGTGACAATGCCGCCTTCGACGCGCCGTACGCCGACTCGTGCGGATTGGGAACGTAGCCGGCCACCGAAGTGACGTTGACGATCGAACCCATGCGGCGTTCCAACATTCCCGGTAGGGCAACCATCGTCAGATACACGGCGCCGTAGAAGTTGACGTCCATCACCCTCTGGATCTCATCAACCGAAGCGTGGGCAGCGTGTCTGCGTAAGCTGATACCGGCGTTGTTGACGACGATGTCGACGCGGCCGAAATCCGCCGCCGTCTGTCTCACCAGGTCCTCACATGCGGCGCGGTCAGCGACGTCGGTGGGATGGGATCGCGACGCCGCCGTGCAGCGGCGGCATCGCTCGACGACCTCGCCCAGTTTCTCCCGGCGACGCGCGACGGCGATGACAGTCGCGCCGCGCCGGGCGAGTTCTTCCGCCGTCGCCGCGCCGATGCCGCTCGACGCACCGGTTACAATCGCCACTGCTCCGCGGATCTCCATTCGACTCCCCTCGATACCTCGTCCATGCATCCGCCACCAGGGCGTCGCCGGGAGATATCCCACGTCGCTCCCACCCGCCAAACCGCCCGCAGGGCCAGATGTCGTGAGCGAGCCTCGGCGAGCTTCGGTTTGCGCTCTCGCCGGGTGCTCCTGCTATCTTCGGTCGAACGCCAGGCCGCCACGTCCGTCGCATTATCAATCACGCCCACGGGTCCGGAGTCGCAATGCCGAAAAACTCCCCGCCAACAAAGACGCAAACGAGCGCGAGTTCATCGCAACAGTCAGGCCAGGCGGCCAAGCAAACCGCCAAAGCGCGGTTGCTACGGCGCGTCGCCGGGCGAGTTCGCCGCTCGCCGACCGGCGGGCCGCTGGCGGCCCGGTTTGTCGCGCAGTTCTACCAACGCGTCGCGCCTGACGACATGCTCGACCGCGACGAAGCGGCGATCGCAGGTGCCGCGCTCTCCGCATGGTCGACGATGCAACGACGCGATCCGGGCCAGGCGGTGTTGCGCGTCTTCAATCCTCGCCAGCAAGACGACGGCTTTACCATTGCCCACAGCCTGATCGAGATCGTCAGCGATGACATGCCATTTCTGGTCGACTCGGTCACCGGGGAGCTGAACCGAACCAACGTCACCGTCCACCTGGTCGTTCATCCTGTACTACGCGTACGACGCGATGCACGCGGCCAGCTCACCGCGCTGTTCGACGCCGGCGATGAGCGATCGACGGAGGCCCCGGCGGAATCGCTGATTCAACTTCATATCGATGCGCACTCCGGTGCTGACGCACTCGCCGACATCGCCGACCGACTTCGACGCGTTCTCGCCGATGTGCGGACGAGCGTCGGCGACTGGCATTCCATGCGAGAGATGCTGGACGCCTGCGTCGATGAGATTGAAACGACGAAACCGCCAGTGCCCAACGACGAGGTCGAGGAGACGACGGCCCTTCTGCGCTGGTTGGCGAACGACCATTTTACGTTCGTCGGCTACCGCGAGTACCGCTTCCGCAGCGACGGATCCCGGACGCGCATCGAGATCGAACCGGACAGCGGACTCGGAATCTTGCGAGATGCGTCCGTCACAATCTACGACGAGCTCCTCAACCGCCCGCAGCTGCCGCTCGACGTCGCGCAGTTCATGCTGAAGCCGGAACTATTGATGGTCGGCAAGGCGAACCGCCGCTCGACCGTACAGCGAACCAGCCACCTCGACACGATTGCGTTGCGCCGCTTCGATGCGAGCGGGCGCGTCGTCGGCGGCCGCCTGTTCGCGGGACTCTTCACTTCGATCGTGTTCACCAGCTCGCCGAGGAGTATTCCCGTCTTGCGCCGCAAGGTCGCCGCCATCGTCGACGCCTCGGGGTTCGATCCCAAGAGCCACGACGGCCGCGGCCTGCTGCACATCTTGGAGACGCTGCCGCGCGACGAGATCTTTCAGGTCGACGCCGCCACCCTGTTCGAAACCAGTCTCGGAATTCTGCGCCTGCGCGAGCGCCAGCGGGTGGCGTTGTTCGTCCACCCCGATCCGCTCGGACGCAACGTTTCATGCCTCGTTTACGTGCCGCGCGACCGCTTCGACACGCGCCTGCGCCGTCGTCTGGCGGCAATCGTCAGCGAGGGGTTCGGTGGAACTCTCAGCGCCTTCCATACCGCAATCTCGAGCGATCCGATGGCGCGCGTCCACTTCGTCGTCAAGACGACACCAGGCGTGGCGCCGCCGCGCTCGGCGGAGGATATCGAACGAGACCTGATCGCCGCCGCCCGCGACTGGCGCGACGATCTCGCCGATCACCTCGTGCGCCGTCATGGAGCGGAGATCGGACGGGACCTGTTCGCCGCCTACAGCGAGGCGTTCCCGCTCGCCTACCGCGAGCGTTACGATGCCAGCGAGGCCGTTTCAGACATCGCCCGCGTCGCTGACGCCATAGGCTCTGCTTCGATCGTGTTTCACCTTTACCGCAACTCTGAAAACACCGCGGACGAACTCCGTCTCAAGCTCTACTGTCGCGACTACGCCCAACCGCTGAGCGACGTGTTGCCGATTCTCGAGAACATGGGCGTGCGCGTCATCGACGAGGTGCCGCATTGCATCGCCCCGCAGGGCACCGATCACGTCGCTTGGATGCACGACTTCGGTCTGGAGCTGAAATCAGGCGCGGACATCGAACTGCTCGGCATAAAGGACCTGTTTGAGGACGCCATGCGGCGCGTCTGTCGTCGCGACATCGACAACGACGGATTCAACGCCCTCGTCCTCGGAGTCGGTCTGTCGTGGCGCCGAATCGTCATCCTTCGCGCCTACTGCAAGTTCCTCCTGCAGGCCGGAATTCCCTTCAGCCAATCCTATATGGAGGCCACCTTGGCGCGGTACCCGGAGGTGACCCGCGGCATCGTCGAGGTGTTCGAAGCGCTGTTCGACCCCGCCCTGCCGCGTGACGCCGCCGACATTACCGCTGCGCGGCTGCGCGCTCAAATCGAGCGCGCCCTGGCCCAAGTGCCATCGCTCGACGAAGATCGCATCCTGCGCCGCTTCCTCAACGCGGTGGAGGCGACGCTGCGTACGAACTACTTTCAGAAGGATGCCAACGGCAACGAAAAGCCCTGCGTCGCATACAAACTCGACAGCCGATCGCTGGAGGAGTTGCCGTTGCCGCGACCCGTCGTCGAAGTGTTCATCCACTCGCCGCGGGTCGACGCCACTCACCTGCGCGGGGGCAAGGTAGCGCGTGGCGGAATTCGCTGGTCGGATCGACGCGAGGATTTCCGCACTGAGGTCCTCGGCCTGATGAAGTCGCAGATGACCAAGAACGCGGTGATCGTGCCGGTCGGCGCCAAGGGCGGCTTCATCGTCAAGCGACCGCCGAGCGATGGCGGACGCGACGCCGTCCAGCGCGAGGGCATCGCGTGCTACGAGACGATGATGCGCGGCCTGCTCGACATCACCGATAACCTCGTCGACGACCAGATCGTCCCTCCGCTCGACGTCGTCCGCCGCGACGGCGACGACCCCTATCTCGTCGTCGCCGCGGACAAGGGCACAGCGGCCTTCTCCGACATCGCCAACGGAATATCGGCGGAGTACGGCTTCTGGCTGGGAGACGCCTTCGCCTCCGGGGGTTCGGCCGGGTACGACCACAAGGCGATGGGCATCACGGCACGCGGCGCGTGGGAGTCGATCAAGCGCCACTTCCGCGAGATGGGCGTCGACTCGATGAGCAGCGACTTCACCTGTGTTGGTGTCGGCGACATGTCGGGTGACGTCTTCGGCAACGGCGCATTGTACTCGCCGCACATGCGGCTGGTCGGGGCCTTCAATCACCTGCACATTTTCGTCGACCCGGCGCCCGATGCGGTGGTGTCTTATGGCGAACGCCGGCGACTTTTCGAGATGCCGCGCTCGTCGTGGGCGGACTACGACCGAGCGCTGATATCGCACGGCGGCGGCGTCTTCGAGCGCACCGCCAAGGCGATCCGGGTATCGCCAGCGATGCGGAAGCTGTTCGATCTGGGTGCCAAGAGCACGGTGACCCCGGCCGAACTCATCCGCGCGATCCTGCGTTGCGACGTCGATCTGTTGTTCTTCGGTGGAATCGGCACCTACGTGCGATCGAGTCTGGAAAGCGATGCGGACGTCGGCGATCGCAGCAACAACGTCGTACGGGTGCGCGGCAAAGATATCCGCGCCTCCATCATCGGCGAGGGCGCCAACCTGGCAATCACCCAACTCGGTCGTATCGAGTACGCTCTCGCCGGCGGCCGCATCAACGCAGACTTCATCGACAACTCGGCGGGCGTGGATTGTTCGGACCACGAGGTGAACATCAAGATCGCGTTGCGCCGTGCCATTGCTCAGGGGGCACTGACGCGACCAGGGCGCGACAGACTGCTGGTGGCAATGACGGAGAACGTAGCGGAGCTGGTCCTGCGCGACAACTACCGGCAGAGCAGCGCGCTGAGCGAGGCCGAGCGGCAGAGCGCCCCGCTGCTCGACGAACACGCGCGGTTCCTGACGACGCTCGAGCGCGCCGGTCGCCTCGATCGCGCGGTCGAGTATCTGCCCAACGCCGAAGAGATCGATGAGCGGCGCGCCGACGGCAGGGGGCTGACACGACCCGAACTGGCCGTACTGCTGGCCTACGCCAAGATCGTTCTGCAGGAAGAGGTGCTCGCCTCGGCCCTGGCCGACGATCCGTATCTGGCGGACGGCATCGGCGGCTACTTCCCACGCGCGATGCGAAAACGCTTTGCCGATCTGCTTCTCGCCCATCCGCTGCGCCGGGAGATCACGGCGACCTACGTCGCCAACACCATCGTCAATCGCACCGGGCCGGGGTTCATCACCTCCGTGCAGGAGCGCACGGGGGCTCCGGCTGCCGCCGTCGCGCGTGCCTATCTGGTTTGCCGACAGGTGTTTCGCGTCACCGATTTGTGGGCGTCCGTCGATCAACTGGATGACAGTGTACCCACCGCACTACAGACCGAGATGCGCCTCGAGATTCTCGATCTGATCAAACGCGGGACCCGGTGGTTTCTGCGTTACGGACCTCAGTCCTGCAGCATCGACGAGACTGTATCCGCGTATGCGGCGGTCGCTGCAGCCCTAGAGAAGGATATCGACCACCTCGTGCCGGCCGCGCGCAAACGAAAGCGCGATCAGCTCGCCGCCAAGCTCGGCGAAGGAGGAGTTCCGCAGCTCGTCGCGCGACGTATCGCAAATCTCGATCTTCTGACGGCGACCTGCGACATCATCGGCATCGCCAAGGCGACCGAACTCGACCCGGCAACCGTCGCTCGGGCCCATTACGAACTCGGCGACCGCCTCGGTATCGACTGGCTACGCGACACCGCCACCCAACTGACCGACGAGGGCGACCGCTGGCGCAAGGCCGCCACCCTCGGCCTCGTCGACGATCTCTATGCCGTCCATGCCGAGCTGACGACAAGCGCCATTCAATCCATTGGCATCGATGCGGCCAACCCGGACGGTTTGGAGGCGTGGCTGCAGTTCCGCGGATTTGGAGTCGATCGATCGACGGCGATTCTCTCCGAGTTGCGCGCCGCTACCGCCGTCGATCTGCCAATGCTCTCAGTGGCAAGCGCCGCCATCCGCAGCCTCGTTTCCGGCTGAGCACGCCGCGAAGGCACTCCTCCGGTATTCCTTCGACCTATCAGTCAGGCGGTCCCATAGACTCAATCTATCGATTCGATCGAGATTATCTACTTGCTGGGCAAGCCGACCGCGACTAGCATTCAAGCATCGTCAATCAGACAGAGGAGGTACTCGAATGAAACGAATTCTTGTTCTAGCAATCGCGGCGGTCTTCATGCTCGCCTCGGCCCCGGCTTGGGGCGAATCCGAGAGGCTGATCGAGAAGCTGGAAGTGGCGGAGAAGGAAACATCCCGTCTCGCCGACACACCCAGCAAGAAGCGATTTTCCCACAAGCAGCGCAACAAGCAGATCAACCAACTCCTAGAACGACTCGAGCAGGGTGAGGACGTCGACGCGTCTGAAGTCGACCGCCTGCTGCGCTAACTCTTGACCTGCCCTCCGGCGGTGGAGATTTCGCCAGATCAACCAAAGGCGATCTCCTCCGCCTCGCTGCGAATCGAACATGCACGCAGCGCCGCCTGCGCCCGCCGCAGGTAACGGATCGCCGAGATCCGATCGCCAGTCCCAAGCGCCTCCTTGGCATTGAGTACGGCTTGCACATGATCGCCGCACTCGATCACCGGACTCTCCGGCGGCGTTTCGAGAGCGACTGCGTACACCGGGAATGCCAACACACAGAGCAGCAGGACTCCGTGTACTCTGATTCGATGCAGGCGTGAATTCGTCATGCCTCTGCACTGCTGCAGCCGGCATGCCAGTTAGCCGAGCCCTATAAAGGCCCGCGCCACCGGTGGTTCTGCCCGAAATAGCTGCCTAGAGATCAGGCAGTGCCTAAAATCCGGGCAGCACATCTCGCATTGGGCGCCGACGTACCTTGGCGGGCAATGCTGCCTGGCGCCGCACAGGACGCCCGGCGGGGCCCGGCATTGCCTTTCCGCAACCACCAGGCCGCGCTACCGCGACTTGCAGATTCCCGTGGCAGGCGGGCCAATCGCCGCAGCGGCCAGGCTACGGGAGCAGCGCTTCTCGAGCCGAGGCGGGCGTACCGGGTTCGACCCAGTCAGTTGAGTCCGTCTAGTCGCGAGAGGTGAAACGGGAAGGGGCGGCCCCTCGCAGGCCGCCCCTTCCTTTCGGTGCTTACTCGCAGATGAAGTTGTTCTCGGTCAAGATGTCACCAATGGCGGATCCGAAGAAAGCCAGGTGGCCGACCAGGGTGGTTCCACTCACCGTCGGTTCCTCAGAAATGAGGTCCGCGCAGACAGCCGGTGAGCCGGTAATCGGCTCAGCCTCGAGGGTCAGGTCAGGCATGTTCGCGAGGTTGTCGATGCTGGCATTAGCGGTCCCAGTGGTCAACTCGCCGCACAAGGGCGGCAAGGTGATCGACGGTGGCGCGTCACCACAGACTCCGCTGCCATCGAGTTCGACTGTAAGCGCGAGACCAAGCGTACAGGAGAGGCCACCGACCGTGCCCTCACCTGTTCCCGGCTCGACACAGACGCACTCGCAGATATTGCCGTCCGGCAATCCATCCGGCCCGCCGCACGAGCCACCCGGGCACTGCGTGTCCATATTGCAGGCATCGCCGTCGTTGATGCCGCCCGTGCAGAACCCTTCACAGGTCGATGCCTGACGGTAGAAGTCCGCGCCGAGTTCACCGCATCGCGTATCACAGAGTTCGGCGCAATTTGCATTGCTGGTGCACGTGCCGATGTTGTGATCCGCTCGCGCGGTCACATCGAGACCGTGATCGCCGTCACAGTCAGCGGTTCGTCCCGGGCACTCGAATTCGGCGGCGGCGACGCACACCTCGCCGATGCCGGGAATATCGACCGGCTGGAAGCTCCTGACGCTGCATCCGCAGTCCAGGTCGGCGCCGTCCGTCTCCTCACATCTGACGTTGATCTCACCGCTCGGTGCCAGCGGGAGCGTCAGGAGACCCGTGCTGAGGGTCAGGGTGCTGGCCTCTCCCAGGGCGCACACCGCTGCCGGATCACCAGGGCAACCATTCAGCGAGTTGTTGACCGCCTGGATCAATTCGTTGATCTGCGCGGTACCGCTGCCGTTGGCGTCGATCACCTCGCAGGCGGACAGGTCTTGGGTGCCCAAGCTGATGTTGACGGCCAGGATCAGCTCGTTGATTCGCACCTCGCCATCACCGTTGCAGTCACCGACGCATTCCTGCTGTGCCGACGCACTCGTCAAACCAACCGCCAGACCAAAACCGAGCGCCAGCAACATGCGGCCGGCGCGTGCCCGGAGGGCTCCCCTCATCTCTCCTGAAAGCATCGAAACCTCCTCGAATATTCATTGGCAAAACGCCAATGATACAGTTTCTAGTCGAGGCGGGACTTTGTGTCAAAAAGATCAGGGCCGGCAAGGGGCCGGGGACGATGAAAAACTATTGCCACATTTAGGAATGTGGCGCGGCGGATTCGTGCGATTGCCAGGATGCGGATCGGACGCGATACTGGCCGGCCTATGCAGCTCGTGGCGCGGCCAGAGACCCCCCTCAATGAGATCGACGATGAGGATCTGCGCCGAATCGAGCGGGCGCACCGCGGTTGGGGAGGGGATCTGGCGGCCAGCTTGTATGCGCCGGACGGGCCCGTGCGGCGGGTGAACCGGGAGGCGGTCCTTCTCCTCGGCGGCGGTCGAGCCCTCTTGATGCAGATCGCCCACCCGCTGGTTGCCGCCGGTGTCGCGCGGCACAGCCGCTTCAAGTCCGAGCCACTCGGGCGCCTGTGGCGCACCCTCGACCTGACATTGACCATCGTCTTCGGTGACGCCGCAAGCGCGCTCAGCGCGGTCAAGACGATCGAACGACTGCACTCCGTCGTCCGCGGCCACTTGGCGGACACGGTAGGCCCCTTCCCCATCGGGTCCGCTTACGACGCCGGCAACCCCGAGCTGCAGTTTTGGGTGCACGCGACATTGATCGACAGCGCGCTGACGACGTACGAGCACTTCGTACGGCCACTGAGTGAAGCAACCCGCGGCGCCTTCTACGAGGAATCGAAGATCACGCCTCGCCTCTTCGGCGTGCCGGAGCGGTACATTCCACCGACGGTTGGTGAGTTCGACGCCTATATGCGAACGATGATCGATGGCGACAACCTGACTGTCGGCGACGACGGTCTGCAGGTTGCTCGATCAATCATGGATCCACCGCTTCCGCCCGGGCTGCGCCAACTCGCCGGTAGTGGACGAATTTTCACCGAGGGCATGTTGCCGCCAACGCTGCGCCAGCGATTCGGCTACACGTGGAACGCCAATCGCCAGCGCAACCTGGAGCGAGCGCAGGCCTTCTCGCGGCGAACGCTGCCATTCCTGCCGGCGCGGGTGCGGTATTTTCCGCACGCGTTGCGCGCCGGAGCGGCAGGACATAGGCCGTGGCACTAATGGCCGGGGATTGGGGGCGTGTTTGGAAACTTTGGTTTTGCTTGGATTCTTCTTCTTTGCGGTTCTCGACTGGATGGCGGTCGCCCGCGAGTCGAAGCGGGGTGAGTATATCGCAAAGCCGGCGACACTTGCTTTTCTGTTGCTCTACGCCGCGCTGCAACCGGAGGTATCCTGGGCACTGATCACCGCGTTGATGTTCTCGTTGCTCGGCGATGTGTACCTGATGCAACCGCTGGATCTGTTCATCGCCGGACTTTCGGCGTTTCTCATCGGACATATAGCGTATGTCTTCGCCATAGACGTCAGCGCGGCATCGCGCATCGTCTGGCTGCTGTTCATCGTTCTTGCCTCGTCTCCTTTGGCCTACAAGATCCTCAGTGCCGCCAAACCGGAATCGCTGCGCCTTCCGGTGAGCGGATACATGCTGGTGATCTCGCTGATGGTGGCTTCGGCCTTCGCCTCGGGCAGCTTTGCCGCAGCCGCCGGGGCACTGCTGTTCTATGCTTCCGACGCAATGATCGCCTGGAATCGCTTCGTCGCACCGTTCCCAGCGGCCAGGCTCGGCATCATCGTCACCTACCACCTGGGGCAGTTCGGCCTCGTCTGGGGATTGACTTGACGGGCTGCCGGCGGCGCCGCGACCGCAGCGACGATAGGCCGTGGGAGAACAATCAGGCGGACTGCTCCTCAGCCGCGCGCGACGATCTTCAGAGTTCGCAGCATTTCGTCGTGGATATGGCCGTTTGAAACCAAGGTCTGCTCGCCGTATGGATCGAACGGCGCGCCGCCGAAGTCGGAGGCGATACCGCCCGCTTCGCGCGCGATGACGACGCCGGCGACGGTGTCCCATGGGTGCAGTTTCCATTCCCAGAAACCGTCGAGGCGACCGCAGGCGACGCTGCACAGATCCAGCGCGGCGGAACCGCCACGGCGAATGCCGTGGGTCTTCATGATGAACTCGCGTACAAAGCCGAGGTAGAAGTCGATGTGCTCGCGGCGGTCGTACGGAAAGCCGGTTCCGATCAGCGACGCGGACAACAGCGGAGACGCCGACACCGCGATTCGCTGGCCGTTGACGAAGGCGCCGCCGCCGCGCATAGCCGTAAACGTTTCACGCCGATTGGGGTCGTGCACGACGCCGAGCACCAACTTGTTGCCGCGGGCGAGGCCGAGTGAGAAGGCATACTGGGGAAAGGTGTGGGCGAAGTTGGTGGTTCCGTCGAGCGGATCGAGGTACCACGCGTACTGATCGTCGGCGGGTCGTGCGATCGCAGCTCCGCTGGCTTCCTCGCCGACGACAAGGTGGTCGGGAAACTCCGCGCGCAGTCGCTCCGTCGCAAAGACTTCCACCGCCCGATCGGTATCGGTGACGAAATCAATGGTACCTTTCTGTTCGACTTGGATCGCCCGGCCCGCCGCAGCGCGGATGCGCTCCCCGGCCTCTAACGCGACAGCCTCCGCTACCTCGAAGAATCGTTCCACCGGCCAACGCGTCGCACATCACTGGAAACGCCGCAATCAGGCTGCCATAGAGAGTCCTGTCCCGATCGAACCGGATCAGACCTTATGACTGCGCTTTCCGTCGGCTCCGACGCCCACAAGAGACTCTTCTGTCGCCAATTCATCGACACCCACCAGCCGTACGATGTCGCGCGCACGCCATGGCCGCGGCTCGACGACGACGCGGTGCAGCGGCTGCGAGCGATGCCCTTCTGGGACGAGGCGATCTCGACCGAGGCGGACGTCGCCTCGAAGGTCGCGGCTCTGGTACCGCTGCAAACGGATCCCCTACTGCGGCAGGCGATTGAACTACAGGGATTCGAGGAAGCGAGGCACGCGCAACTCCTGCGGGAAATGCTGCGCCACTACGACATTGCACAGCCGACGACGACCGAGACGCGCCAGCATGCGAATGCCGAGTGGAGATTCCTGCGCATGGGCTACGGCGAGTGCTTCGATTCTTTCTTCGCCTTTGGACTCTTCACGCTGGCACGCGACGCCCGCCTATTTCCGCAGGCGCTACTCGAAGTTCTCGAACCGATCGTGCAGGAGGAAGCACGCCACATCCTCTTCTTCGTCAATTGGGTCGCCTACTGCCGCGCTCAGCTGCCGTGGTATCGGCGTCCTCTGCACGCCGCCACCTGCGGGCTGGCGATGGCGATCCAGGTGACGAAGAGAATCGAGACGGCTATCGGCGCCGCCCGTGGCGGCGCCGGCAACGACGACTTCATGCTCGGCGTACAGGGATCGCTCGATCTCGCCATATCGCCGCGGCGGCTAGTTCAGACGTGCTTGCGCGAGAACGCGATGCGCCTACAACAATACGACCCGCGTCTGCTTCGGCCCCGTTTCGTCCCCGCGCTGGCCAGATTGGTGGCGGTTCTCCTGCCGCGCTGAGCGGCGGTCAACCGGGGAACGGAGGTAGGACGCGGACGATGATCTGCGCCACCGGTCCCGGCAGGGGAACAGAGACGCCGCCAGAGCAATTGGTCGCAGCCTGGTGACATTCCATCACCCGGGCGGAAAGCAACGTGTCGCCGACTGGGAACTCCTCGGCCGCCGAAATGACCCGGGAGCAGAATTGCTCCGTGGCCGACGGCGAATTGCAGCCAAAGGTACCATCCTCAAATCGCATGCACGCCTGCTGGTCGTTACACCCTCGACCCAATGCTTCTTGCGTGCCGTCGACGAATCGACACCCCAGATCATTCAAGGCGTCCACGATCATCGAGGTCGCCTCAAACGAGGGAGGCTCGATGCCTGGCACGCCCCCCGGCAGCGGCGGCAAATCGCCGTCGCAGACCTGCGCACTGCCGTTGCCTAGCGGCCGAGACGCTTGAATCTGAAAGGAAGGAGCGCCGCCGATACGAAAGGTATCGCGCCCAGGATTCACCATGGAATCGCCCCGCCCCGCTTCGACAATGATACGGAACGAGCGGCCAAACGGTAGCCGGTAGACGGGAATACCACCTTCAACGGCCCACGGGCCGAACAGTTGGTCGTCGGCCGTGGTGATTCCAAAGGTGTGAATTCGCGGTCCAACCGGGGGTCCGGGGGTCGCTGTCGCCGTCGGCTCGGGTGGGTTGGTCGCTGTCGGCTCGCCCGGTTGGCAGCCGTCCAGCGCATTATTGACCGCGAGAATCAGCTCGTTGATCGACACAGTCCCGTTGTCGTCCCTGTCGATGCTGGGACAGTCGGCAACGTCGCGACTGCCGATGGCGATATTGACGGCGAGAATCAGCTCATTGATGCCAACAGTACCGTCGCCGTTGCAGTCGCCCACACATTGCGCGACCGCGGCGGACGCGGCAAACATCAGCCAGCCGGCACCGACCGCGAGGAGGACGGCGCGCCGGCTATCCGACAGCAAACGCGCCTGTTGACGACCGAGTTTCATCGTTTGGCTAGCGAGACGCGCGATTGCGCCTGTTTGCTGCCGAAGCCCCGCCGATGTGAGCCGAAATTCACGCCGGCAACCTACCACTCGTCCGCGACACCTTCAAAGCGTCCGAGGGCCGCGGGGAACTCTCCGCGGCCCTCGGTTTATCGTCAGCGCTTTACGTCAATCGACGGTGATGTCGATCGTCACGACCGGATCGTAATAGAGGTAGAAGCGACCCTTGATGCGATAGGTCCCCGGCGCGACCGCGGCGCCCGAGTCGCTTTTGAGATCCCAGAACGCCTGCAGCTGGTATCGCAAACGGGCGTCGTCCAGTTCGGGCGCGCCGGCGGCCAGGAAGGGTTCACCACACCCCTCCTCGCGAATCGTGCGCACGAAGGTCTCCTGCGGCCCGTCGACGCGAAAGGCGTAGAGGTCGAGGCAGGGATCGAAAATCCCTGCCGGACGCTCGCGCTCGGTGACCGTAAAGCGAATCTGTACGACGTCCGCCGCTACGTATGACGCACAGTCCGACTCGAGGTAGACGCGGTTGAATCCATCCGTCCAGGTGCCGCGGTTGACGTTTTCGACATCACAAAATTCGATGTCCGTCTGGGCGAATACCTCGATCGAAAGTGCAGTCGTGCGCACGTCGTCGAGCTCCGCCCAGACCTCGACGACGCCGGCCTCGAGTCCGCTGAGGATTCCTGGCGCAGCGAAGCGAGCAACGCTCTCGTCACTGGTGTGCCATGTGGCATCGGCCGTGGCGTCGCGGCCGAAGCCGACGTCGTATTGCCCCTGCGCGACGAAAACCGCAGTGCCGCCGCGCTCGATCACACGGTCTCCAGCGTTGTCGCCACTTTGATAGATGTAGAGATACTGCAGCGTCGCCTCGGCGACGACGTTGACGCCGTACGGGAAACTCTCGATCGCGCCGAGCGTCGCCCGCACCGTCGCCTCGCCCTCGCCACTCGCCGTCAGCAGACCGGCTTCGCTGAGGGCGGCAACGGCGGTATCCGACGAGATCCACGTGACCTGATCGGTGACATCCTGCCAGCCGCCGATGTCGTATCGCGCCGTCGCACGGAACTGCACCTGGTCGTCGATCAGCAACGAAAACGTCCCCGGGCAGCCAAACTCGGAACAGGGCGCGAAGTCGACCGCCGGCAGGATCGAGTAGTAGTCGGCCTCCGGATAGATGCTCAGGCCGACGATACTCCGCTCCGTCACCACCCGCATCTCGCGGCTGTCGCTCACCACCGTACCCAGCGCTGCCGAGATCACCGCGGTTCCCGCATTGACGCCGACAAACAACCCTTCCTCGATGCTCCCGACCGACGCCGGGTCGACGCGCCATTCCACTTCGTCGGTGATGTCGTCGTAATAACCGCCGGCGAACTCACCGAGGGCATGAAACTGCACCGCACCGCCGACCTCGATCGCATCCAGGCAGAACGGCGGCGCGAAGTCGGGCGTGGCAATCGCCGAATCGGGAAACGGAAACGGCTCCGGCCGCCCGATGATCCCCGGATAACAATCGAAATTCTGAAGATAGATGTTGAGCAGGGCCGATCGCGGTCTCACCGTGACCACGACACCAGGGCTCGTCTCGACGCCGAGAATGGCGGTTGCGTTCGCCTCCCCCTCCGCCAGCGCCCGCGCCGTACCCCAAACGGAAACTTCGAGGACAGTCACATCGGACGAAACCCACTCGACGAGCCCGGTCACGTCGATCGAAGAGCCATCGGACAAGACGGCGACGGCCGAGACAGTGCTCTCCTGGCCAACCACGAGACTGGCCGGAGCGAAGGCTCGAATCCCGTCGATCTCGACCGCGGCACACGAGGGCACGCATACATTCACTGGGCAATCCGTCGCATCCGCGGAACTCGCCGCGCAGACACACTGGTCGCTTGGGTTGGCGCAGCCCCCGTCCATGTCACACAGGTAGGGACCCGCAGAGAACGGAGCGACGCAGGCCTGCGCCGGACAGTCGTCGCAAAATGGGCAACTTGCGACGCAGCCACACTGCCGCCCCTCGCCGCACGCGCCGAATTCGCTACACTGCCACACCGATCCACCGCAGCCGACGGCGTCGAATTGGCCGTCGCCGTCCGCGTCGACCAGTCGACGCGCGTAGTCCGCCAATTCGATGATTCGACCGTCGCCAATGACGACGTGCGAACCACCGCCGATGGCGACCTTGCGAAGGACCTGGCCGGCGACCGTATAGAGCGAGGTCGAGCGAAGACGCCCCCACGACACCTCGGCGATCACTTCGGCCGCACCGTCGTCGCCAACAGTGAAGGGAACGACAAAGGACATCAGGTTCCCCGAAACCGTCTTCGTTACCACCAACGTGCATTCACCCGGCGCGACACCGCTGATCTCGAAGCGTCCGGACTCGTCGGTCGTTCCACGCGCTTCCTCTTCATCATCGCCGCAATGCAAAGACCACTCGGCAAACGACAACGACCGGTCGAAGCGAGGATCCGCCTTCGAGGCCTCAGGAGCGCCGAGCAGCGCATCACCGGCGCTGGCCGACACGGCGACGTCGACGACGAGTAGCCCGCGCACGGCCGCTCCCTGAACTGGCGTCGATGTCGCAACCGGCGTCCCCGTGACGACGGTCGTCGCCGTTGTCGCCGCCGTGGCCGTCGGCACCGGCGTCGGCGCCGCGGCGCC
>JBGTMF010000136.1:0-4714 GCA_041743795.1 Thermodesulfobacteriota bacterium | reverse complement strand
GATCTCCGCCGTGCCGCGGGTGACGGCGGCGCTGCGACATCCGATCCTGCGCCGGGCCGCTGCCTGCAGCGTGGCCGGGAGAATGCGCCGCGAAGCGCCGTTGACCTGGATGACTGACGACGGTCGACTGGCCGAAGGCGTCGTCGACCTGGCCTTTTGCGAACCCGGAAAGGGTTGGACCATCGTCGATTTCAAAACCGACGTCGATCTCGACGCCCGCCGCGACGAATACGAACGCCAGGTGCGCTGTTACTGTTCCGCCGTCATGGCAGCGACCGGCGAGGAGGCGAGGGCAGTGCTATTTTGGCTGGCGATGTGAGCGCCGCGGCCTGCGCGCGAGTCCAGCGCCCCGGCTGCGAGCTTATCAGCCGTTGAACAACCCCACAGCATGCTTCGACAAGCATGTCCTGAGCAAAGTCGAAGGGCTCCACATGAAAGGACTTTTCCGCTCGCCCTGAGCCTGTCGAAGGGCCGTCTCGGGGTTTCTCAACAGGCTGCTACGGCTCGAACACCACCACCGCCACCGGCTCTTTGCCGACCGCCATCTTCGCCACGACTTCGTTCGTCTCGGTGTCGACTTTGACGATACTGTCGGAATCTTCGTGCGGGACGTACAGGTAGCGCCCGTCCGGGCTGAAGTTCGAGTAGGTCGGGAAGCGTCCGGCGCTGAACGTCTTGATCGTCTCGCCCGTCTCCAGGTCGACGACGTGAACCTCGTCGTCGAAGCTCACCATCGAGTAGGCGATCGGCTTGCTCGGGTGGACGGATACGCCCATGCCGGTCTCGGCATCGTGCGTGGCGGTGACGCTCAAGGTGGCGACGTCGACGACGGTGAGGTTGCTGTTGTCGAATCCGGCGGCGACCAGGCTGCGTCCCTGGTTGCCGAGACTAAGGGCCTTCGAGGATGAATCGACGGAGATCCTCTTCTCCTCCAACTTGCGCGTCTTGGCGTCGACGACGGCGATCTCGGCGCTCTCCCCCGTGACCAGCAAAAGGAAGATGCGCTTGCCGTCGGCTTCGACGGCGAACTGTCGCGGCTCGCGAACGCCGAATCGCAGCGGCTCGCCGGACGCGGCGCGAGTTTCGACGTCGATGAACGAGAAGACGCCGCTACTGATGTGGAGTGCATAGAGAGTCTTGCCGTCCGGGCTGAATGCGACGTCATCGGTCGGACCTTCCGTCTCGATCACCGCCGTCTGCTGCAAGGTCACCGCATCGATCAGCGTGATACCGGGCGCCGTGTTGTTGGCCACGGCCAGGTACGTCGGTTCGGTCGGCCGGATCGCCAAGGCGATCGGCGAGTCGAAGCCGGAGAGGGTGCGCACTTCCATTTCCACCGGCGCACCTTCGAGGACGGACACCGTGTCGTTGCCGTAGTTGGCGGTGAAGACGCGCCGCACGCGCTCGCCCGCCTGTACCGCGCCGCCAGCTGGTGCGGTAGGCGCCGCCGCCGCGACGCTGGGCTCGGCTTTGTTTGCGCTGGATGCGCCATCCGTCGTCGGCCGATTACAGGCCGGAGCGGCGAGCGCCAGGAGGGCAAGGGCCAGTGTCGTGATATTGGTTCGCATGACAGCATTCAGTGCCATACCTCGTGCGCGGATGAAAGGCCGCTGCTGCCAAGGTAGCTGCCGACGATCGCGCATGCGCGGCAAAAAAAAACCGCCGCGGCTTTCACCGCGGCGGTTTGAACTAAGCAGCGTTCGTACTACGGCAGCAACAAGCCGGTGCGGAACGCGGCGGCCTTACGAGCATTGCTCGGGGCCGGAGCGCCAGCGCGCAGCAAGCCGACTTCGCCGATGCCGAACTCAGCACGGTTGCCCGTGACGAGAGCGCCGGCCAACGACACGTTGACCGAGGTCTTGATCTTGCACTTGCCCTTTTCGATCGAGCAGCACGCGATACCGAGCGGCAGGTCGGTCGTGTTCGGACGGAGCGACGTGCAGTCGCCCGAGCTGGCACAGTTGTCCTGCGAGCTGGTGATCGAGGCGACGGCGCAAAGGGTCTCACCTTCGCAACCGGCATCGACGCCACCGAGCTTGGCCTGAACCGTGATGTCGCCCTTCTTCTCCTTAGCCGCTACCTGCCCCTTACCCTTGGGGCCGAATACGCAAGTCGCATCCGACGGAACGACGGGATCACACGCCGGCGTGGCCAGAACGCCCGGTGCGGTGGTGTTGGCGGCGGTGCAGACCTCAACGCCCTGAACGAGCGTGGCCTGGAACTTGTTGGCCTTGCTGGCCGGACTGCGTTGGCCCAATGCCGGGCTGACCATCAGCGCGACTCCTAGGCAAGCCCCTCCGATGAAGAGATTACGTCTCAACATACCTGTCCTCCTTTTCCTCTCATTCGAGGAATGCTGTGAAATGGGTTCTGAGAGCGTTTTTGGCAGGTCGCCACGGCCGTGTCAAATGATCTTTTGCCGATCGGCTCTTTTTTGTCGAAGTAGTAGCGCGGCGAATGTTCGATGGGTTGACGCCATAAAACCTATTGTTTCGCTTTCCCCGGCCAGTACGGATCGTGAAAACACGTATTTCCGCGTGGTTAGCAGAGCTTACGCGGTGCGCATCCTGGCCCGGACAGGGGCAACCCCCATGGCAACCCGCCAATGTGGGTGTTAGCGGTGGCGACCGAACATCTCGAGGAACTTCCCGTGCCGGCTGCCATCGAACACCGAACCGATTTGCGCAACATCGCCATCATCGCCCACGTCGACCACGGCAAGACGACGCTGGTCGACGCGATGCTGCACCAGAGCGGCACCTTTCGCGCCAACCAGCAGGTGGCGGATCGCGTCATGGACTCGAATGCTCTCGAGCGCGAGCGCGGCATTACCATCCTGGCGAAGAATACGGCGGTCTCGTACGGCGGCGTGCGCATCAATATCGTCGACACGCCGGGACACGCCGATTTCGGCGGCGAGGTCGAGCGCACTCTGGCGATGGTCGACGGCGTCATGCTTTTGGTCGACTCCTCGGAAGGGCCGCTGCCGCAGACCCGCTTCGTCTTGCAGAAGGCCTTGGCGGCGGGGCTGCCGCAGATCGTCTGCGTCAACAAGATCGATCGCGAAGACGCGCGTCCGGCCGCCGTGCTCGACGAGATCTACGGCCTCTTCATCGACCTCGACGCCAACGAGTCGCAACTGGAGTTTCCGGTGGTCTACACCAACGCGCGCACCGGCACGGCGACGCGCGTCCTGGCCGAGCCCGGCGTCGACTTGAAACCGCTCTTCGATCTCATCCTACAACACCTGCCAGGGCCGGTGGTGACACCCGGCGCGCCGCTGCAGTTTCAGTGCAACAATCTCGACTACGACGACTACGTCGGACGCCTGGCGATCGGCCGCGTCAAGAACGGCAGCCTGACGACCGGCGGCAATTACGTGCTGTGCAGCGGCGGCGGCGCGCCGAAACCGGTCAAGGTGACGCAGGTCTACAATTGGAGCGGCTTGAAGCGCGCGCAGGTGGACCGCGTCGAATCGGGAGACATCGCGGCGATTGCCGGCGTCGAGGAGATCGACATCGGCGATACCGTCACCGACGCGGAGAATCCGCGCCCGCTGCCGGGTATTCGCGTCGACGAGCCGACCATCGCCATGTACTTCTCGGCCAATACCTCGCCCTGGGCCGGCCGCGACGGTGAGTACGTGACGTCGCGCAAACTGCGCGAGCGATTGCTCCTCGAGCGGCGGCGCAATGTCAGTCTGCGCGTCGAGGAGACGGCGGCCGGCGAGGCGATGAAGGTGACCGGCCGCGGTGAATTGCAGCTGGCGATCTTGATCGAAACGATGCGGCGCGAGGGCTACGAGGTGCAGGTCTCGAAGCCGACCGTCGTCACCCGCGACGTCGATGGTGTCGTTCACGAGCCGGTCGAATTGCTGGTCATCGACGTGCCGGAAGACTACATCGGCGTCGTCTCGCAACTGCTGGCGATGCGTCGCGGCAAGATGACGAAGATGAGCCACGGCGGCTCCGGTCGCGTCCGCGTCGAATTCACCGTGCCGTCGCGCGGCTTGATCGGCTTCCGCTCGCGCTTTCTCACCGAGACGCGCGGCACCGGCATCATGAACGCGCTGTTCAACGGATGGTTCCCGTGGAACGGTCCAATCCAGGCGCGCACCAACGGCGCCATGGTCTCCGACCGCGAGGGCGTGGCGACACCGTACGCGATCTTCAACCTGCAGGAGCGCGGCATCCTCTTCATCCCGCCGGGAACCAATGTCTACGAGGGCATGGTCATCGGCGAGTACTCGCGCGACACGGAGCTCAACGTCAACGTCTGCCGCGAGAAGAAGCTGACCAACGTGCGCGCCTCGGGGCGCGACGAGCACATAGTCATGACGCCGCACCGCGAGCTCGGCCTCGAGGATTGCATCGAGTGGATCGGCGAGGACGAACTGGTCGAAGTGACGCCGAAATCGATCCGCCTGCGCAAGCGCGTGTTGCGCCAGGCACTGCGCCCCAAGCGCAAGACCGACGATTCCTGAGGGCGCCGCCGGCGCCGCTTACGGCGCGGCGGCGAAAAGTTGGCAAAAGCGTGGGTGCGCCTCGATGCACTGGCGGATCTGCCGCGCCACCTCGTCGATCGGCAGCGTGCCGTCGAAGCGGCTGATGTAGGGTCGCTCGAGTGCGGCGAAGACGGCGGCTACGCGTCGCAACTCGTCCTCGCCCTCGAAGAGATCACCGTCGCCGTCGCCGCGCAGGCGGATGCGCCGGCG
>JBGTMF010000135.1:0-13101 GCA_041743795.1 Thermodesulfobacteriota bacterium | reverse complement strand
CTGGCCGGCCGACCTGGCGGCGGCCGTCGAACACCTGCGCGCGGCGACGTGAGCAGGCGGCATTCGCTGGCTGAGCGGGTGCTGTGTTGGTGACTGCGCCGCCTGCCGGCGGTCGATGTTGACAACCTCGGCATGCCTGAGTAGCTTCCGCGCCGACCGTCCGGGCCGGATTCCCGCGAGCCCGTCCGCAACCATCCATCGGACCCTCACCGCTCAATCGAACATCGCCACCGGAATACTTCTCCGGGAAGGAATACGCATGGCCGCTGACGCCGCCGGAAAAGGTGGGGCATCGACCGACGCCGAGCGCGCGCGCCGCCGCGCTGCCGCGGTCGATCGGCAAAACCGCCAAGACCTCGATACCCGAGGGGGCGTCGAGGCGGGCGAGGAATCCGTCGCTGTCAAGAATGGCTCCAGCCTCGATCTGATTGCGCTGAAGGCCAAGAAGATCGGCGAACTCGCCACCCTGGCCAAGCAGTTCAACATCGAAGGCTTTTCCAGCATGCGCAAGCAGGAGTTGATCTTCGCTATCCTCGGCGCGCAGGCCGAGAGCAGCGGGCTGATCTTCGCCGAGGGTGTGCTCGAAACCCTATCGGATGGCTTCGGCTTCCTGCGCGCACCTGATTACAACTACCTCCCGGGCCCCGACGACATCTATGTCTCGCCGAGCCAAATCCGCCGTTTCGACCTTCGCACCGGCGATGTCGTCTCCGGCCAGATCCGCCCGCCGAAGGATGGCGAACGCTACTTCGCGATGCTCAAGGTCGAGAAGGTCAACTACGAAGAGAGTGGGCTGGCGCGCGACAAGATTCTCTTCGACAATCTGACGCCCCTCTATCCGCAGGAGCAACTCCGCCTGGAGCACTCGGCGGACGAGCCGACGACCCGCTTGGTCGATCTCTTCACGCCGATCGGCAAGGGCACCCGCGGGCTGATCGTCGCGCCGCCGCGCACCGGCAAGACGACGATGTTGCAGAATATCGCGCACGGCATCACCCAAAACCACAAGGAGGTGGTGCTCATCGTCCTGCTCATTGACGAGCGCCCGGAAGAGGTGACCGACATGGTTCGTTCGGTCAAGGGCGAGGTCATCTCGTCCACCTTCGACGAACCGCCGACGCGGCACGTTCAGGTCGCGGAGATCGTCATCGAAAAGGCGAAGAGGCTGGTCGAGCACGGTCGCGATGTCGTCATCCTGCTCGACAGCATCACGAGACTGGCGCGCGCCTACAATACGGTCGTTCCGCCGAGCGGCAAGATTCTCTCGGGCGGAGTCGACTCGAATGCCCTACACAAGCCGAAGAAGTTTCTCGGCGCCGCTCGCAACATCGAAGACGGTGGCAGCTTGACCATTCTCGGCACGGCTCTAGTCGATACCGGGAGTCGCATGGATGAGGTGATCTTCGAAGAGTTCAAGGCGACGGGGAACATGGAGATCCACCTCGACCGGCGGTTGGTCGACAAACGGACGTTTCCCGCCATCGACATCAATCGCAGCGGCACCCGCAAGGAAGAGCTGCTGCTCGGCCAGACCACCACAAAGCGTCTGTGGATCTTGCGCAAACTCCTGGCCCAGCTGAATCCGGTGGAGGCGGCGGAGTTCGTCCTCGACAAGATGAACGGCACCGCCAGCAACGCCGAATTTCTCGAAATGATGAACTCGTGACGGCGCCAACGCCGCTATGGCCGGGCCCGGCGAGGCCCGGTGGCCTCGATTCGGGGCTGACAATCCGCCCGCTTCCCCCTACTCGGTTGGGGGACTTGGGCCCGCTCGGCATTTCTGCTAGGGAAGCGGATCAACCTGAAACTCGCTAGGAGCATTGAATGGCAGAAGTGACCATGAAGCAGCTCTTGGAGGCCGGGGTCCACTTCGGTCACCAGACGAGCCGCTGGAATCCGAAGATGAAACCTTACATCTTCGGCGCCCGCAACGGAATTTACATCATCGACCTGCAACAGACGGTGACGATGCTCCAGGAGGCCTGCGCGTTCGTGCGCGACATGGCCGCCCGCGGCGGCCATCTTTTGATGGTGGGCACCAAGAAGCAGGCGCAGGACGCGGTGATGCAGGAAGCCGAGCGCTGCGGGATGTTCTACGTCAGCAACCGCTGGCTGGGCGGCACATTGACCAACTTCCAGACCGTCAAGCAGAGCGTCGAGCGCCTCAAGAAACTCGAGGAGATGCTCGAGGATCCGGTCGTGACGGAAGCGCTCAAGAAGCGCGAGTTGTTGGAGATGAGCCGCGAGCGCGACCGTCTGATCCATACCCTGGGTGGGATCAAGACCATGCGCAAAGTGCCTGACGCGCTCTTCATCATCGACACGATGAAGGAAGATATTGCGGTGAAGGAGGCCAACAAGCTGGGGATCCCGGTGGTGGCCGTTCTCGATACGAACTGCAATCCGGACCCGGTCGATCATCGAGTTCCCGGAAACGATGACGCGATTCGTGCCATCCGCCTGTTTTGCGCGGCGATGGCCGACGCCGTCCTCGAAGGCCGCGACAGTTACTCCGAGCGCAGCAAAGGCGCCGAGGCGTCCACGGCGCCGGATCACACGGGCGTTGCGGTACCGGGTAGCGAGGCGCCGATGCCGGCGACCGAGGACGTTGCCGAAGAGGCGCCGTCGAGCGAGCCCGTCAGGTCCGAACCCAGCGCCGAAGGGGGTGCGGCGTGAGCGAGATTTCGTCGGCAATGGTGCGCGAACTACGCGATCGCACCGGCGCCGGGATGATGGATTGCAAAAAGGCCCTCAACGAAGTCGGCGGCGACGTCGATAAGGCGCTGGTCTTTTTGCGCGAGAAGGGCCTGGCGGCCGCCGCCAAGCGCGCCAGCCGCACCGCCGCCGAGGGCGCTGTGGGATCGTATGTACACGCCGGTGGCAAGATCGGTGTTCTCGTCGAGGTCAATTGCGAGACGGACTTCGTCGCTCGTACCGACGATTTCCAGAATTTGGTCCGCGAGCTGGCGATGCAAGTTGCCGCGGCCAATCCGCGCTATCTGCGGCGCGAGGACGTTCCGGCGCGTGTCCTCGACGAGGAGCGGAGCATCTTCAAGACCCAAGCTGCCGAATCGGGAAAGCCGGAGCCGGTCATCGAGAAGATCGTCGCCGGCAAGATCGAGAAATTCTTCGGTGAGATCTGTCTCCTCGAGCAGTCGTACATCAAGGACCCCGACCGCAAAGTCGGCGATCTGGTGACCGATGCAGTCGGCAAGATGGGTGAAAACCTGGTGGTCCGGCGCTTTTCGCGATTCCAGCTCGGTGAAGAATCCAGCAGCGAGGCTTGAGGCGAAATGAGCGGACGCGGCTCGGACGGTATGGCGCGGACTTCATCGTCCGGTGCCCTGCCGTATCGACGCATCATGCTCAAATTGAGCGGTGAGGCGTTGATGGGTGATTCCAACTATGGAATCGACCCGGCGACGATCCAGAACGTGGCCGCAGAGATCGAGCGCGTACACGCGCTCGGGCTCGAAATCGCCCTCGTCATCGGCGGCGGCAACATCTACCGCGGCGTGCGCGCCGCGACCGAAGGGGTCGAACGCGCCACCGGCGATTACATGGGCATGTTGGCGACGGTCATCAACGCTCTCGCCATGCAGAACGCCCTCGAGAAGCAGGGCGTGCAGACGCGGGTGATGTCGGCCCTGGAGATTCGCGAGATCGCCGAGCCGTATATCCGCCGGCGCGCCATGCGGCACCTCGAGAAAGGCCGCATCGTCATCTTTGCCGCGGGTACGGGCAATCCGTATTTCAGCACCGACACGGCCGCCGCCCTGCGCGCTGCCGAGATCGGCGCGCAGGTAATCCTCAAGGCGACCAAAGTCGACGGCGTCTACGACTCCGATCCCAAGGTCAATCGCGACGCGGTGCGCTTCGAAGATCTCACCTACGGTGATTTCATCGCCAAGGGGCTCAAGGTCATGGACGCGACCGCGGTGACGATGTGCATGGAGAATTGCCTTCCCATCAAGGTTTTCAACCTGCTGGTGGCGGGCAACATCGAGCGTGTGGCGCGCGGCGAACTCGTCGGCACACTGGTCCACTGAGCGTTCTCCGCGCGCCCGCCGTCGCCTCGTCGGCCGCTGTGGGCGTGGGCACGTCGGCGTGGACCTCGATGCCCTTTAGCGATAAGAAGGCCGCATGGTGGACGAGGTCATCAAGAACCTGCGCGACGAGGGGGAGCATACGGTCGTGGCGATGCGTCGGGAGTTCGGGCGGACTCGCACCGGCCGGGCATCGACGTCATTGCTCGAGGGGATAACAGTCGAGTATTACGGGGCAACGACGCCGCTCAACCAATTGGCGTCGCTCAACGCCCCTGAGGCGCGACTCCTGGTCGTGCAGCCGTTCGACCGCAGCGTCATCAGCGACATCGAGCGGGCCATCCTGCAAGCGGACCTGGGCTTGGTACCATCGAACGACGGCAAGATGATTCGCGTGCCGATCCCCGAGCTCACCGAAGAAAGACGCCGTGACCTCGTCAAGCACGTCCGCAAGATCGCCGAGGATTTCCGCGTCTCGCTGCGCAACCACCGGCGCGATGCCAACGAGATGCTCAAGGTGATGCAGAAGGACAAGGAGATCACCGAGGACGACCTGCGCCGCGGCCACGACAAGATTCAGGAATTGACCAAGGAATACACCGACAAGCTCGACGCCGTGCTGAAGGACAAAGAAGAAGAGATCATGGAGATCTGATCGGCCGTGATCGAACTCGATACCTCCTCGCTCGATCTTGCGCGCCTGCCGCGCCACGTCGCGGTGATCATGGACGGCAACGGCCGCTGGGCCCAGCGCCGCGGCATGTCCCGTGTCGAAGGACACAAACGGGGTAAGGACTCGGTTCGCACCATCGTCGAGGCGACGCGAAAACTCGAGATCCCGTACCTCAGCTTGTTTGCGTTCTCGACGGAAAACTGGGACCGGCCGCACCGCGAGGTGAGTGCGCTGATGAGCTTGCTGCGCCGCTACCTGCGCACCGAGGTCGACCGCATGATGCTCAACGAGGTGCGGGTCGTTGCCATCGGTGACGTCGCTCGCCTGCCGGCGTCGGTGCGCGGCGAACTCGAACGCGCCATCGAGCGCACCCGCGACAATCGCCGCCTGACTGTCGGTCTGTGCGTCAGCTACGGAGGGCGAGAGGATATTGTTCACGCCGTGCAGACGCTCGGCCGCGAAGTCGCCGCCGGTCGCCTGGCGCCGGAGACCATCGACGAAGCGGCGATCTCGGCCTCGTTGGGAACTTCGATGATGCCCGATCCGGATCTGCTGATCCGCACCAGCGGTGAGATGCGCATCTCCAATTTCTACTTGTGGCAACTGGCGTATACCGAGATCTTCGTCACCGAGACTCTGTGGCCCGATTTTCGCGAGGCCGAGTACGTGGCCGCGTTGGCCGAGTACCAACGGCGCGATCGGCGTTTCGGTCGGGTGCTGGACGATCCAGAGCCGCGTGGAACGGTCGGAGCGCTGCGCGGCGCCTGACGTCCGCGCTTGCTCTGAGGTCCGTCATGCTCGGTGCTCGACTGGCGACGGCGGCCGTCGCCATCCCGATCCTACTGGCGATCATTTTTCTGGCGCCGCCGTTCGGCATGTCGGTTCTCATCTTCGTACTCGGTGCGATCGCGGTGGTCGAGTACATGGCGATGGCGTTCCCCGACAAGCCTGCGGACCGCTGGGTCGGCAGCGCCTGCGGCGCCGCGGTACTCGCCGTCGCCGTTGCTTCGTACGGCCCTGCGGCAGCGTGGTCCGCCGCCCTCACCGGCGCGTTGGGGGTGCTCCTCGGCTTCGTCGTTCTGCGCACGGGGGAAATCGCCGCGGCAATGCGCGACTGCGCGGTCAGTTGGTTGGGAATCGTATACGTCGCCGTGCTCGCTCACTTCGTCTGGTTGCACGGCCTCGATGACGGACCGTATTGGGTCACCTTCGTCGTCGCCAACGGAATGGCGAGTGACACCGGGGCGTATTTTGCGGGCAAAACGTTCGGCCGTCGCAAGTTGTTGCCGCGCGTCAGTCCGGGCAAGACGGTCGAAGGGTCGATCGGCAACCTCGTCGCGGCGGCGGCGGTCGGCCTGGCGGCGAAAGCGCTGTTCTTTCCGCAGGAGAGCTGGTCGGGGATGTTCTTTCTCGCCGTCGTGCTGGCGGCGGTGGGCCAACTCGGCGACCTCTGTGAATCGGCGATCAAGCGGGCGTTCGGCAGCAAGGAATCGGGGGCGATCTTTCCCGGCCACGGCGGCGTTCTCGACCGCATCGACAGCCTGCTTTTCCCGGTAGCAATCCTGTACTACACTAGGGCACTGTCGTAGTTCGTCCCGGATATTGTTGATGGGAATCACAGGAATCCTCGCCGCGATCGCCGTACTCGGCATCCTCATCGTCGTTCACGAGTTCGGCCACTTCATCGTTGCCAAGAAGTCGGGTGTCGGCGTCCTCAAGTTCTCCGTCGGATTCGGGCCGACTCTCTTCGGCCGCACGGTCAACGGCACGGAGTACGTCGTCAGTGCCATCCCCCTCGGCGGTTTCGTCAAGATGGTGGGCGAAGATCCCGACAGTGACGAGCCCGTAGACGAAGCGATTTCCTTTTCGCATCAGCGACTGTGGAAACGCTGTGCCATCGTCCTGGCGGGGCCGATGTTCAATCTGCTCTTCGCCTTCGCGGCGATCTCTTGCATGGTCTTCGTATACGGCATGCCGGTGCCGAGCGAGAGCGCCAAGGTCGGCATGGTGCAGGAGGGAAAGCCTGCATCGCTCGCCGGTTTCGTCAGCGGCGACATCGTCACCGCCATCGACGGCGAGGGCATCGCCTCGTGGCAGGAATTGTCCGAGGCCATTCGCGCCAGTGAGGGCAAGAGCCTTGCCGTCGAGGTTCTCCGCGCCGAGTCGAACCTTACGCTTACGGTCACTCCCGAGCAGCAGGAAGCGAAGAACATTTTCGGCGAGGTGAGCGGACCCAGCTACTACGCCATCGGCATCGGCCATGCTTCCGATCGGCGGCCGGCGGGCTTCATCGAGTCCATCGTGCAGGGATTCGAGCAGACGGTGTGGTGGATCACGACGATCATCATGAGCGTCTACAAAATGATCCGCGGTCAGATTCCGGCGGGCGAGATCGGCGGGCCGATTCTCATCGTGCAAGCCGCCGGCACCCAGGCACAGGTCGGTCTCGAGGCGCTGATTCACTTCATGGCCGTCATCAGCATCAACCTGGGCATCCTCAACCTGTTGCCGATTCCGGTTCTCGACGGCGGCCACCTTCTGTTCTTCCTGATCGAGGCGGTAATGCGACGCCCGCTCGATCTGCGCCAACGCGAGGTGGCGCAACAGGTCGGGCTGGTGCTGTTGATCGGCTTGATGGCATTTGCGTTTTACAACGACATCGGCCGCATTCTCGGGAGTTGGGGCTGAGCACCGCTGACGCCGCAAGCGGCCGCCCGCCGCGGTTCGTCCTCGGTATCGACACGGCGACGCGGACGGCGAGTGTCGGGCTTCTCGACGGCGACACCCTGGTCGCCGAGCGCTCGCTGCCGGGCTCGCGTAGTCTGGCGACCGTCGTCCTGCCCATGGTGCAAGAGGTGCTCGACGCCGCCGGGCGAAGCCTTGCCGAGGTCGAATTGATCGCCGTCTCGCTTGGGCCCGGATCGTTCACTGGGCTGCGCATCGGCTTGAGCGTCGTCAAGGGATTCGCCCTGACCACCGGTTGCGATGTCGTCGGCGTGCCGACGCTGCACGCCTTGGCGCTGGTTGCCGGCCCGATGCGCGGCCTGATCTGCCCGGTACTGGACGCGCGCAAGGGCGAGGTTTACGCGGCGCTGTTCCGCGCCGATGGCGGCGGCCTGCTGCGTATCGCCGAAGATTGCGCAACGACGCCGGCGCGTCTGGCGGCGGCAATCGACGAACCGTGTGTCGTCGTCGGCGACGGCGTCGAGGTCCTTGGCGACGAATTTCGCCGGCTGATCGGAAGCGCGGTCGAATTTTTGCCGTTTGCGGAGTTCCACCCGCGCGGTGGCGCCGTCGCCAGCCTCGGCCGGCGCCGCCACCGGGAGATGGGGGCTGACTCGCTTGCGGGGATGGTTCCGCGCTACTGTCGGGTTTCCGAGGCCGAAGCAAAACGCCTCGCCGGCGAAGAAGCGGGCGGCAGGCGAGCGTTGGAAGGGTAAAATTGACACCGTCGATGGGCTGGGCTAAATCTCGCGGTGCTTTAGTCGGGAGTGTTGGAAATTGGAGAAACGAGACGAAGAGTTGATAGGGACGCTGGTCGAGCAGGATCCTGAGTTGAGAAAGTACTACCAGGAGCACTTGGACCTCGAACGGCAACTCGCAGGGCTTCGGCACAAGGGTGTCCTGACCCCCGAAGAGGATCTCGAAAAGAAGCGCATCCAGAAGGTCAAGTTGGCCGGCAAGGATCGCATCATGGAGATTCTCGCCCGTCATCGCGCCGAAAGCGTTTGATCCGCTGGGGGCGCGGGCGCGCGGGCACCGCGCCGCGCGTGTTGGGACATTGCCGAGAAGGACGAGGCTGAAGATGCGACACACAATATCGGTCCTCGTCGAGAATCAGTTCGGCGTCCTCGCCCGGGTCGCCGGCCTGTTCAGCGGCCGCGGTTTCAACATCGAGAGCCTGACGGTCGCGGAGACGCTCGATCCTCAGGTCTCTCGGCTGACGCTGGTGACGCGCGGCGACGACCAGGTGCTGGCGCAGGTGACCCAGCAGCTCAATAAATTGATCAACGTCATCAAGGTCATCGATTTCATCCACACGAGCCATGTCACCCGGGAGTTGGCGCTCATCAAGGTCACGGCGAACCGGGAAAATCGCACCGAACTCTCGCAGATCATCGACATCTTTCGCGGCCGCATCATCGATGTCAGCCCTGAGTCGTTTCTCGTCGAAGTGACCGGCGACCAGGAAAAGATCGCCGCGATGATCGAGCTGCTGGTGCCGCTCGGGATTCAGGAGATCGCGCGCACCGGCACGGTCGCCGTGCACCGGGGCATGCAGTTGTTGAAGACCGCCCGAGCGGAAAAGGAGAAGGTAGCATGAAGATTTACTACGATGAGGATGCAAACCTCGCGGCGCTCGACGGCAAGACGGTCGCGGTGATCGGATACGGCAGCCAGGGCCACGCCCATGCCAACAACCTGCGCGACAGCGGTGTAAAGGTCATCGTCGGGCTGCGTCAGGACGGTACCTCGTGGAAGAAGGCTGAGGCTGCGGGGTTCGAAGTGATGGAGCCCGCCGCAGCTGCGGCCGCGGCCGATATCGTGATGATGTTGGTCCCCGACGAGATGGGTTCCGAGATCTACAGCCGCGAGATCGCCCCCGGCATGAGCAAGGGCAAATACCTCGCCTTCGCGCACGGCTTCAACATCCACTTCAAGCAGATCGTGCCGGACGCCGGAGTCAACGTCTTCATGGTCGCACCGAAGGGACCGGGCCATCTGGTGCGCAGTGAGTACCAGAACGGTCGCGGTGTTCCGTGCCTGCTGGCGCTGCACCAGGATCCGAGTGGCAACACGCGCGAGGTCGGTCTCGCCTACGCAAAGGCAATCGGCGGCACGCGCGCCGCGGTCCTCGAGACGAGCTTCAAGGAAGAGACCGAGACGGATCTGTTCGGCGAACAGTCCGTCCTCTGTGGCGGTATCACGGAATTGATCCGCGCCGGTTACGAGACGCTCGTGGAAGCTGGCTACAGCCCCGAGATGGCCTATTTCGAGTGCCTCCACGAGGTGAAGCTGATCGTCGATCTGATCTACGAAGGCGGAATCGCCAATATGCGCTACTCGGTATCCAACACCGCCGAGTACGGCGACATGACGCGCGGCAAGCGGGTCATCGGCAAAGAGGCGCGGCAGGCGATGAAGGAGATTCTCGGCGAGATCCAAAGCGGCAAGTTTGCCGAGGAGTGGATGACCGAGCATCGCGTCGGATCGCCGCATTTCGGCGAGCTGCGCAAGGAAGCGGAAACGCACCCGATCGAGGCGGTGGGCGAGAAGTTGCGCTCGATGATGCCCTGGCTCAGCTCCGGTCGGCTGGTGGATCGGGCCAAGAACTGAGCGCGTGATGGCGGTGCGTCAAGACCGGCTGCGCAAGGTTCCCGAGCAAACCCGGCGCGGCAGATTCTATCTCCTGCCGAACCTCTTGACGACCGGTGGGTTGCTCTGCGGCTTCTACTCGCTGGTGGCCTGCATGCGCGGGGACTTCTCCGTCGCCGCCATCTCCATCATGGCCGCCAATGTGTTCGATGTTCTCGACGGTCGCGTCGCGCGCGTCACCAAGACGACGTCGGAGTTCGGCTCGCAGTACGACTCTCTTGCCGACCTCGTCGCCTTCGGCGTCGCCCCGGCGTTTCTCTTCTACCGCTTTGCCCTCTCCCCTTGGGGAACCTTCGGCTGGCTCGCCGCCGCGCTGTATGTGGTCTGTGGCGCGCTGCGGTTGGCGCGCTTCAACGTCCAGCGCGACGATGTCGCGAAAAGCTCTTTCATCGGCTTGCCGATACCGGCCGCGGCTGAGGTCATTGCCTCGTCGGTACTGGTCTATGTCTACCTCTTTGGAACGGCGCCGACGGTCGGCGTCGATGTCACGCGTCGCTTCGGCTGGCTACTCGCCAGCTACGCGCTGTCGATCTTGATGGTCAGCGGAGTGCGCTACGCGAGTTTCAAGGAGTTCGGCGTCGGGCATCGCCAGACGTTTTCGGTCTTGCTCGGGTTCATCTTGGCGATGATGCTCTTCCTCGCCGAGCCGCAGATCTTCCTTTTCGTCGGGGCGACGGGTTACGCGCTCTCGGGGCCGCTTCGCTCCGTCTTCGGACGGTCGGATTGGGGCCGCGGTTCAGCCAGTGACGGTCCAGGCAGCGACTTGACAGGCCCAGACGACTCCTCTAGCCTCCCGGCGTGATGACGTTCGTTGGTTTTATGCCTCAGATCCTGCTCGGCCTAGGTGTCCTTCGTGGCCCCGGTCGCGGTGTGCTTGTGGCGAGCTGACGTCTCTCACATGCCGCGGGCCGGGGATTGCCCGTGGCGTAGCAGACGATCCCTATTTAGCCACGGGCAAATCGCTCGTGGCTTTTTTTTTAACCGCCCTGCGCTCTTTCCCCGGAGCGAAACGGGGCCTGCAACCAATGGGGAATAGAACGATGACGACCGAACGGGTGAGGATCTTCGACACGACGCTGCGCGACGGCGAGCAATCGCCTGGCGCGACGATGAACGTCGACGAAAAGGTGGTGATCGCGCGCCAGCTCGAGCGCTTGGGCGTCGATGTCATCGAGGCCGGTTTCGCGGCTGCGTCGGACGGCGATGCCGAAGCTGTGGCCAGGGTCGCCGACGCCGTGCAGACGCCGATCGTTCTGAGTTTGTCGCGCACCAAGCAGGGCGACATCGAGCGCGCCGTGCGCAGCGTCGAAAAGGCGCGCCACCCCGGCATCCACATCTTCATCGCCACCTCGGATCTCCACCTGCAGCGCAAACTGATGATGTCGCGCGAGGAGGTGGTGGATGCCGCGTGCTGGGCGGTGGAGTTCGCCAAAAAGCACGTCGACTACATCGAGTTTTCCGCCGAGGACGCGTCGCGCAGCGATCGCGAATACATGTCCTACGTCTTCGCGCAGGTCATCAAAGCGGGCGCCGTGACGCTGAACGTTCCCGACACCACCGGTTACGCGATGCCGACCGAGTTCGGCGAATTGTTCCACTACCTGGTAGAAAACACCGAAGGGGGACGTGACGTCATCTGGAGCGCTCACTGCCACAACGATCTGGGGTTGGCGGTGGCCAACTCGCTGGCGGCGGTGCGCAACGGCGCGCGCCAGGTGGAATGCACCATCAACGGAATCGGCGAGCGTGCCGGCAACACCTCGCTGGAGGAAGTGGTGATGGCGCTGGCGACCCGCGCCGACACCTTCCCCGGTATCAGCGTCGGGGTGCACACCGAGCAGATCTACCCGTCGAGCCGGCTTTTGTCGCAGATCACCGGAATTGCCATTCCGATCAACAAACCGATCGTCGGCGCCAATGCCTTCGCACATGAAGCCGGCATCCACCAGGACGGTGTGCTCAAGGACAAGTCGACCTACGAGATCATGCGGCCGGAGTCGGTTGGCATCGCCAGCAATCGCCTGGTGTTGGGCAAACACTCGGGCCGGCACGCCTTCGCCGATCGCTTGCATGCGCTGGGTGTAGATCTCACCGAGGTGGACGTGGCGAAGTCCTTCGATCGCTTCAAGGCCCTGGCCGACCGCAAAAAGAACATTTACGACGAAGACATTCTGGCGTTGGTCGCCGAGGAGAGCGTGCGCGCGCCGGATCGCTTCGAGCTTCTCGATTTGAGCGTGCGACACGTCGCGGCGGGACCGCCGGAGGCGACGGTGCGGTTGCGCGTCGATGGCGAGGAGAAGGTACAGCACGAAACCGGCGATGGCATGGTCGATGCCTGTTTCAAGGCGATTTCGACCATCGTCGGCGAGTCGGCTGTGCTGGAGCGTTATCAGGTGAACGCAATCACCGGCGAATCGGAAGCGCAGGGTGAAGCGACCTGCTCATTGAGCAGCGACGGCGTCCGCGTCAACGGCACCGGCATCCATACCGATGTCATCATGGCCAGCGCGCTCGCCTTCGTGAACGCGCTGAACAAGCTCGATTACCGGCGCCGGCACCACAAGGCGGTGCCGGTCGTCGGACCCTAAGGCAGTGTCGGCAAATACCATGACGAGTCTCGCACCCACCTTCGGGCCATCTTCGAACGGTCCTCAGTCGCGAATCCTCGACGTAGTGCAAGACTACGCCTGTGGTTCGCTCCTTCCGGGCCGTCCGAACCTGACCCAAATCTGGGCGCGATCTTTCGTCATGTTATTCCCCGACAGTGCCTAAAGCCCGCGGGCGGGCCCATTGTCGATGGAGAGGATCAGTAGATGGCGGAAGTGACAATCGCGGTATTGCCCGGGGACGGTATCGGCCCGGAAGTGACGGCACAGGCGCGCGCGGTGTTGCAGAGGTGTGCCGAGCGCTTTTCGATCGCCATGCGTTTCGTCGAGGCGCCGGTCGGCGGCACGGCGATCGACGCCACCGGGATGCCGTTGCCCAGCGACACCCTGGCGCTGGCGC
>JBGTMF010000134.1:0-5270 GCA_041743795.1 Thermodesulfobacteriota bacterium | reverse complement strand
GGCGGCGGTCAGACCGCCGCCGGCCGAATCGCCGGCGATGGCGAGTTGGTCCGGAGCAAACGACTGATCGAGCAAATAGCGATAGGCGGCGGCAGCGTCCTCTACCGCCGCCGGATGTGGGTGCTCCGGAGCAAGGCGGTAATCGACCGACAGTACGCGCGCGGCCGCCGCCCGAGATATATTGCCCGTGATCTGGCGATGTGTGCGCACGGATCCGATGACGTAGCCGCCGCCGTGCAGGTAGAGAACGGCGCGGTCGTCGCGGGCATTGGCTGCCACCGCCCATTCGGCGGCAACGCCGCCGGCATCGACCGCATCGTACGTGACGTCCTCCGCCGGCGGCGCGAGCGAGGTCATCCGTTCCATGCCGGCCCGCATCTCATCGACCGAGGCGCCATCGCGTAGCGGGGGAGTGTTGCGCAGCATTTGCACGACGGCTTTCAATTCTTCACTGGCCATGTGTCACTCCAACAAAGGGGTTCATTTGCCCTGCCATCGTGGCGGTCTTTTCTCGGCGAAAGCTTTCGGGCCTTCTTTTGCGTCATCGGTGGCGAAAACCACGCCGGCCAGCCGGCGCTCGTTCTGGAACGCCTGTGGCAGCTCCATCGCCAGGCCTTGCAGCACCGATTGCTTGGTCGCCTGCACCGCCAGCGGCGCATTGGCCGTGATGCGACGGGCGAAGTCCAACGCCGTCGGCATCAGTTCGTCGGCCGGCACGACGCGGTTGAGAAGTCCCATCGCCAGTGCTTGCTCGGCGCTGATCAGATCGGCCGTCAGCAAGAATTCCATCGCCGCCGGAAACGGGATCTGCCGCGGCAGGCGCACGGTCGTGCCGCCGCCGGCGAAAAGACCGCGCTTTGGCTCGAGGACACCGAAGCGCGCGTTCGGCGAGGCAATGCGAATATCGATGCCGCCGAGCATCTCCATGCCGCCGGCGACGCAATCGCCGTTCACCGCGGCGATGATCGGCTTGTACAGCTCGAAGTCCTTGAGCACCGCGTGGACACCGTTCTCCGGCTTCCAATTCGCCGGCTTCGGCAGCGCCCCGGTCACCTGCGGAATGAACGTCTTCAAATCGGCGCCGGTGCAAAAAGCCGAACCGACGCCGGTGACGATCGCCACCCAGGCGTCCTGGTCGTCGCGAAAGCGGCGCCACGAATCGGCCAGACCCGTGAAGTGGTCCATGTCCATGGCGTTCTTCCGCTCCGGACGGTCGATCGTGATGGTGACGACGTGATCCGCGCAGGTGTAATGAATCGGCATCCGGCACCCTTACCGCAGTCGGGCCGCGGCCGTCCACGCTGATGGTATTCTGTCGCCGGCGAATTCCTCTCGAGTCGATCGACGGACGCCCTTTCGCCCCCGTAGTGGAGGATTCGACGACACGCATTCGGGCGACGATGACCTACTTCTCACACGGCGATTGCAACGGAACGGGTTGGCTCTCGGCCGGGAGCGTGTTCATCGGCGCGCAGGTGTGGTTTGATTGCGACTTCGTTCAAGGGGGTACCGATGATTCTCGACCGCTTCAGGCTCGACGGAAAAGTCGCCATCGTAACCGGCGCTGGGCGCGGTATCGGCCAGGGCTCGGCACTGGCCTTTGCAGACGTCGGCGCCGCCGTCGTCTGCGCCGCCCGCACCGAGGAGCAAATCGCACAGACCGTCGAAGAGGCACGGCGGCGCGGTGCCCGGGCGTTGCCGGTGGTCTGCGATGTGACGCAGCGCGAACAGCTCGAGAACCTCGTCAAGACGGCGATGGATGAGTTCGGTCGCATCGACATCCTCGTCAACAACGTCGGTGGCACCATGCCGAAACCGGCGCTTCGCACCAGCGAAGACTTCTTCAACAAGGCATTTCAGTTCAATGTCACAACGGCCTTTGTCGCCAGCCGCCTGGCGATTCCGCACATGCTCGCGGGCGGCGGCGGCGCCATCGTCAACATATCCTCGGCGGCTGGCCGCATCCCGATTCCCGGATTCGTCGCCTACGCCACGGCCAAGGCGGCGATGGCCCATATGACCCGAGTAATGGCGCACGAGTTGGCGCCGGGGGTCCGCATCAACGCGATCGCCGTCGGCGCCACGTTGACGTCGGCGCTGGCGCCCTTTCTCGACGAAGAAGCCAAGGCGCGCATGGAGAAGATGACACCGTTGGCAAGCCTCGGCGAAGTCGACGACATCGCCACCGCGGTACTCTACCTGGCCTCGCCGGCCTCGCGCTGGGTGACCGGCAAGGTCTTCGAGATCGACGGCGGCCAGGAAGCATCCAACTGGCCGTTGGAGATGCCGGCGTGATGGAGGAGAAGGGTTCTGCGCTCTCCGCCGCCAAGATCGCGGTGATTGGCGACGTGCATTTGCACTGGAACCAATGCGATGTCGACTATTTCAATCGATCCGACTACGACCTCATTCTCTTCGTCGGCGACATCACCGGCTATCGGCACCGCAGCGCGCTTGCGACCGCCCGTTCGATGGCGACTCTCGACAAACCCGCCATCGTCATCCCGGGCAACCACGACGGGGCGCACGTCGGCCAATTGATCGCCGAAGTTCTCGAGCGGCCGCGCATCGCCGACACCTTGAGCATCGGCCAGGGCCGGCGATACCGCCAGCTTCATCGAGCCTTTGGCGGCGTCACGGTCGCCGGTTACTCGCGCCACCTCGTCACCCTGCGCGGCGCGCGATACTCGATCATCGCCGGACGTCCACACTCGATGGGTGGCGCGCGCATCGCCTTTCGCCGTCACTTGCGTCGCACCCACGGTGTCGACTCCATCGATGAGTCGACGCGGCACCTGATCGCATTGGTCGAGCAATGCGACAGCGAACCGATCGTCTTCCTCGCCCATAACGGGCCGAGCGGGTTTGGCCATCGGCGCGAAGACATTTGGGGCTGCGACTTCCGGCGTTCCGCCGGAGACTTTGGCGACCCGGACCTGGCATTGGCGGTCGAGCACGCGCAACGCAGCGGGCGGCGGGTTATCGCCGTCATCGCCGGACACATGCACCACCACCTGCTGGGAGGCGGAGTGCGGCGCTGGCTCGAACAGCGTGGCGATACACTTTTCGTCAATGCCGCGCGAGTGCCGCGCATCCACCGGCGCGAGGGCGAGGTGCGTCATCACCATGTCGAGATCAGCCTAGATGCGAGCGGTGCTCGGGCGGAGGAGCGCTGGGTCACGGCGAACGGTCATTAACCGCAGTGTGTTCTGCACAAACGTCACCCGGAAATTACCTCGGTTGGGACGGCGATTTTGCGCTGGTTGGAAGTCCCCACCCCAGCGGCTATTCGCGTCGATCTGTCCAGCGTGCCGATCGGCGACGGATCGGATCGATTCTACGCGCTTGAAATCTGGTGGCTCGGGTAAGTAGTGTCGGCGGTTCGTGGGGGATGGGAACGAGATGCGGTTGCGAACGCCACGCTCGACTCACGCCCGATCCATTGTTTCGAAGGGAGATCTTTATGAGGAGCAGGTTGTTCCGTCTGGGCGTTTCTGCGCCCTTGATCGTTCTGGCCCTGGCGACGTCCGCGCTGGGGGAAGGCGCGGCAGTCGGGGATCCATGGATTCTCGACAGCAACAATTGGCAGCAAGGAGAGAAACTTCTACCGGAAGTCGTTCTCGATCGCGTCAAGAAGGGGGATTACTGGTACAACGTTCAGCCAGTCGACCCGGATAGGTTCAAAGCCAATTACTCACCGCAGTTCTGGGCCGCGACCGAGGCCAACGCCGACAAGTACACGGTCCGCGACGACGACGTTTGCGGACTGGTTGAGAAGAGTACCGGAAAGGTTCCCGAGTTCTATTTCGGCTTCCCGTTTCCAAAAATCGATCCGGACGACCCCAAGGCCGGATGCAAGATCGCCTGGAACTTCGACTCCGCCAGCGGCCAGGCCGGCGGCGGCGGTGCGACGTTCACGTTGAACGGGATCGACACCGGCGGTGAGTTCAAGCGCATCAAACTGTGGACGCACCTGAAAGCCTATCTGGGCAAACACGGCGGACCGATCCCCAATCCCGAGGGGCTGCGATTTGCCGGCTTGACCGGAGTCATGGAGCCGACCGACATCGACGGTGTCGGTGGCTTGACCAAGCGGGTCAACGATTGGGTGTCCCAAGACAAGAGCTGGTTCTATGTGCCGGCGACGCGACGCGTGCGCCGCACCAGTTCGGCATCCCGCTCGGATCCGGTCGCCGGCATGGATATCTTCGCTGACGACCTGAACTGTTACGGCGGCAAGATCGAGTATTACGTATGGAAGTTGATCGGCCAGGGCGAGATTCTGGCGCCGCTTCTCAGCCCAGACCCGCTGGTGATGAAGTCGGTCACCGATACGCGGTGGAACACGCCGATTCCCTACTTCAAGGCCGCATATGAAACTCCCGGGGCCAAGGGCGCACCGTGGTTGATCGTCGACAACCTGGTTCTGGTACCGCGGCCGGTGTGGATCCTCGAGGGCAAGTCCGAGGATCCGTACTACAACTTCGGCAAGGTCATCATGTACATGGACCGCGACATGTACCGCATCTACTGGAAGTTGGTGCACAACCGCGCCGGCGAGTACTTCTACAACGCGATGTGCGCGTACCATTTCATCCGCGACAAAGAGGTGACCTTCACCGGGGTCAGTCCGAACCTGGTGGTCGGCGTCAACGACAAGTCGAACCGCGCCGCCCTCGGCGGTCGTTACAGCGAGCAGTTCACCGAGCACAACTTCCCGGACGACTACTTCACGCTGCAGACCCTCACCCACATGACCGACTGATGCGCGGAGCTGGGGGCGGACGGGGGCAAACGCCCTTCGCCCCCCGCCCCCGGAATCCGGGTATCGGCCGCCTGTTTCTCAGCCGACTGCAAACAGTCCCCTGACAAAGTCGCGACTGCCCCAAATTCGTCATTCCGGCGAAAGGGACTGTCGATAAATGCAAAGACACCCTTCGACGGGCTCAGGGCGAGCGGAAAAAGTCCTTCGAAATCAAGCTCCCTACCGCTCAGGCTGAGCTTGTCGAAGCCCCGATTCGGAGAAAATCGACAGTCTCGAAAGCCGGAATCCATAGATTTCCATGGTCTATGGACCCCGGCTTTCGGGACTGTCGGAGAAGCAGGGTTTCGAGGGCCAAGTTAGATTTTGCGGTCCAAGTTAGGTCGTTGGGAAGCTGGTTGCACGAATGGTGACGAGCGCGAGCGCGAAGCGCGGGTTTGAGCGACCTGGAAGGCGCAGAACGATCAGCACGCGGCCAAAAAGCTCGAAGTGGCCGGCGTGGTTGAGC
>JBGTMF010000133.1:0-5197 GCA_041743795.1 Thermodesulfobacteriota bacterium | reverse complement strand
GACTGCTATGCGACAGGACGGTCCATCCGTCTGAGACCCGCGACTCTAGTCCGAGGTAGCTCCCCGACGAACAGTGACTGTGTAGGTGAGCGCGCCCTGCGTGCGCTCAAGACCCTCGAATATCAGACTGATCAACCGTCGCTAAATGCGATCTCGACTGTGCTTCGCTGTGTCCCTTCCCTAAACCCGAACTGAGGTCCATGTCCCGGAACACCAGAACCGAAGTTGACAGGTCGTTCCATATCAGCAGTCCGTTGAAAAACAGGCGCCTACTGCGGGTGGCTTGTTTTCGCCAGCTCTGCGTTGCCGAATCCTCAACAAAAGTCACGACTTTGCTTCCGGTTCAGCGCCTTGATCTGACGAAAACCGCTCGCCCTCGCTACGTCGACTGCTTTTCAACGGACTAGCCCACCACCTGCGTGCCGCGGGATCATTCGAATGAGAACCGATGGACCGATCGCGCGAAGCGCGCACCACCCTATGCCTGTGCCCATGCCCCTGCCTTTGCCTATGAGCGAAGCGAGTTTCAGGACAGCTGTCGACGTTCAGCATGGCGTGAACGGTGGGTTGGCTTGGGACGATCGTGGGGATTACGCCGCCGCGGTTGCCTTGGAGGGTTCCGGGGTCGGTGATAGGGGCGTGTGCATGAGCAGAGAACTGGAAGAGGGTACCGAACTGCGCCTCGACTTCGACAAATTGGCCAAGGTCGCGGCGAACGCGCCCGAGGTCTTGCCGGTCGCCGTGCAGAACGTCGACACGCAGGAGATCATCCTCGTCGCCTATGCCAATCGGCTGGCGCTCGAAACCGCCCTGGCGACGAAGACGGCGGTGTTCTGGAGTACCTCGCGCAACGAGCTGTGGGAAAAGGGCAAGACGTCCGGTGAAATGTTCGATCTGCTCGAGGTCCGCGTCAACTGCGAGCAGAACTCGCTGGTCTACATCGTGCGTCCGCGCCGGGGTGACATCTGCCACACCAAGAACGCCGACGGCACGCCGCGCAATTGCTACTACCGCAAGCTCGACTTCGAGACGGGTTGCCTGGTCAATCTCGACCCGTGATCGGCCGCCTCAGCCGAGTTTGGTAAAGGCTTCGATCACCTCGGCCGGTGCCTGCACCAGTTCGATGAGGACTCCCTCGCCGCTGAGCGGCGATTCCTCGCTGCCCTTGGGGTGGATGAAGCAGACGTCGAAGCCGGCCGCGCCTTTGCGGATGCCGCCGGGCGTGAAGCGCATTCCCTTTGCCGTCAGCCAGTCGACGGCCGCGTGCAGGTCGTCGACCCACAGGCCGATATGGTTCAGCGCCGGTTCGTGTACCTTCGGCCGCTTCTCGGGGTCGATCGGCTGCATCAGGTCGACCTCGATCTTGAAATGTCCGACGCCGGCGGTGACGATGTCCTCGTCGACATTCTCTCGCTCGCTGCGAAAGTCCCCGGTTGGATGCAGCCCGAGGGTGTCGACCCAGAGCTTGCGCAGGGCGCCCTTATCGAGCCCGCCGATCGCGATCTGTTGTACGCCAAGCACGGAAAAGGGACGGTCCGTCACGGTGATCACCTCCAAGTAGAATTTGCGAGACCGTAGCAGTTCGTTGGGAAACAGGCACGCAGGGGAGAAGATGGATCTCGCCGTCGGGACGAGATGGGGCGGACGGCGCGGGCGGTGGAATTCGGGCGTATAGAACGGGTAAGGTCCCGCGGGAGGAGAAAGCCAATGAAGCTACCGGCAAGTGGATCATCGATCGAGGAAGTCGTCGCCCGCATGAAGGAGCGCAAGGCGGAAGACGCCAACTGGCGCGGCGGCAAGACCTTCAGCCTAATCTATCCGGCCGGTGAGGACGTCGACCGCGCGCTGCGCGAGTTCAACAATCTCTATCTCTATGAGAACGCGCTCAATCCGTTTCGTTTCCCCAGCCTGGCGACGATGGAGAAGGAAGTCGTCGCGATGACGACGAACCTGCTGCACGGCGATGACGACGCGACCGGCTCGATGACGTCGGGTGGCACCGAGAGCATCCTGATGGCGGTAAAGACGGCGCGCGACCGTGCCCGCGCCGAGCGCGGCGTAACGTCGCCGCAGCTGCTCGCCCCCGTCTCCGCCCATCCGGCATTCGCCAAGGCGGCCATCTACCTCGGTCTCGAACACGTACAGATCCCGCTCGCCGCCGATCTGCGCGCCGCTGTCGCCGCGGCGGAGAAGCTGATCACCGACCAGACCGCGATCATCGTCGGTTCCGCGCCCAACTATCCGCATGGCATGGTCGATCCGATTCCGCAGCTGGCGGCTCTCGCGGCGGAGCGGAATATCCATTTCCATACGGACGCCTGCGTCGGCGGTTTCCTGCTGCCGTTTCTCGAGAAGTTGGGCTACGACATCCCGCCCTTCGACTTCCGCGTCGCCGGCGTGACGACGATCTCCGCCGATGTGCACAAGTACGGCTATTGCACCAAGGGCGCCTCGGTCATCGCCCACCGCCACCAGGACACCGCCCAGTACCAGATGTTTCTCTACGACAAGTGGCCGGGCGGGCTTTACGGTTCGTTCGCCATGGCCGGCGCGCGTCCGGCGGCGCCGGTCGCCGCGGCGTGGGGCATCATGAATTTTCTCGGCGAGGACGGTTACTGCCGCCTGGCCGGACGAGCAATGGCGGCGGCGACGAAGATGCGCGCCGGCATCGAGGCGATTGACGAGCTGCGCATCTGGGGCAATCCCGTCGCCTCGCTGCTCGCCTTCGGCTCGGACACGCTCGACATCATGGCCGTCGGCGACGTCATGGACGACTTCGGCTGGCATCTCGATCGACAAGAGGGACCGGCAGCGCTGCACATGATGGTGTCGCCTGAGCACGATCGCATCGCCGACGACTTTCTCGCTAATTTGCGTGACGCCGTCGCCAGTCACGGCGCGTCGCGCGGCGTCGCGGCGCGTTACTCCTGACCGATCTCGAGGGTGGTTATGAAGGCGAACATCATGGTTGTTTCGATCCTTGCCGGCTTCGCCGCGGCGACGGCGTGTCTGGCGCAGGGGATTTCCGCGGATGAGATGGAGAGGCGCGCCGCGGCCGTGGCGACGCGCCGGGCCGAACGCGACCAGCACCGCGCGGAGAACGCACCCAGTCGGCCCATGACGCTGCGCGATCCCGTGCCGTTGCCGGTGCTGCAAAGCCTGCCGCCCGGCGGCGAGGCGGCTGGCAAGTCCTGCCCGGCGAACGAATCCTGCAAGGTCGAGTACGCCGTGCCGCAGGGGAGGATTCTCGTCGTCAGCGCGATCTGGTCGGCCGCCGATGTGCGCTGCGACCAGGCCCACCTGGGCGCGACTCCGCCGGCGGGCCAGGTCATCGCGCCGTGGTGGCACTGTACTCGCGCTCTTGCCTTCGAGGGCAAGGGCGCCGGCTTCGCCGGCTACCTCTTCGCGCCGCCAAAGTGACGCCGCACCGCGGGATCGATTGCCAAACGCGCGTTTGACCACCTCTGTGCGACGGGTTAACAGTCCACTGAAAAACAGGCGCGTACTTGCAGCGCGAGTCCTGTTTTTCAACGGGCTGTTGAGGCGATAGCCGTTTGATCGGCAAGGCCGGCGCCGTCGCCGTCGGTCGCGTCGCCGCCGCGGCGCGGGCGCGCCGGCGTCGAAAGGAAACCCGGAATGTACATCGGATACAGTGAGGAGCAGGAGGCGTTGCGAGCTGAGTTGCGCCAGTACTACGGCCGACTGCTGACGCCGGAGCTGCGGCGGCAGCTTCAGGTGGAGCACGGCATCGGTGAGACGACGCGCGCAGTGGTGCGCCAGATGGGAGAGGATGGCTGGCTCGGCGTCGGTTGGCCGGTCGAGTACGGCGGTCAGGGGCGTTCCCACATCGAACAGTTCATCTTCTTCGATGAGTCGATGCGCTGTGGCGCGCCGGTGCCGATGCTGACGATCAACACGGTGGGGCCATCGATCATGAAGTTCGGCTCGACCGAGCAGAAGAACTTCTTCCTGCCGAAGATCCTAAAGGGAGAGATCCATTTCTGTATCGGCTACACGGAGCCCAACGCCGGTACCGACCTGGCGGCGTTGCGCACTCGCGCCGACCGCGACGGCGACCAGTACGTCATCAACGGGCAGAAGGTGTTCACCAGCCTGGCCAGCGACGCCGACTACATCTGGCTGGCCTGCCGCACCAATCAGGACGCGCCGAAGCACAAGGGCATTTCGATGATCGTCGCCGACATGAAGACACCGGGCATCAAGATCGATCCGATGCACCTGCTGTCGCAGCACGACATCAACACCGTATTCCTCGAGGACGTCAGGGTGCCGGCCGGCAACGTCGTAGGTGCCGTCGACGGCGGTTGGACGTTGATCACCAACCAACTCAATCACGAGCGCGTCACGCTGTGTTCACCTGGTATGCTGGAGAGTGCCTACGACGAGGTGCTGGCTTGGACGAAAGAGACGGTGGTTGCCGACGGTAAACGCGTCATCGACAAGGAGTGGGTGCAGGTCAACCTGGCCAAGGTGCGTGTCGGCCTCGAGTTCTTGCGGCTGATGAACTGGAAGGTCGCGTGGACCGGCACGCAGGGATCTCTCGACGTCGCCGACGCGTCGAGCGTCAAGGTCTTCGGCACGGAGTTCTACCTCGAGGCGTTTCGCCATCTGATGGAGATCGTCGGCCCGCGCTCGTACTTGACGTACGACTCGGCTGACATGGTCGCCAGTGGCAAGTTGGAAACTCTCTACCGCAGTCTGATCATTCTCACCTTTGGCGGCGGCACCAATGAGATCCAGCGCGATCTGATTGCGATGTTCGGCTTGGGGCTACCGCGCTCATTGCGGGGATGATGCGACGGCGACGGCAGAGGGTGCGGGGCACGGGACAAGCCCACGGCATCAACTCGATTTTGCAGCAGGGACGGTGATGGATTTTTCGATAGCGGAAGAGCAGAAGGAGATCGTCGCGCTGGCGAAGCAGATTCTCGCCGACGGGTCGACGCACGAAGGGCTGAAGGCGCTCGAGAGCTCGAGCGGCCCGCGATTTGATTCGGGGGTATGGTCGAATCTGGCAGGCGCCGGCCTGGTCGGCCTGGCGATCGACGAGTCGCACGGCGGCGCTGGCTTGGGCTTTCACGAGTTGGCGCTGATCCTCGAGGAGGTGGGGCGCACGGCGGCGGCGGTGCCGTACCTCGAGACGACGGTGCTGGGTGCGCTGCCGATCGCCGAATTC
>JBGTMF010000132.1:0-1631 GCA_041743795.1 Thermodesulfobacteriota bacterium | reverse complement strand
GGTCTACCGGCACTTTGATCGACACCTCCATCGATTGGCCCGCGAGCACCGCCGGAGGCTTCAGCTGCGGCGACCCCGAGATCACCGGAGGTCGGTTCGGCGGACGAACTGGAGTACTCGTGTGCCGCGGCGTAGGTCGGACGGCTGGCGTATCCGTCCGGCGCGGCGTCGGTGGAACCACCGGCGTATCCGTCCGGCGCGGCGTCGGATTCGGTGTCGGCGTGTTCGATCTCGGCGGTGTCGGCCGGATCGTCGGGGTGTCTGGAGGAGTGGTCGGTCGCGAGATCGGTTTCGTCGGCTCAGGAGTCGATGACGAGGTGGGGATCGCGGTGCCGGTCGACGTCCGAGTCGGCGTCCGAGTCGGCGTTTCGGATGGGGTAGTGGTCCTCGTCGCGGTCGGCACTATCTCGGGCGTCGGCGTCGCAGCCGGCGGCACTGCGATGACGCCATGGGGCGGCGATCGATGCGTTCCTACCAGGCCCGCATACTCGGTAGGCAACGGAGACGGGGTGGGCGTTTCTTCTTCGAACGCGGCAACGATCGGTCTTCCTGGCGTGCGCGGCGGATTGCCGTTGTCGCTCCCTATCCAGCCATTGAAGTTTCCCGCCAGGACATACGAGACACCGAGTGCAGTGACAGCGGTAGCCAGCCCGCCACCCAACACCCAGCCGGCCCGGCTCCTCGTCCTTCGCTTGGTCGGATGCGGTGCCTTCACTTTCAGCGAGGACCGCAGTGCCTTCGCGAGTTCGGCGCAACTCGAGAATCTGTTTTCCGGGTCGGCATCGATGCCGCGCTCGATCACGGCCGCAAGCGCAGGTGGAACTCGCGGCGCCAGCTCGAGCAGCGGCGTGAACTCGCGAAAGTTCTTGCCAACGGCCCGACGCGCGCGCTGCGACGAGCGATCGCTCTCTTCCGGATCGAAGTCGAGCGTCAACGGCAGGTATGGCCGTTCGCCGCTCAGAGCCTCATAGAGAACGACACACAGGGAAAAGATGTCGGAACGGCCGTCGACCGTCGCCGGCGCGAGAATCTGCTCCGGCGACATGTAAGCCGGAGTCCCGGCTCCGCGAAAGGTGGATCGAGTGCTTCGAGACACACCGTGCGAGGCGATCCCAAAATCCCCCACCTTGTAGGTGCCGTCGCCGACGCAGAAGATATTCTCCGGCTTGATGTCACGGTGAAGGATATGGCGTTGGTGCACGTACTCCAGCGCCTCTGCGACGGCCACGCCGATCTCCACCGCCGCCTCGGGATCCAGGGTCCCGCCTTCCCGCCGCAGCCGATCGCGCAGGGTCCCACCTTCGATGAGCGCCATGACGATGAAGGGCTGCCCGCCCTCCTCGCCGTAGTCGTAGACGCGAACGATGCCACTGTTCTCCAACGGGCGAATCTGGCGCGCTTCGTCGCGGAACTTGCGCAGGAAGAGTTCGAGCTCGTCGTCCTCGAGATCCGATACATTGAGTGTCTTGACCGCAACCCGAGATCCGAAGTTGTGGTCGTAGCCCTCGTATACCCGCCCAAAACCGCCCTTACCGATGACGCGACTGAGTTCGTAGCGATCATTTGCGCCGACGAATCGCGGCCCGGTTCGGCGCGACGAACGCGCCCCTGGCCGAGCCGTCGGCGGCGCC
>JBGTMF010000131.1:0-12453 GCA_041743795.1 Thermodesulfobacteriota bacterium | reverse complement strand
GTATACCGTATCGGTGACGCGGCCCTCGGCGTCCGTCACCTTAGTGATGTTGCCGTACACGTCGTAGACCATTGCAGTCTCGAGCCAGCGGTCGCCTTCGTCGTCGATCAGCCGCGACTCCACTCGTACCAGATTTCCGTTACCCGCTCCCTCCGCACCACCGTTCTCGTAGCGAAAGCGCTTCTCCTCCAGCAAAACCTCACCGCCGCTGCCATCCTCCCACGTGGACGTCCATCGCGGCTTGTCGCGCGGAGAGCCCGCGCCGCCCGGCGCGGCGAACACGGTACGGCTGCGCACCGGCGTCACCCCCGTACCGTGGGTCCAGGTTTCAGTGATGTTGCCGAACTCGTCGGGTCGGGCGTTGGCGGCGGTGACCACCAACATATGTCCGCCCCAGCCGAGGCCGTCCGAGGCGATGCGCACGTTCTCGGCTAACCACAACTGCGTGCGACCACTGCTCGACCCGATGGCTTCCTCCGCCCAATCGTTCAACTCGAGTCGCAGCAGCGTCTGCTCATCGCCCCCATACCGCCACACGCTCTCCACCAGCCCCTTGGTGTGCATCTCCTGGTGGAAGTGCGTCTTCGTCACGTTGCCGAACACGTCGCGCTGCTCCACCATCCCGAAGCCGCGGAACTCCCGCAGCCGCCTCCCTGCGTCGTCCGTCTCGACCGCAAACAGTCCGTCCCGGTACTTAACGAACGAGAGCAGGTCGCTGCCCTTCGCCACGCATAGGTTCTGCACCGGATCGAACACGTTGGCGCCTTGAGGATCGCATCTGCCGTCGCTCAAGCGCGTGGCCGTCACCACCCAGTTGATGAACGGCAGCGTCGGCGCGCCGTTTGCGTCTACGTGCTCGAAGTGACTCGACGGCTGGTACTTGATCGTGTTCGTTCCACCGAGCCCATTCTCCATCATGCTCAGCAGCATCGGCCGCGTTCTCTGCGGGTTCAGTCGAACGTTCCAGATTCCTTCGCTGCCGGCATCTACCCGATCGAGAAAACCATCGCCATTTACGTCGATCATGTCGCGCAGCTGTTGGCCGTTCTGATCTTCTATGCGGAGGTAGCCATCGAGCCCCGGCCACTGCCTCGGAGGCAGGGCCAATGAAAGATGGGGCCCCGGTTGATGGCCCCCCATCGGCTCAAACTCTCCACCGATATTGAGCACAACCCCACCGAAATCGCCGCCGGCAATCACACAATCCGGCAGTCCGTCGCCGTTGACATCGAACAAATCAGAAAGGGTTCCAGACGATGAACTAGTACCCCGCAACGGTAGGCATCCGTAGTAGTATGGCACTTTGACAACACGCGGTACCTCCGAGAATCCCTGGCCGACGTTGAACCGCACAAGAATCGACTTCGATCTGTGGGTGACGCCGTCGATGACCTCAGACAGGTTCTGCCCTTCCTCAAGCAGATCCGGCAAGCCGTCGCCGTTGAAGTCCGCTACCATCAACGTCGTTCGCCGCGCCGGCTGTACATCGCTAGCGTTTTGCGTCCGATTCAGTGCACTGACGCCCGGTGGCACCGTGAACCAGATCGGATCGTCCGCAAACCCGCTGCCTGTGTTCCGGAATATCAGCCAAACGCCCGCTTCTTCATCAGCAATTACATAGTCTGGCAGTCCGTCGCCCGTCATGTCGATCACGTCTCGCCGGATCTCACCGTCAGTGTACTCTCGAAGGCGCCATGTCGGCGCCGACCACAGCTCCTTTTCGCCGAACCCCCAGGACGATCCCGACTTTCGGCCGAAGTGCACCCCCCAGCTATCAAAGTCATCGAAGTGGTCCTTCGACGCAACTACGTAGTCCGGAACCCCGTCGCCGTTTATGTCAAAGGTGTCGCGGACCGTGCAAAAGTGAGCGTGCTTACAGTTCGTATCTCGGACTTCGCGAATCAGGGTGTTCGGGGCGGACCACGACGTTGCCGAAGCGTTGAACGAGAAAGTCAGCTCCTCCGGATCCAACGCGCCGAAGAACACGTTCCACCGCTGATTCGCCGCGCTCCATACATCGCTTCGCACCAGATCGAGTAGCCCGTCCCCATTCATGTCCATGACGGTGCGAATCACATTACCGGTGGCGGTTCCCGAACTTCGAATCGACGCGCTCCCGAATCCGGCCGGTATGTCCAGACCGCCAGCCGTCTCCTCGTTCCCCTCACCAGTCCAGTCCGTGTAAAAGAAGTTCTGCGGCGGGAGGTCCTCCACCATCACCGTGTGCAACTGGTAGAGCGAAGCCGTCCCCGTCCCTGAGAACACGTACCGACGGATCAATCCAGCGGGCGACTTCTCGGTCGACACATCGACCTTCCACAGCTGGGTCCGCACCCGCTGCGGAACTCCGCGCCGGTAGGTTGGAGGTGGGATCGAGTCGCCGGCGGTTTCCACCCAAATGAACTGCACTGTATGGAAGTGCTCGAGCCCGGGGCTGTGGCCGCCGTATCGAATCCACTCGGGTAGCAGATGATTGCCGTTCCACGCCTTGTCGGCATATTCAACCGTCAGCGTGTTGCCAGTGGGGTCCTCGATCTTCGTCAGCGCCCACGCTGTCGTGAAATCACAGCTCCCGTCTGCGCCGTTAGGGTCCTGTTCCGGAGGGTCGTCGACCTTCGTCCCCAGCCGTGCCTCCTGCACGTCGCCGAAGGTGTACGTCATCCCGGCAGCGTCGTAAGCCGTCCAGCGGTTGTTGTCGAACGTCGCCGTCAGGTACTTCTGTTCCACCCGCGGCCGGTACTCGGTCGGTCCCACCGCCACCAGCTCGGCCGTCACCCCGCCGGGCAGCGTGAGCACGAACTCATCGAAGTGCTCGCTTTCGCAGTTCGGCACGCCCCAGCGTGTCGTACGCTCGATCTGCCCCAGGGTCAGGTTCCAACCATACCCGTACGGGCTCGGCCCGCCGCTGCTCGAGTACTCCAGCGCCACGTCCGGCGTCATGTGCTTGCGGCCGGGCGGCACCATGATCGAGATCCGTGTCGACAGCGCTCCCGTGAACAGATTTGCCTCGGGCGAGCCGGCCAGCCCCGTGAACGCCGTCGTCCCCTCGCCGCTGCGGTCACCGAGGCTCGTTCCCGTGTCCGCCACGGCCATCGCTGCAAGTAGATGTGCCAGCGCCGGCAGTAGCCACCGCGTCCGAAACCTGCCGCCGCTCTGCCATCGGCGGCGCAACAGCCCTGCACTCGACGTGGCCGCCACTTTCAGAAGCCGCCGCGGGATCGCTCCCGCTCGCTCGCCTGCGCCTCGCGCGCCAAGCGATCATGCAAGATCGCCGCCCCGCGCTCACCGGCAAGCGCGGCGATTTGTTCGATCTGGTCATTCACCGGTGCCGGCACCCACGCCGGCTTCTGCGCTAGTTCGGCCGCGGATGATCCGGCAAAAAGAGGTGACGCCACGGCGCGCGCTCGCACCACGAGCGGAGTGGCATCTTCAATCAGGCGCCGCCGTTGATCCAGATCCTCCCAGCGGGCCCGCAACTCCGACTCGCTCTTCGCCGCGATCGACTCGAACCGCAGTGCATGGATTGCTTCGCCAGCGGCAACCATATCCGCCGCTTTCGCCTCGATGGACGCCGCCTCCGGCTTCGAAGCCCATTCGCCCGCCCACCCGCTGCCAACCAGCGCTGCCGCACCAACCACCAACACAAGACCCACCCGCCAGCTACGGCGGCTCGCCTCCAGTCGCCATCGCCGTCCCCGGCGTTGTGATCGTGCTGCAGTTCGCTTCGTCCGGCGACGAATCCTTGCCATGCGCCCCTCCCGTGCCCGTGTTCCCGGCGGACAATCTCGACAATGAAAAATCGTCGCCGACCGCCGATCAGTGTGGCCAGCGCTATACCCCCCCCGCGATACATAGCAAGTAACTTTCGCGCGCATGCACACGCAACAGTTGCACGCTACATCCGGCCGATGGAGCTGCCACCGTGTTCTTCTCGCCGAGGCCGCGGTGTTACACGAGACAACAAACACAAAGGCAGCCCATGTCGGAGTTGATGTTGCGAAGGTTGGGGACGCCAAGCGAGCAGGTTGGCGACGCGGCGGGCCGCCGGAGATCAACGGCTGTGTTGCTTATCCTAGCAACTCGGTTCGCTGAATCCTTTTCATGCTTTCAGCGAACCGCGAGAATAGCGCCGCATCGGTTGCTCGGTCCCGATATCTGAAACACGCCCTGCGTGTCGCTTCGCTCACAGGGGAGCCTCTTCACTTTTCAACCTCGTCACGTGGACCGTCTCGGCGACCGAAGAAATGCTGAGATAGCGCGCCAAGTTGACCGCGCGAAGCACATTGTCGATCAGCATGGCGGCGGAGTGGTTGACCTTGATCTGAAAAAGCGAATCCGCAGATGGCACAGATCGCGGTGACGTATGGAGCTGTATGCTCGACGAGTCGTGCCTTCGAAACAAACCAAGCTTCCACGAGGTCGTAGTCGAAAAGAATCGTAGGGTCACCGCGGCATCGAAGAGGCAGAACTCATCTGCGGATCGAGTTGGTTCTGTCACATCGAGGTTACCTTCTCGCGAACGTCCCCTGCGAGCGAGGCGAACTTGCCGCCGGTCCTATCCCCTCGCCTCTCGTTCAAATCGGCAACCCACCGGTTGCCGCTCGCGTTGAGCCGTCCCGCTTGTAGGCGTCGATGGTGCGCTGGGCGATGCGCCATTGGTGTACTTCGTCGGCGCCGTCGGCGAAGCGCGCCCAGCGGGCTTGCTGTGACATCTTCGCCAGCGGCGTGTCGGTCGAGTAGCCGAGGGCGCCGTGCACCTGGATGGCGCGGTCGATGATACGGCCGAGCGAATTGGCGACGAAGTGCTTGGCCATCGACACTTCCGAGCGAAAGTCCTCACCGCGGTCGATCTTGTACGCCGCATGCAGAATCATCAGCTTGCACTGATAGAGTTCCATCGCCGAGTCGGCGATCATCCACTGGATCCCCTGCTTCTCCGACAACAGCGATCCGTGCGCGTAGCGGCTGCTCGCTCGATCGACCATCATGTCGAGTGCCACCTCGGCCTGGCCGAGCCAACGCATGCAGTGCGCCAGGCGTGCCGGACCAAGACGGGCCTGCCCGAGTTTGTGCCCGTCGCCACGGCCGCCCAGCATGCGGTCCTTGGGCACACGCAAACTGTCGATGCGAATCTCGCAGTGGTTGTGGCTGCCCGACATCGTCTCGACGTCGCGCACGACCTCCCATCCTTCGGCGGGCAGGTCGACGATGAAAGCGGAGTTGCCGGCCTGTGGGATCTCGGGATCGTCTTCGGTACGGGCGATGAGGATGGCGAACTTCGCCCCATTGGCGCCGGAGATGAACCATTTGTGCCCGTTGATCACCCACTCATCGCCGTCGAGCACCGCGCGCGTCTGGATCAGCGTCGGGTCCGAGCCCGCCACTTCGGGCTCGGTCATGGCGAAGCACGACCGCGCCACACCTTTGCACAGCGGTTTCAGGTAGCGCTCCTTCTGCTCGTCGGTACCCCAGTGCAGCAGGGTGTGCATGTTGCCCTCGTCCGGCGCCTGCGCGTTGAGGGCGAACGGACCGAACCCCGACTTCGCCGCCTCGGCGGCGACGCTGGCCATGGCGACGTGCCCGAGGCCCATTCCGCCGTACTCGGCCGGCATGTGCGGCAACCACAGTCCGCGTTCGACGGCGGCCTGCCGCATCTTGATGACTTCCTCGACGAGCAGGCGGCGGTCGCCCTCGCGCTCGGCGATCTTTGCCTCGCCGGGGCGGACGACCTCTTCGACAAACGTCCGAACGCGCTCGCGCAGCGCTTCGATCTCGGGTGGAAATGAAAAATCGATCGCCATCGCCTACTCCCTTGCTTTAGGATGTCGCTTCAGGCGTAGGTCTACACGAGCCCGAGTCGCGCGAGCAAGCGCATCGGCCAGCCAACCCAGAACGACAGAGCGCGCGCACGCCCAGCGGTTTTCGAATGAGTCTCGCGCTTCCCCCCGCGGCCTGCCGGACGTTGTGCCGAAATCTCCGACTGCGATGAATCGTTCGGCCGTGGCGGGCAACCTCCGCAATTTCTTCTTGATCGCGATCGTTCTGGCGTGGGCATGGGTGATCTACGAACAGATCGGCGAGCAGCGCTCGCTGCACGACGCTTTCGTCGCCGGTGGCGCGCTGGTGCTGGCGGCCGTCGTGCTGGCCAACTGCAACCTCGCTGGCCGCGGGCCCTCCGCGATCGACTCCGCACTGCTGGTGGCGCTCACCGCCCTCGGTGCTCTGCCGCGCTTGCTCTACTTCGACGAGTACCCACCTGCGACCGGGCAGCTCTGGGAAGAGGCTCAGTTGGGCATGATCGCCGTCGACTCGATTCGCCACGACGCGCTCGATCTGTTCTTTCCCCTGCCCAACTTGATGGGCGAGCTCGGCGTTCGCCTTTTCGGTGTCTCGATGCGGGCGCTGCGCCTGCCCTTTGTCGCCGCCGGCATCGTCGCCGTGCCGGTCTTCTTTCTGGCGGCGCGGATTCTTGGCGCGAGCACCTTCGCGGCGACCTCCGCCACCGCCCTGTTCGCCAGCAGCGCCTACCTGGCCGGCTCCTCGCGCATCGCCTTCGAGACCTATTCGCCGATCCTCACCGAGTGCGCCGCGCTGGCGGCGGCGTTCTACGCCAGTCGCCGGCGCAGCACGGCAGCGTTTGCCCTCGCCGGTTGTCTCGCCGGGCTGTTGATGACCGAGTACACCAGCTTCAAGCTCTATCCGCCGCTGATCCTGGCGATGTTGCTTCTCGCCCTGCGGGCGGCGCCCGAGATTCGCGGCTTTCCGGCCGCAGCGCTGCGCGTCGGCGCCTTTGCGCTGGCAGCAGTCGCGGTGATGGCTCCCCTGCTCCTGGTACCGGGAGCCCTAGAGGTCCAGGTCGAGGGGATCGTCCGCCAACGTGCCGGCATGGATCATGCGCGCGCGTCATCGAGGGATCATGCGCAAGCGTCTTGGGCGGAGAGGGCAACGGCCGCCGCCGGGCGGGTTGGCGAAAGTGCCGCGCAGGTCTTCCTGCGCGGGGCTGCCAACGACGTGCTTCCGGATTCGACCGGTGTAGTCGATCTCTACACCGGCCTCGTCGGCCTCGTCGCGCTCGCCTACTGCGCCTATCGCTGGCGATCCCCCGAGGCGCTCTTTCTCGTCGCCACCGTCGGCGCGACGGTAGTTCTCGCCGGCGTTCTCGCGGGGAACCCAGCGCGCTACCGGTTGACGCCGATCGTACCGCTGTACTTTCTCGCCATCGCCCTGGCAATCGATGAATTGCGGCGGCGCTGGCAATCGCCGCGCGCCGGCGCGGCGATTGCCGTGGCGGTGACCATGCTGTGCGCGGTCAACCTCCATCTCTTGCTGGTGGTGACCGTGCGCCACCCGCGGGTGCACGCGGAATTCGGCGATCGCGCCATGGGTCAGGCACTGGAGATCGCCCGCCTACAAAAGAGCTTCGACGGGCCCATCCTGCTCGACACGGCAGACACCTACCTGGCACAGGAAAACGACTACGCGTTCCTCTACCAACTCGACCGCGTCCACCTCGTCCGCCAGCGCGACGATCTCGCGCACCGCGACGGGATGCTGCTGGCCGACGCCGCACGCGCCGGCGAACTGCGCAGGCTGCCGTCGATCAGCGGTTGCTCGATGCAGACCTACGACTACGGGCCGCTGCTCGGCTTCTCCTTTTTAACATGCGAGAACAGCGCTTCAGCGCAGTGCTCCCTCGACGAAGATCCGCTCCCGTAGGACCTCGCGTTCGCCGTCAGTCGCAGACACCGCGTGGATCAGCCCGGTGGCATCAACGGCGAGCGTCGAGCGCAGATCGCCGGTCAGCGCCGACACCTGCCAATAGCTGTCCCGCAGCGGCCCGACGCGCTCGTAGCTGCGCTCGACGCTCGCCTCCGCATTGATCTCCGGCACCCAGACACGCGATTGCGCATGCCGCCGTGCGTCGTCCGCGACCGACACCAACGCTCCCAGAAGCCGCGTTTCGCCCAGCCACGAAGAAAGGCCCGGCTGCTCGAAAATCGCCCGCATGTTCTCGCCGCGGCGCTGGCCGCGAACCTGCCAGCCGACTCCCGCCAGGTCTTCGAGAACGAGAGAGCTAGAGATCTCGCCGTCGCGGAAATCGGTGAAGATCTGACCGCGAAGTTCTCCCTGTACGGTCGCGTGTTCGACCGCTGTCACATCCTGGGCGGTGATCGAGCCGGCTGGGTTGCGCGCGATCTGCGTCGAATAGCGAACGACACGCGGCTCGCCGTCCTCGTCGAGCGTCAGCGCAACGGTCGAGAAGCCGAAGCGTTCGCCACCGCTCGAGAGCACATCGATCTGCGTGAAATACGGCCGTAGCTCGTCATACGAGGCGAACCGCATGTTGGCGATCAGTTCGCCGAACACCAGCTCGAAGGTCTTGGCGTAGCCGTTTTCGTGGTGAACACAGTACACCGACCTCCCTTCGCGGATGGCAATCATCTGTTTCAGTTGGCCGACGACTTCACCTTTCTCGCCGGCGCTGCGGTAGTTCCACGAAAGGCGCAGGAAGGGACTGCCGCCGATCACCCCGGCGTCGATCGCCGCCGGCGCGCGCTCGATCGGCACGCCGTGGCGGTCTTCGAGCTCGGTGAAAACCTGAGCGGCGAGCGTTTGCAGCGTCGACGCGGCCTCGACCTCGTCGTGATAGAGGGCGCACTCGATCGGCGTTTCGCTGCCGATGTCCAAGGCCAGGTAGTCCGCTTCCTCCCCGACCTCGATGTTGCCGCGCAGAGCGGCCGGAACACTCGAGGCGAAAGCGCCGTCGGCAGAGCCGACGGCCCGCAGCGGTCGCACCGTGGCCTCGCGACCGCGCAGTGCGAGCAGCCAGGCGTCGTCGTGCCGCGCAGAGCAGCCGACAAGGACCGTTGCAGCCAGTACGAACGCCAGGATTCCTGAGATTTTCCGCATACTCACCAGCCCTCACCTCCACGGGAATCGGATCGGCACGCGCCTAAGGTGACTTTACGAGGGCCATCGGTCAAGAAGGAATTTGCTCGATGCGGCGGTTCCACTTCGACGATGCTGAGGTGAGGCTTGTCTCGGCGTGCCCTGCCAGGTCACGGCAAGGGTGTCGCGCCCATCAGATCTCGATTCCGTCGCCCGACGTATCGTCGTAGCGCTGGTGCAGGAACGGAAGGATCCAGTCGCCGGGGACCGAGCGCAGCACGGTGCCGTTGCTGCGCGTGCTGCCCTCTTCGTACTCCATGCGCACCAATCGCCGCAGCGGGATGTCGGCGACCGGGTCGAGCGGCGACTCGCGCAGGGTCACGGCACCGTCCATGCTGCGAACGGAGGTGTGGTCGTGGCGCCATTCGAGGCGCACCAAGAGCGGATCCGTGTCGAACGACTTGCCCTTCTCGCACGACGGGAACGCCTTGTAGCAGTAGGCGTGCTCGACGAATTGCCGCGGCGCGAGCGACTCGCCGAGGCGGCCGCTCATCTCGACGTAGGTCATCCCCATGCGCGCTACTTTGACTCCGATCTCGCCGTCACCCCATTGGAAATCGATGTCGGCGATCTTCTTCGGCTCGCCGTACGTCTCGCGACCGCCGACCACCGCCGCCTCGGCGGTCATCGGCATGGTCACCAGATAGAGACCGTCGACGCCCTCGTAGCGGGCGCGCACGCCGAAGATCATCGAGCCAATCTCGAACGTGAACTCGGGCGTAATATGCATGGCGACGTGCGAGCAGGTAACGCAGATCTCGGGAACAGTCGCTTGCAAGGGGCGCGGGATCAGCGCTGCCGCGATCGCCGGGTCGGTTTCGTATACGGCGCGAATCGATCGCACCGTGCTCGGCAGGAACTCCGGATCCGCCGCCTTCGCCCGGCGTACCTGCTCGAGGGTCTTCACATAGCGCAACTTCCCCATCGATCGCTCCCCACTCTGCCTTCAGGCGGCGAAGATCGCCGGCTCCGGGCCAATTCTGTCCGCCAGCGGCCGCAGGGCGGAGGTGTCGAACTCGTAAAAGCTGGCCGCATTGCCGCCCACCATCGCCGCTACCTCGTCGGCCGGTAGACCGCGAAAGGTCTCGACCATCTGCTGCCGGGTCTGCGGCCACGACCCCTCCGGGTGCGGGTAGTCCGAACCCCACATGATGTTGCCGAGGCCGATTTCGTGGCGCAGCTCGGCCTCGCGGCGCGGCATACACGACGCGCCGACGCGGACATTGCGGGCGAAGTACTCGCTCGGTTTGAGCGACATGTGGCTCGTGTAGTCGCCGAGCTTGGCACTGTAAGGTGTCACGCTGTAGCGCTGGTCGAGCAGTTCGAGATACGACGGCACCCAGATCGACGTCCCCTCGGTGATGGCGACCTTGAGGCGCGGAAAGCGCTCGAAGACACCGCCCCAGATGAGGAAGGTGAGCGGGCGAGCGTTCCACCATGCCACCTCGGAGATGTAGATACCGACGGCACCGGGCAACTGGGCAGCGCCGTCGCCGAACAGCGAACCGCCGAAATAGTCCTGCGTCGGCGCGGCGCCGGAGTGGAAGTGGACTACCAGCCCGAGATCCTGACAGGCTGCCCACAGGGGATCGTAGACTGGGTGGTGATACGGCGAGAGTTTCCCCCAGACGCATGGCAACAGCACGCCTCGCAGCCCGTTGTCGCGGGCCCAGCGTACTTCGCCGACGGCCTCGTCGACGTCCCACAGCGCCGGCACGATGGCGACGCCGGCGCGGCGTTCGGGCGCCATCTGGCACAACTCGGCCATCCAACGGTTGTGCGCGCGCGCTCCCGCCCACTGCAGCTCGGGTACGACGTCTTCGGTCGGCAGCGAGAGGCCGGCGCCGAACGGAGGCGTGTTGCTCTCGGTGATTCCGTCGGGGAAGATCACCTCGCCGGCGATACCGTCGGCGTCGAGCACGCCGAGACGCTGTTCGTGATCCCAGGCGCCGCTGAGTTCGGCTTCGCGGCCGCGGCGCCATTCGCGGTTGATGTCGGCGACGAGAAACTTCCGCGACGCCTCTTCCAACATCTGCATCTGGATCGGCAGCGCCTGGTCGAAGACTTCGCGGTGCTGCGGGTCGACGTATTCGCGGTAGCGCGCCGCCGGCAGGCCGGCGTGACAGTCCGACGAGATGACGAGGAGGCGACTCATGCGCGAACCTCGGCGGCGTCCGGCCGGACGGGCGAGACGGGGACGCCGGCGTTCGGATAGAACTGCCTCACCCACTTGCGAAAGAAAGCCAACTCGGTATCGGCCTCGCACAACACCGGCGCGGCGCGGTGGATCTTGTTCTTCCAGATTCGCATGTCCTGCGTCACCCCCTGTCCCAACGCGGCGATGAACTCCTCGCCGGCGACATCGGCCATGTCCTTGGTGACGGTGAACAGCCAGCGCGAGTGCGTCGTCGTGTGATCGATCGGCGAGGTCGCCGCCAGCATCAGCAGGCCGGCGTCGCCGATTCCCTTGGTGCGCACCGCTACCAAGCCGAGCCCCCATGTGTTGCGCTCGAGTTCGGTTTCGAATCGGCCCAGGGCCGTCTCCTGCACCGAGCGCGTGTAGGCACTGAAGTAATGACTCTCCTCACCGGGTGTCACCTTCGACTCGCCGGTGGCGAGGTTGCCGTGAACGAACCGAAAGTGCACCGGGTCGCAGTTGTTCTCCGCCATCTCCTGGATGTGCACGGGAGCGGTCAACTCCATGCTGCGCGCCTCGGTCCAACGCGCATCGCCGAACTCCGGCAACTCGGGAATGCTCCAGGTCGGCGGATCGTCCTGGTCGTGATGCCAAACGAAGATGAAGCCATTGCGTTCGACCACCGGCCAGCTCTTCAGCCGCGCCTTTTTCGGCGGCTCCTTCGCCGAGTACGGAACGTGAACACAGGCGCCATCGCCGCCATACTGCCATCCGTGAAACGGGCAGCGGATCGTCTCGCCCATGACACGGCCGCCCTCGGCGAGATGCGCGCCGAGGTGGGGACAGTAGGCGTCGAGCACGTGAACCACGCCCTCGCGGGTGCGAAAGGCGACCATCTCACGCGCGAAGTACCGCGCCCGCCTGACACCGCCCTTGACCAGATCGCCGCTGGCGGCGATGGCGAACCAACCATTCGGCATCGGCAACTGCGTATGCTCCTGCGGCGCGCTCATCGTGCTCCTCCTTCGATCACCCGCTTCCGCACCCGCGTCTAGTCCATTATTCAGCCACGTGCAAACTTACAGTAGGCTGCACCAACAGAGATCGAGCAGCGGCCTACGCCGGCCAATTTCGCCGCCACCTGTGGCAACTCGCCATCAGCAATCGATTGCTCTGCGACAGCCGCGGCCACCCTTCGGTTCCGCATCGGCAGCTGCTAAGGACAGCCCGATGCCGCCGCAGCCGCCTACTCCCATAGACCCGCTGGCGGCGTTTCGCCTCGACGGCAAGACCGTTCTGGTGACGGGCGCATCGAGCGGTCTCGGCACGCGATTCGCCCGTGTCGCCGCGGCCGTCGGCGCGCGCGT
>JBGTMF010000130.1:0-2221 GCA_041743795.1 Thermodesulfobacteriota bacterium | reverse complement strand
CGGGCTCGGGGAGTGCGATCGCCGGCGGCGCTGGCCACGCGTGACGGTTCGCGTCGAGCGCCGCGACAATTCGGTTGGCGAGATAGTCCCCGTATGAGTTTGAGACCTCGTCGACGAACGGCCGGGTTGCATCGTCGTCGTAGCGCGTGAGGACCAGACCGACAAGGACGTTGGTCACGCCGTACCCCGGAATCCACCAACCGGTGGAGGCCGCGAAGCCGCGCTCGAAATCGCAGTGGCGCAGCCCGTACTTCGTATTCACGACATCGGCCACGACCGTCTCGCCGTCGGGAACGGCGACCTCGAAGCTCATGTCGATGTCGGCGGAATACACATAGCCCGTCATCGCGTGGGTGAAGACAAGAAAACCCGGGAACGTGATGAGGAAGTTCCACGGAGAGCCCCCGTAGCTCGGCCTGGGGTCCAGCGTGACGATCGCATCGAGCCCGGACTCCGGATCGCGGAACCCCAGCATCTCGACCGCTGCGACGCTGGGGTGATGCTTCAGCGAGAGCGCCACCGCCTCCGCGAGAAGCCGTCCGTCCTCGCGTGGCGCCACATTGCGAACTCCCAGGTGCAGCCGCCGCTCGGCGGTTGCCTGCAGCTTGTAGTCCTCGACGTTGGTGATGCGCATCGAGTGGGTGCACCCCCACTGCAGCGCGGTCAGAAGTATTACTCCCAGTACAACGGTCTTTGTGTGCGACATTTGCCCCCCCGGAACTTCGCAGCCAAATCGCTCCCACCGCTCCCGGGCGATCGCGACGCGCTGTGAATCGAATGGTGTAGTCGAGCTACCGGACTCTCATGCGACAAGATGAAGGCGCCTGTCAACCCATAGCGTGCGATGAACGTATATTCATAGATTGCCGTGCGACTGCACCGCGGGGGTCATCGCTGTCGTAGACGATCGGCCCACTCCCAGTGGCAGCGCGGGGTGCCCTGAGCAGACGTCGACGAGACTCAACTCGAGTCGGTTTGCGCTGCCAACAACTCAAGAGAGTCCGCGGTCCAGCCTGTCTTCGCGTATCCGTGGCATCGCGGGATCCGTCGCCTCGCGGGATCCGTGGGAGGTTCCCGCGAGGCGGGACGCGAGAGAGGCACTCTCGATGTTCGAAGCGTATAAAGCGATCTGGTCGCACAACTCAGCGCTTCGAGCCCTCGCTCTATCCTTCCGACTACCTCAGCAAATTGCTCACCAGCCGAAATGATCCTTGGTGACCTCCGCGTCGTAACGACTCGCGAGAATCGCCCCGCTACGTCCCATCCCCCACGGTCAAACTGAGGCTGTGATTGCTGCTTCTCCGACGTGCAACTGCAATCTAATGGACTTCGCCGCGCCAGTTCCGGAAGGAACTCTACGAAGCAATGGCACTGTCATTCAACACGCTTGGTCTCCGCGTATCATCCGAGGAGGAAGTAGGGGTAACGGAGTGCGCTCGGGGCGTTTGCACATCGTACCGTCCCCGCCGCGATAATCGGTCACCAGTCCGTTCGCAGCTCCTACCGAGGCAATCCGCTGTGGGAGTCCAGGCATCGATGTCGACAGTTCCGGTCGGCGTTTTCCGGGAGCAGCGAGGCGGCTTTCCGAGTTCAGGGAGCGGCGCAGAGGGTGAGGAGCTGCTCCAGTTGGCCGGACTCGACGAAGGCGGCGACGACGATGCCGCCTTGCGGGGTGAAGATGTAGTGCGTGTCGTCGAAGGTGCTGCCGTGGGCGAGCCAGCAGCCTCGCTGCCAGGTCCAGCTCGTGCTGACGCCGCCGTGATGGGGACAGCAGGGCGGCGTCCAACGCAGCTCGCGCAGCATGCCGAGACCGATTTCGTCGACCGTTTCCTCGGGGCGCGGCGTGCCGAAGCGGTCGCGAGCTGCCTCTGTCGACGGGTATTTCACCAGCTCGAAGTAGCCGTTGTGTCCGGTGAAGCTGCCGCAGTCGAGTCGCACTCCCGACGGAGTGGAGTTGACGTTGGTCGATCCTCCCGGGGTAAAGCCGGTCCGGCAAGCGCGATCGGCGATCGCCTCGACCAGCTCAGTTGCCAAGGCCGCCGCCGCCGCATCTGGCGGCGGGAAGGCGATCGGTGCGTCCGTAGGTGACGGTAGCCCTCCCGTTGAAGAAGGCGTCGCTGTCGCGCTGGCGGTAACGGCGGCGGCCGTCGCAGTGTCCGTCGGTGTCGCGGTCGCGGTAACCGCTGCGCGGGTGCTGCTTGGCGCCGGGCAGTCGGTGTGC
>JBGTMF010000129.1:0-2026 GCA_041743795.1 Thermodesulfobacteriota bacterium | reverse complement strand
GATGATCGCCACCTGGCCGCGCCGCGTACCGGGGACGCCGCTGAGGAGGACGCCCTTGCCGCCGTGCTCGCGCTGTAGGCAGCTCGCGCCCACCTGCACCGCCATGCGGCCGGCAATCTCGCTCATCGGTCGCAACAACGGCAACCCACCGAGGTGATCGCGGACGGTCTCATAGGCAATGGCGCGCACCCCGGTATCGATCAATACCCGCGTCAGGTGTTCGTTCGCCGCCAGGTGCAGGTAGGTGAACAGCGTCAAGCCGCGGCGCAGGAATCCGAGTTCCGAATCGACCGGCTCCTTGACCTTGATCACCAGCTCGGCCGACCACACCTCCGCCGCCGAGTCGATCATGTTTGCACCGGCGCGCGCGTAGTCTGCGTCGGCGAAACCGCTACCGAGACCGGCGCCGCGTTCGACGAGCACTCGGTGCCCCGCCGCCGCCAACTGGCGGACGCCGGCGGGCTGAACACCGACGCGGTACTCGTGGACCTTCACCTCTTTGGGCACACCGATCTGCATTGCCTGCCATCTTACTCGATGTCGCGGAAGATCGCAGCCTAACAGGCCGTTGAGAAAGTAGGGCAGGAGACTGCTAAGCCGCAACCGCGCTCCCCGACGGGGGCAACCACACGGCGCAACATCTGGCGCAACATCCGGGACAACATGGACCTGGCCGGAAATGCGCGCTAGGAAGGTCGTCATGCTGGCAGCGGCACTTCGCCTACTAATGGCGGCGTTTCTCACCAACGCCGTGGCGGCGCCCGCCGAGGACGAGCCGGCCGATGAAGTAGGTCGCTCCCTCATCCTTCCGGCGCCGAGCCAGCACTGGGTCTGGCTCGACGAGCCGCTCTTCCGCCACGCGAAACTTTTCGACGGCGACACCGGCCAGGTGCTCGGCATGGTCGACGCCCTGGGCAGCCTAACGGGGCGGCATCCGCTGGTCTCTCGCGAGCGCGGCGAAACGTACGTCATGGAGACATTCTACGCGCGCGGCAATCGCGGCGCGCGGCGCGACTTCATCACCATCTACGATTCGCGCACCCTGCAGGTGATCGGCGAGGTGGAAGTGCCGCCGCGCACCGCTGACGTCGGTCACTCGATCGCGCTTGGCGCGGTACTCGACGGTGGGCGGTTCTTCGTCGTCTTCAACCAGGAGCCGGCCAACTCGGTGTCGGTCGTCGACCTGGAATCGCGGCAGTTCGTCGGTGAGATCACCACCGCCGGGTGCGCTTGTGTCTATCCGGTCGGGCCGCGCGCCTTCGCCATGCTGTGCGGCGACGGCACGGTGCTGCGGGTTGAGTTGGACGAAAACGGGCACCTGCTGCGGCATACCAGCAGCGGGAAGTTTTTCGATGTGGTGAACGACCCCCTCACCGAGAAGGGCGTGCGCGACGGCGAGCGCTGGCTGTTTGCCTCCTTCGAGGGATACCTCCACGCCATCGACTTCGCGGGAGAGCGGCCGCTGGTCGCGGCACCGTGGTCGCTGTTCACCAGCGACCAACGCGTCGATTCGTGGCGCATCGGCGGCGGCATGCAGCACCTCGCCCTGCATCGCCCCAGCCGGCGCCTGTTCTCGGTCGTACTGCAGGGCGTACCGGGATCCCACAAGGATCCCGGCACGCAGATCTGGGTGTACGACCTGCGGACACGCGAGCGGGTTCAGACGATCGATCCGCCGCCGCTGTTGTCCGTGTTCCTGCGCCGCATGGCCGGCTTTGAACCCGGCGGTATCGTCGACCGGTTGCTGTCGCTGCTGATACCCAGTCCCGGTGTGAACAGCGTCGTAGTGACGCCGGACGACCAGCCGCTGCTCTTCGTCCGGCATCGGGAGACTGGTGCGGCGGGTGTTTTCAACGCGCTCGACGGCACGCTCGTCCGCTACCTGGAAGAGACCGGCCTCGGCGGCGCCCTGATGGTGGTGCCGTGACCGACGCCCTCAGCGACAGCGCCGTGCAGCTGGCCGTTCGCATCGCCTTGGCCGCCATGTTCGCCACCGCCGCCTCGCACAAGGCGCGCGACCTGCGCG
>JBGTMF010000128.1:0-3967 GCA_041743795.1 Thermodesulfobacteriota bacterium | reverse complement strand
GCGATCGCCCTCGGCGAGACCGAGCGCGGCCAGACCAAGTCGCTACTCGACGGCTTCGCCGAGGACGCCCCACCGCCGCTGCTGTTCCAGGTCGTCAACGGCCGCGCCGCGCCGGTCCTTTAGAACGCGCGCGAAATTTGCCCCCGACGGCGACGCGTATGCGGCAACGAATGCGCAGGCTCGCGTACCGCGGAGTCGGTCTCACGCCAGCACAGACGCGCGCGCACGCCAGATGACCGAAACGCTCCGCTTGCGCCGTGCATCGGCCACGGACCTGGGCGAAGTGCTGGCGATCGACGATGACGCCACTCGCCTCTACGGCGAAGCCGGCCTCGCCGTCGCGTTGCCGCCGACACATCCCTTCGTCGTCGCCGAGGTCGCGCGCTGGAGCGAAGCGATACGGTTCGGTTCGCTGCTGCTGGCGATCGACGGTGAGCGCGCCATCGGCTTCGCCGCGATCGGCAGCGTCGACGACGCTCCCTATCTCGATCAGCTCTCGGTGCGGATGGAATCGATGCGGCGCGGCGTTGGCAGTTGGCTCTTGCGACACGCTATTCGCGCCGTCGAAGCTCAGCAACAACCGCTGTGGCTGACGACATACGATCACCTCCCCTGGAACCGACCGTTTTACGAGCGAGCCGGATTCGCCACCGTGCCGGAGGCGACCGTTGGCGCCGGCATCCGTGCGCTGCTTGCGGAACAGCGCCGATTCCTTCCCGCCCCACAACACCGCGTCGCCATGTCCCGGCCGGTGCAGTCGATCCGGGCGGGAGAACGCCAGCCCGGAGAGAGACGCCCGCGCTGAGCATGTGGGCTCGGATCCGATATCCCGCAAGACCATCAATTCGCGGGCATTCGAGCGCACGCCCCTAAACAGCGCGCGGGGCGGCCTCAACCGGTTGGCAACCAGGTCGGGCAACGACGACTGAGTCACGTCCCGGGGTTGGGGCAGTGGAGACGACTGCCGAGCTGAGCCGCGATCGCCGAGAGCGGCATTACCATGTCGGCCAAGCCGGCGCTGACGGCGGCGCCCGGCATGCCGAAGACCACCGACGATGCCTCGTCCTGCGCGATGATTCTTCCGCCCGCCTCGCGGACCGCTCGCAATCCGGCGACGCCGTCGTCGCCCATGCCGGTCAGGATGACGGCGATCATCGAACTGCCGAAGACATGCGCCGCGGACTCGAACAGGTACGTGCCGGAAGGCCGGAACCCCCGAATGGGAGGCGCCGCGGAGACGATGATGGCGCGCTCGGCTGAGACACCGAGGTGTTTGTTGTCGGGTGCGATGTAGGCGGTCTGGGGCTTCAATGGCTCACCGCCCACCGCCAGGACGACCTTCAGCGACGAGGCGGCATCGAGCCAGGTTGCGAGTCCTTCGCAATATCCCTCGGTGATGTGTTGGACGATGAGGATCGGGATGGGGAAATCACCCGGCATCCCGGCGAGGAGACTGTGCAGCGCTGCCGGCCCACCAGTTGACGCCACGATGGTGATGACGCTGGCGCTCGGTGCGTTGAACGGCGGAATCACCGGGTTTGCATCGAGCGCGGCTGAGCGCTGCGGCAAGTGACCGACGACTTTCACCTCGGCCATTGCTTTGACGGTTTCGACGAATTGCCCACTGAGGGCTGTGAAGTCGCTGCTGCTGATCCCCTGCGGCTTCGGCAGCACCGCAAGCGCGCCGACGCGCAGCGCCTGCATCGACACCATGACGTCCCGCACGTCGCTGCGACCGGAGACGATTACGATCGGCGTCGGCGCGTGCACCATGATCTCCTTGGTTGCGGCGAAGCCGTCCATTTCCGGCATGTTGATGTCCATAGTGACGACGTCCGGCTTGAGTCGCATGGTCATCTCGACCGCCTGAATTCCGTTCGCGGCCTCGCCGATCACCTCGATCTGGGGATCTGCGTCGAGGATCGTGAGCAGCAATGCTCGAACGGTGGGTGAGTCCTCGGCTATCAGGACCCGGAACACGGCGTCCCCACTTTCACAGGAGCTGCGCCACGACATCGAGCAACCCCTGCTGGTCGAAGGTACTCTTGACCAGGTAGGCGTTGGCTCCAGCCTCCATGCCGGAGGTTTTGTCCTGATCGGTGGCTCGCGCCGTGACCAGGACGATCGGCAGATCGCTAAACTGGCTCGAGTGTCGAATGATCTCGGTGAGGGCGAGCCCGTCCATGCGCGGCATTTCAACGTCCGACACGACCAGATCCGTGCCCTGTTCCTGCAGAACCTCCCAGGCATCGGCGCCGTCGACCGTCACCGTCACGTCGTAGCCGGCCGCTTCCAGCATGCTCTGCATCATGGTGCGCGACGTCACAGAGTCATCGGTCACCAGAATGCGCTTCTTCGCTTCCTGCGCCGCTCCGAAGGTCGCTGGGGACTCGTCGCCGATCGTGCGCGCCAGAGCGCTGCGCATGAGATCCGCCGGGTTGAGAATGAACACTACCTGTCCGTCGGGCATCATCGCGGCGCCCGACACGTAGCGCAGACGCCGCAGACGCGCGCCCAGGGTCTTGACCACCACCGGTTGCTCGGCCAGCAACTGGTCGACGACGAAAGCCACCTGGCAGTCTCCCGCCGCCAGCACCAAGGCAGTCGCACCGGTCGCCGACGCGCCGAGGTTCTGCGCGCGAATGCCGAGCGTGTGCGCCAGGGAGATCAGCGGCACGGGATCGCCGCGCAGAAACACCATCTCCCGCCCTTCAAAGGAGCGGATCTCTTCCGGTCGCACGTGCACCATTCGTTGGATCGCCGCCCCGTCCATTGCGAATGTCTGACCACCGGCGCGCAGCACTACCGCCCGGACCGTCGTCAAGGTGAGCGGCGTGGTGAGCACGAAGCGCGCGCCGCGGCCCGCCTGCGACGACACGTTCACTGCGCCGCGCATCGCCTCGATCCTGTCCTTCACCGCGTCGAGGCCAATACCGCGTCCGGACACCTCGGTGATGAACCCCGCCGTCGAGAATCCGGGCAGAAAGATGAGCTCGGCCGCCCGTGCATCGTCGGCGGGAACCTCGAGATGGCTCTTACGGGCCTTGGCGCGGATCGCCTCCATGTCGAGGCCGCGGCCGTCGTCCTCGACCGAAACCTCGATCTGGGCGCCGCGCAGGACGGCAGATACCTCGATTCGCGACCGCGGCGACTTGCCCGCGGCGACGCGCGCACTGGCGAGCTCGACACCGTGATCTATGGCATTGCGAACCAGGTGGACGAGCGGATCACGGAGCCCTTCGAGAATCGCGCGGTCGATCTCGATACCGCTGCCGGCGATGACCAGGTCCACTTCTTTGCCACTGCTGAGCGCCAGGTCGCGCACCATGCGATCCAGTCCCTGGCACGCTTCGACAAACGGCAGCATGCGGATGCGGCTGACGTCGCTGTCGAGTCCGCTCGAGGCGTGCGTCAGCGCGCGTTCGTCCTCCGCCAACGCGGCGACCAATCGTCCCAGGTCTCGTTCCAAGCGACCGAGGTTGTCGCCGGTGCGCTCGAGGATCGGCGCGCAGCGGCGCGCTTGCGCCGAGCGTCCGGAAGCAACTGCGGAATCCTCCGCGTGCAAACCAATGACCAGCTTTTCAACGGCGTGCCACTCGTTCTTCCATTGCTCGACCAGGTCGTGCAATCCGCTGAGAGTCTCCAGTCGGGCCGCCATTCGACCGCGCAGCACCAACACCTGACCGTGGTGGCTGATGAAGGCGTCGAGCTTGCGCACCGCAATGCGCACCGAGCCACCGTCATGCGGTGTTTCGCCCGGGTCGGGGCGTTGCGACTGAGCGCCCGCGTCCGTCGTCGCCGACGCCGGTTCGGCGAGAGCGGGGGCTGCATCGACCGATTGTGACAACGGCATCACGGCGGAGATCGCCGCAGTCCCGCCCGCTCCGTCGCTGCCTTGCGCCGCGCCGTTCGCGGCCGTCACCACCGACTCCTGCGGCGTGTTCGACTCGATCGACGTCGGCTGCGT
>JBGTMF010000127.1:0-6016 GCA_041743795.1 Thermodesulfobacteriota bacterium | reverse complement strand
CTGTTCCGCGACGAGGAGGCGCCGCGAACGGTCGAACGCTGGCTGATCGCCAGCGCCGGCGGGATGGGCTTCTTCAGTCGCCCCGACCTGAGCGAAACCACCCGCAGTGGGCGCCGCTATGCACGCGTCAAAGACGGCGACGCCATCGTCTCCACCTCGCCGGGCGACGGCGACACCATCACCGCCGCCAGCGTCGCCGGCAAGGTGCTGTCGTTTGCCGCCGAGGAATTGCCCGAACTCACTGGGGTCGGCCGCGGAGTCATCCTGATGCGTCTCGATCCGCGCGACCGCCTGGTGGCGGCGCGTAGTCACGCCGCCGCCAGGACCCCCATCGCCGTCGACGCCGACGGCAACGAACGCCGCTTCCAGGCGCCGGAGATCGGCAAGCGAGCGCAGAAGGGCCGCAACGTCCTCAAGCGATTCGCCGCCGTCGATCTGCTATCGCGCGATTGACGGCGGCGGCCACCTCCCGCGCACTTTTCCCCGCTCGACCACTTGACACCGTCATCGCCAATGCTTAGCAGGCCGGAGTCCGTCATGAGTGCCCTATCCGATCATCCGACAGCTCACCCGACCGTCTCACGCGCCGGTCGGTGCTCGCGCTGAGCCATCCGGAGCGAACGGCGCGGGGCGGCCCTCAGGCGGCGTTTTCCACGTGGAATCAACTTGTTAGAGGAGGGTGTATGGCAATCAAGATGCGCCCGTTGAGCGACCGGGTAGTCGTTAAACGGATCGATGAAGAAGAGACCACCGCGGGCGGGATCTACATTCCCGACACGGCGAAAGAGAAGCCGCAGGAAGGCAAAGTCGTCGCAGTCGGGCCAGGGCGAACCGAGGACGGCAAGACCATCAAGCTCGACGTCAAGAAGGGCGATCGAATCCTGTTTGGCAAGTATGCCGGAACGGAAATCAAGCTCGACGGCGAGGAACACATCATCATGCGCGAGGAAGACATCCTCGGCGTGATCGAAGGCTGAGAAAGGGAGAGCGGAACAATGGCCGCCAAAGTCGTAAAATTCAGTGAAGATGCGCGCGCGCGGATGGCCCGGGGTGTCAACATCCTCGCCGACGCCGTGACCGTGACGTTGGGCCCCAAGGGCCGCAATGTACTGATTGAAAAGTCCTGGGGCGCCCCGACGGTGACCAAGGACGGAGTGACCGTCGCCAAGGAGGTCCAGCTCGAAGACAAATTCGAGAACATGGGCGCCCAGATGGTGAAGGAAGTCGCTTCGAAGACTTCCGACGTCGCCGGCGACGGCACCACCACGGCAACCGTACTGGCACGGGCGATCTTCACCGAGGGCTCGAAGCTGGTGGCCGCCGGCCACGACCCGATGACCCTCAAGCGCGGCATGGACAAGGCCGTTGCTCGGGTCCTCGAAGAGCTCAAGGGACTCTCCAAGTCGACCAAGGGCCGCGATGAGATCGCCCAGGTCGGCACCGTTTCGTCAAACGGAGACGAGACGGTTGGCGACATCATCGCCGAGGCGATGGACAAGGTCGGCAAGGAAGGGGTCATCACGGTCGAGGAAGCGAAGAGCCTCGAGACCACCCTGGAAGTTGTCGAGGGAATGCAGTTCGACCGCGGCTACCTGTCGCCCTACTTCGTCACCGATCCCGATCGCATGGAAACGGTGCTCGAGGATCCGTACATCCTGATCCACGAGAAGAAGATCAGCGCGATGAAGGACCTGCTGCCGATCCTCGAGCAGATCGCCAAGTCGGGCAAGCCCTTCCTGCTGATTGCCGAAGACGTCGAGGGCGAGGCCCTGGCGACGTTGGTGGTCAACAAGATCCGCGGCACCCTCTCCGGCGCCGCGGTCAAGGCACCGGGATTCGGCGATCGCCGCAAGGCGATGCTGGAAGACATCGCCATCCTCACCGGCGGGCGCATGGTTGCCGAAGAACTCGGCATCAAGCTCGATGGCATCGGCCTCAAGGAACTCGGTCGCTGCAAGCGGGTGGTCATAGACAAGGACGCGACAACGATCATCGACGGCGCCGGCAAGAAGGCCGAGATCGAGGGACGCGTCGGACAGATCCGCAACCAGATCGATGAGACTACGTCCGACTACGACCGCGAGAAGCTGCAGGAACGGCTCGCCAAGTTGGTCGGCGGCGTCGCGGTAATCCGCGTCGGCGCGGCCACCGAAATCGAGATGAAGGAAAAGAAGGCGCGCGTCGAAGACGCCATGCACGCAACCCGCGCTGCCGTCGAAGAGGGAATCGTTCCTGGCGGCGGTGTCGCTCTGGTGCGTGCCGCGGCGGCGCTCGAAGGGTTCAAGGCGAGCGACAACGACCGAATCGGCATCAACATCATTCGCCGCGCAATCCAAGAACCGGCACGGCGCATCGCCGAGAACGCCGGCCACGAGGGCTCGGTGGTGCTCGACAAGATCCAGAGCGGCAAGGGCGCCTACGGATTCAACGCGCGCACCGAAGAGTTCGGCGACATGATCAAGATGGGCATCATCGACCCGACCAAGGTGGTGCGCACGGCACTGCAAAACGCCAACTCGGTCGCCGGCCTGCTCCTCACCACGGAAGCAGCCGTCACCGAAAAGGTCGACAAGAAATCGGGTGGCGGTGGTATGCCCGACATGGACATGGACGACATGTAAGGCAGCTCGCCTGCATATAGTTGCGAAGGCCCGACACCCTCCCGAGGATGTCGGGCCTTCGTCGTTGGGGCTATTCCGGGATTCTGCGGAGATGCCGCGTACGAGTCACGACATCCAGCATACGGATCGGACAAGTATTTTGAACACAGCGCAGCGGACCGGCGGAGAATACAGCCTGAGACCGTCGCAACTCGGGCAGTCGGGCACACGCCCCGTAACCCCCCGCAAGGCCGTCCTTGACAGGATCTCTCCCCAGGGCAGATAGTCCGGGACATGTTGTGGGTGGGGCAGCTGCTCGTTCGGATTTTCACCGTTCTGGTGGTCGGGACCATCTTGGGGGCGGGCCCAATCTTCGGCGCAACTTGCCCCGGAGACTGTGACGGCGACGGCGAGGTCATCGTCGCCGAGATCGTCGTCGCAGTGCGAATCTTGATGGGCGAGACGCCGTTAGCTGCCTGCCCTACCGCCGACTCCGGTGGCGACGGTCAGGTCACCGTGGGCGATGTCGTACGGACGGTTCGCGCCAGCCTAGACGGTTGCCCGACGATCTGCGGCGACGGTGTCGTCGACCGCGGCGAGGCGTGTGACGTAGGCGATCCCGATGTTGGGTGTTACGAGGGATGTACGGAGATCTGTTGCGTCGGAACCGTTGAGTGCATTGAAAAGCGATGCTGCCACAGCGACAAGGCCGATCAGCTCATCCCTTTCGATCCGGAATGTCGAAACTGCGGTGAGGTCGGAAATTCATGTGGTAGCTCCAGGTTCCTCGAATTCGCGTGCTGTGATGAGCTAGAATGCGGGGAGCTCCAGCTTGTGGCGGGGCGTGCGCTGGCTGGAAGGTGTTGCAGGCCTACTGGATCGGCGTGCGAAACCAACGAGGACTGTTGCGGCGTCAGCGAGTTCCCATTCTCATTTGGCGACACCTGTACAGACCGTATTTGCGTCCCTTTTCAACGCTGATTGATCGTTGGGCTGAGTCGTCCCTGGTCCGTCCAGTTCACGGGCATTCGTCAGGAGCAACGGCCTCGCGCAAACGCTCCGGTGAGTCGCGTATCCCCCGGTAGATTTCTCGCGGCGGAGCGGAGCGACAACGTTGTCGGATGGTCAACTCATCGGCTCATTGTCAGGCGCGTCCCACGGCATCGCGGCGGTGATCCAGTGGGTGATCTTCTCCTCCTGGTCATTGCGATGCAGGTGCCGCGGCGGCTGGGCGAACGTGGAGTACGGCCGGCAACGAAGCACCACCCGACCTTCCTCCTTCGCCATCGCCTGCACGACCGGCCGCGCCTCCTCGGGGAGAGGTTCACCTGACATCCGTCCGCCGACCGCCATCATGACGTCGACGACGAGATCGGGGTCGGTGTCGACCCTCGCATCGCAATAAACCTGTAGGTAGGCGAACGGCCACCGCTCGTCGAGAATGCAGAGACTCACCTTCCCGGAACGAGCCAGCGCCTTTGCCTTGGCGCGCTCAGCCATCGTCGAGATCAGTAATTCGTCGCCGTCCGTCGGAATGTAGTAGACGATCGACATCGACGGACCGTCAGCGCGCCGCGCATAACCGAAGACGCAGGTGCGGTGCGTGCGGACGAACTCGCGCCGCTCCGACGGCTGCATGTCGCGATCGGTGGGGGCGACGAAAGGCTCAGGAGCCAGGGGCAGTAGTTTCACGATCTCCTCCTCAAGCTGTATTATCACGTGATAATAGGCTATCGTGACGACGTGAGGGAAAGCAAGCGAAAGGTACGCCGCCGCCCCCGCGCAACGCGCGACGACATTCGCGAGCACCTACTCGAGGCGGCGTTGCTGGAGTTCGGCGCCAAAGGCTTCGACGGCGCTTCGACGCGGGCGATCGCCCAGCGCATCGGTGCCCATCAGCCGCAGATCAACTACCACTTCGAATCGAAGGAAGCGCTCTGGTCGGCGGCGGTCGACCACCTGTTCGCCGCACTCGCGGAGGCGATGCAGGGAGTGGGGCCGCCCAAGGTGCTGCGCGGGGCCGGCGACACGGCGGAGACGGCGGCCGCCTTCGCAGAGATGATCCGCCGTTTCGTCCACTTCGCGGCGGCGCATCCCGAACTGAACCAGATCATGGTGCACGAGGCGACAGCGGCGAGCGCCCGTCTCACATGGATGACCGAGCGGCACGTGAAACCGCTGTACGGCGTAGTTCGCCGGCTGTGGCGCCAGCTGCGAAAGGCGGGAATTGCGGCGCCGATCGACGACCGGTTGTTCCACTACGTGCTCGTCGGCGCCGCATCGCTCGTCTACGTGAACGCCCCCGAAGCCCGCCTGCTGACCGGTATCGAGCCTACCGCCGATCGCTGGGTAAAGGTGCATGCCGAAGGGCTCGTCGCAATGCTGCTACCGAACGCGACGAGACCGATGCCCCGAACCTAGCCTTGCGGTGATCTCGCTTGAGTCGCTCGATCTCTGTCTCAGGAATCCGTGTCACGGAAACCCCACCCTGCGAAACCCTGTCAAGAGCGCGCGGTCGCATTGGTTGACCGACGCCGGGAATACACGTGTTATGTGTGTCCATGCAAGATATCGCGCATATCTGGACCACGCGCTATGATGCGTTCATGGCCGGGGGACGACCCACGAAGAGCAGGCGACCTTTCTTCGGTGAACGCCTGGCGCTGGCGCGCCAGCAAGCCGGACTCACCCAGCAACAGCTCGTCGAGCGGCTCGGCACCACCCATCGCGTAATCACCTACCGGGAGCGCGAGCCGGTGGCGCTCCGGGCCGATCAGCTCGCTGCATTTGCCGATGCGCTGGCGGTGAGCGCCGACTTCCTGGTAGGGCGCGAGGAATCGAAAAAGCGCGGCAAGGGGCCGGTCGGCCGCGCACGGCGAGTGCTGGAGACCGTCTCGCGCCTGCTGCACCACCCGCAGCAGCGCATAATCGACGTCGGCGAGGCTCTGGTCGCCCACACCGGTGGCGAGGAGCGTACATGAGCAAAGTGGTGCGGGTGGAGTGGGAGTTGCCCGACGCGCTGTTCGACGAGGTGCTCGGCGACGAGGCACAGGCCGCGGCCGACGCCAAGCAGGCGCTGGTGCTCGACTGGGTGCGCTGCGGGCGCGTGAGCGTGCGACAAGGGGCGGATCTGCTCGGGCAGAGCTACCGCGACTTCCTGGCCGTGCTCGCCGCGCATCGCGTGCCCACCTGCGAGTACGAGCCCGGTTGGCTCGAGCGCGAGCTGGACACGTTGGGATCTGAAAAGCCGGCTCCGTGACCGCGGTCGTCGACAGTGGCCCGCTCATCTCGCTGGCCGCTGTCGGACAGGTGGAGCTGCTGCGGGAGCAGTGCGACGAGATCCTCGTCGTCCCCGCCGTCGAGCGCGAGGTGATCGACGAGGGCCAGGGACGCGCCGGCGAAGCGGAACTGCGCGC
>JBGTMF010000126.1:0-13541 GCA_041743795.1 Thermodesulfobacteriota bacterium | reverse complement strand
GCCGCCGAGGCGGCGCTGCGAAACGACGGGCTGGGCATCTCCCGTGCTCGCGTCGAGCGCATCCATTGCTCGGTCCAAAGCGATGTCGGCATCACTGCGTGAATCCGCCTCGCCTTCATCCAACGCGCCGATTGCGGCATCGAGCGCACCGGCCGGATCCAGCGGCGTTGGCACGGCGGCAGAATCCGCCGCCATCTCCTCGGGCGCGGGCGCTGCCGCACCCGGCCGGCGCGCCTCGATGGCATCCAGTTTGAGTTGCAACTGTTCGATCAGACGCTGCTGCTCGGCGTTCTGCCGGATCAGCTGCTGCATCTGGCTCTTGATCTGCTCGAGATCGGAATCGTCGCCGCGGGCCGGCGCGATGACGTGCACCGGCCAGCCGATGGCAACGAAGACCAACAGGAGGCCGCGAAGCCTCCAGGAACGACGGTTCATGAATCCCTCAACCGGGCACGCCACCGGAACGGGAACAACCCACCGGCTTGTGGCATCGCCCAAACAGTCACTGGGGAGGAAAACCAGATCTACGAGAGATGGGGCGGAGCGCGGGGAGAGCGTGCGCCGAGAAGCGCGCCACACTTCGCCAGGTCCGAACCAGCGGCATCGTCGGCCGACGATGCCGGATCACCTCTCCCGATGCAAGCGCTGCCGCAGCACCTCGTACATCGCTACCGCGCCGGCCACCGAGGCGTTGAGCGACTCCACCGGCCCGACCTGGGGGATCGACGCCGTCAGGTCGCAGTGCTCGAGGACCAGGCGACGGATGCCGCTTTCGCCGCCCAATACCAACGCGACGGGTTGAGGGATCTCCTGATTGAAGAGACTGGGCACGTCACCTGGCACCAGGGCGAGACGCCAATAGCCGACCTCTGCTAGTTGGTCGAGGCAACGAACCAGATTGACGACGCGGCAGACGCCGACGTCGTTGACTGTCCCCGCCGACGCCTTCTCCACCGCCCCTGTCACGCCAGTGGCGCCCCGCTCCGGCAATACGACACCGGCAAAGCCGGCGGCGGTGGCGGTGCGCAACAGGGCGCCCAGGTTCTGCGGATCCTGGATCTGGTCGAGGACGAGGATCGAACGCCCTCCCTGCATCAGTTCCTTCAATTCGCAGTACTCAAACGCCGCAACCAGTGCGACGACGCCTTGATGCGATTCAGAGCCGGCGTACTTGCGCAGCGTCCCCTCGTCGGCCTCGCGCACCGCGATCTTCTGACCGCGCGCCAATTCCGATAGCTCGCGGCGACGCGGTGACGACCGCCCACCGAGGTAAAGCATGCGGACCGACGCGGGATTCACGGTCAGCCGGCGCTCGATGGCGTGCGTGCCGTAGATCCACCGTTCGCCGCCCGCGTTTACACGGCGCGACTCATTCACTACGCTTCCCCTCAGTGAAAATCGTCGATCGGTACGTACTGCGGGAACTCGCAGTTCCATTCCTTCTAGGAATCGGCGTCTTTACGTCCATCTTGCTCATCGTGCGAATCCTCAAGTTGGTCGAGATGGTAGTCAATCGCGGCGTACCTCTGTTCGAGATGATCAAGCTCTTCTCCTACATCTTGCCGGCGTTTCTGGAAGTAACCCTGCCGATGGCGCTGCTTCTCGCCATTCTCGTCGCTTTTGGCAGATTGTCCTCCGACAGTGAGATCATCGCACTGCGCGCGTCCGGATTCAGTCTGTACCGTCTGCTCCTACCGGTGGCGGGATTCGCCATGGCCGCCGCCGTCCTGACCTTCTTCCTGTCGGTCTACGCTCGCCCGTGGGGCAACGGGCTACTACGCACCGGGCTCTACGACATCGTCAAGGCGCGCGCCAGCGCAGGTATCAAACCCAAGGTCTTCAACGACGACTTCGCCGGCCTGGTGATCTACGTGGATCACATCGAGCCGCCCGGCAACCGCTTGTTCGGGATTCTCGTCTCCGACCAGCGAGTACCCAAGGCCGCGGCGAGCGAGGAGAGCGGGCCATTGCCGGATCCAGGGACAGCGCCTACCGGCGTCCATGCCACGGCCGCCGTCAATACCGTCTACGCCCATTCCGGCGTCATTTACAGTCGGCCCGACGAGCAGTTTCTCACGCTGCGACTGCTCGACGGCGGCATCTACAGCATCGCCCGCAAGGGCAAAGGCTTCGAGGATACGACGTTCCAGAAGATGGACATCAACCTCGACCTGAGTCTCGCCTTGGCCCAGTTGCAGGCGCGCGAAAAGGACGTCAGCGAGTTGCGCATGACTGAGTTGCGCCAGGCGATCTCCAGCAAAGCCGCCGCCGGAGAACCGACCTTCATCGAACGCGTCGAGTTCCACCGCAAGATCGCCATCCCATTCGCCTGCCTCGTTTTCGCGGCGATCGGCGTACCACTCGGCATTCAGCCCACGCGTTCGGTACACTCGCGCGGCTTCTCGCTCAGCCTCGCCCTCATATTCCTTTATTACCTACTGCTCACGCTGGGGCAGAACCTGGGAGAGCGCGGCGCTGTCCATCCCCTGGTCGCGGTGTGGATCCCGAATGCAGTCCTGGCAACGATTGCCACCTACCTGCTGTCGCGCGCGGCGCGCGAGATGACCGCGGGGCAGCCGCTGTGGGTCACCCGCATTCGCACTCTCCTGCAACGCCGACGCGATCCCCAGCCGGTGTGACGGCGCGGAACTCCACTCTGATGATCGCGCCATCCTTCGCACCGCTTTCGATTCTCAGCCGCTACCTTACGCGGCAGTTCCTCGGCGTCTTCGTGCCGCTCCTGCTGTCGTTCGTCTTGCTCTACATCATCATCGATACCTTCGACCGCATGGATATATTTCTGCGCCACAACGCGACGTTCAGCGAGGCGGCGCGCTACATGCTCTTCAAGATCCCGCTCATGCTGACGCAGATCACACCGCCGGCCGTGGTCGTCGGAGTCTTGATGAGTCTCGGCTTGATCGCGCGGCACAACGAGATCGTCGCCTTGCGCACGAGCGGCATCAGCTTGGTGCAGACGGCGGCACCGATCATGGTCTGCGCGATCGGCATCAGTGCCGCGGCGCTGGCGTGGAACGAGACCGTCGTTCCCTACTGCTCGCGGATGTTCCAATACGTCAACAACGTCGAGATCCGCGATCGCGGCATGCGTGGCATCTTCCGCGAGCGCGAGATCTGGTACCACGGTTCGAGTGGATTCTACAGTATCGACTACGTCGACCGCGCGTCGCAGACCGTGCACGGCCTGCTGATCTACCGCTTCGCGTCCGTCGAAGACGGCTTCCACCTGCGCAGCGTCATCGACATCCCGAAGGCACAGTGGCGCAACGACCGCTGGAAGCTGGCCCCGGAATCGATCGAGCATATCCTCGACGAGGAAACTCCGCGCAACCAACCGGTTGCCAAGGACGGCAGTATCCTGCCGGAATCGATCGACGACTTCCTCGAAGTGCAGAGAGAGCCCGAAGAGCTGAGCTATGGCCTACTGCGCGACCGCATCGACGCCCTCAACGGCAAGGGCATCGATGCTTCCCACTACTTGGTCGACTTGCACCTCAAGCTGGCGCTGCCATTTGCCAACGCGGTACTCGCCTTCGTCGCCATCCCGATTGCCGGCCGCTTGCGGCGCCATCCCAGCATTGCCGCCATCGTCGGCGTCGGCGTCGCGGTCGGCTTTCTCTATTGGGTGGTTCTCGGCCTTTCGACGTCACTCGGCCAAACCGGGACACTGCCGCCGCTATTCGCGGCGTGGGCGGCCAACGCAATCTACGCAATGCTCGGCGTCGCCCTGTACATGTACAGCGAGTGAAGCGCAGAACCTGACGGCGGCGCGAAGCCATACCGCGGCCTCGCCACCGCAGCCCGAAGTGTTCGCACGCAGGCGTGGCGAAGTGTGGCCAAGCAGCGGACGCCCTGTCCGGAGCGGGCAGTGTGCGGACTAACGCTTCGAGTACTGCGGCCGCTTGCGCGCCTTGTGACGTCCGTACTTCTTGCGTTCGACCTTGCGTGGATCACGCGTGATGTAACCGACCTTCTTCAGGGTCGGGCGGAAGTCGGGATTGGCCTCGAGTAGCGCGCGCGTCACTCCGTGGCGAATCGCCGCCGCCTGCGCCGAGATGCCGCCGCCGCAGACATTCACGTTGACATCGTACTTGCCCTTGGTTTCGGTGAGGACGAGCGGTTGCTCGACGATCATGCGCGATGTCGGCCGGCCGAAATAGTCCTCTAGCGATCGCTTGTTGACGATGACGCGTCCGTCGCCCGGCGTCAGTCGCACGCGGGCAATCGCGGTCTTTCGCTTGCCGGTCGTTACGAAAATCGTGGACTCTTCACTCATGGCTCACTTCCCACCCGTCAGGTCGACGGTTTGCGGCTGTTGCGCGGCGTGCGGATGATCGCCGCCCTCGTACACCTTCAGCTTCGAAGCCAATTGCCGGCCGAGACGGTTCTTCGGCAGCATTCCCACTACCGCCAGCCGCACCAAGCGGTCCGGATGGCGCTCGCGCATGTCGGCGACCGGCATTGATGTCAGTCCGCCGGGATACCCGCTGTGGCGGTAGTACCGCTTGTCGGTTTCCTTTGCGCCGGTGAGTCGCACGTTGGCGGCGTTGACGACGACGACGAAGTCGCCGCAATCGACGTGGGGGGTAAAACTCGCCTTCCCCTTGCCACGCAGCAGACTCGCCGCCCGGGTGGCAACGCGGCCGAGCACCTGGTCGCCGGCATCGATGACATACCACTGGCGCTGCGCCAGAGCGGCCTCGCGCGACAGCATTTTCGTGTACTTCATTGTCGTCTCTCGCTCGCAGCTCCCGCCGGTTGAGCGGGAGATAATAAAAACGGGGTGGACGGGATTTGAACCCGCGACCTCCGACGTGACAGGCCGGCGTTCTAACCGGGCTGAACTACCACCCCTATTCTCCCTTCGCGGACTTCTCGCCCTCGACGGGAAACCGTTCTGATACAGGGTCCCGCTGAGGAGAGCAACCCTACACGGTTGGCAAAAGGAACTTTTACGTTGTTTCCGCCCCCCTCGCCCGACCTTTTGTCCCTTCCCTGCCTTCTTCTCCAGGGCACGCGGATCCGAGGTGCTGCCCTCGTCGCAGGAAGCCGCCCAGCTGGGCCGCTAACGGTCCGTTCCCGGCATACTTTCTCAATGGGTTGACCAGGGAACGGCCTCGGCCAGAGGCTCAGGCGAGGGGGCATTGGCGGTATCCGATTTGAACGGATGACCTGCGGCTTGTAAGGCGGATGGGCCTTTCCCCATTTGTCCCCGTCCGCGCTTCGCGCTCCGATGGACTCGCAGATCGGGCCCAGCCCGATCTGCTCCTGCGCATCGGCCGCCGACGTGCATACTCTCACGGAATGGGCGGTATCCGATTTGAACGGATGACCTGCGGCTTGTAAGGCCGATGCTCTCCCGCTGAGCTAACCGCCCGTGGTCGGGGTCTTTGGACTCCGAGCCTTGAGGGTTTGCTACTTCAGGCTGTCTTTGAGGGTCTTTCCAGCCTTGAACTTTGCGGCCCGCGAGGCGGCTATCTCGATCGACTCCCCCGTCTTGGGGTTGCGACCGGTCCGCGCCTTGCGCTCCGATACCGAGAATGTGCCGAAGCCCGAGATATTGACTTTGTCCCCTTGCCGCAGGGCCTCGGTCACCTCGTCGAACATCGTATTGACGGCCCGCTCCGCGACAGCGCGGGGGAGATCTACTTTACTTGCAACCGTCTCGACCAATTCAGCTTTCGTCATACCACCCCCTGCCACATAGAGGCCAAATCCAATAACAAACGCTACACACCGCGGTCAAGCCCGACTGCCCTCCTATCTCAATGCGCCGTCACATCGGTACTCGTGTCCGTCGCCCGATCGGCAAAGGCGCTGCTCGCCGGCGGGACCTCCATCGGCACCAGGAACGCCTCGGGGTCGGAGAGCGCCAGGGCCTGTCGCAGCACCTGGTCCATATGGCTCACCGGCACCAACTCCACCGTCCGCAGCACGTTGGCTGGGATATCCTCGAAGTCCTTCACGTTCTCCTCGGGTACCAGGATCTTCTTGATGCCGCCCCGGTGCGCCGCGAGGACCTTTTCCTTGAGGCCACCGATCGGCAACACCCGGCCGCGCAAGGTCACCTCGCCGGTCATCGCTACGTCGTGGCGCACTGGAATCCCGGTCAGTGCCGAGGTCAGAGCGGTCACCATGGTGATACCTGCCGACGGCCCGTCTTTGGGGATGGCGCCTTCGGGGACGTGGATGTGGATGTCAACCCGCTGGTAGAAATCCTTCTCCAGCTTGAGTTCGTGTGCCCGCGATCGAACATAGCTGAGCGCCGCCTGCGCCGACTCCTGCATCACGTCACCGAGGCGACCGGTAATAGTCAGCTTGCCCTTGCCCGGGAGAATCGTCACTTCCGTCGTCAGCAGTTCCCCGCCCAACTCCGTCCACGCCAGCCCTGTGGCCATCCCGACGCGATTTTCCTCCTCCGCCTTGCCGTACCGGTATCGCGGCGGGCCGAGGTACTTCGCCAGATTCTTCGTCGTGACGCGGACGAGCGCCTCGCGGTTCTTGCGGATCACTTCGACGGCCGCCTTGCGGCACACCGCGGCGATCTCGCGTTCGAGATTCCGAACTCCGGCCTCCTTCGTGTAGAATCGGATGATTCGCGTCAGCGCCGATGAGGAGATCTCGATGTTCTTCTCCTCGAGGCCATTCGCCTCACGCTGCTTCTTCACCAGGTAGCGCCGAGCGATCCCGTGCTTCTCCTCCTCGGTGTACCCGGCGATGCGAATGATCTCCATGCGGTCCTGCAGCGGCCGCGGAATTCCGTCGAGGGTATTGGCTGTGGTGATGAACATCACCTTCGAGAGATCGTAGTCGACGTCGAGATAGTGGTCGTTGAACGTCGAGTTCTGTTCAGGATCCAACACCTCGAGCAGCGCCGACGACGGGTCGCCACGGAAATCGGTCGACATCTTGTCGACTTCGTCGAGCAGGAACACCGGATTGCCTGAGCCAGCCTTCTTCATCGACTGGATCACCTTGCCGGGGAGCGCGCCGATATAGGTCCGCCGGTGGCCGCGAATCTCCGCTTCGTCGCGCACACCGCCGAGAGAGATTCGTACGAACTTTCGCCCGGTCGAGCGTGCAATCGACCGACCCAGGGATGTCTTACCGACTCCGGGAGGGCCGACCAGGCAGAGGATCGGGCCCTTCATCTGACCGGCCAGCGATTGCACCGCCAGATACTCCAGAATCCGCTCCTTCACCTTCTCCAAGCCGAAGTGGTCCTCGTCGAGAACCTTCTCCGCCTCGTCGAAGTTGAGCAGGTCGTCGGTATACTCTTCCCACGGCAGCGAAATGATCCAGTCGATGTAATTGCGCACCACCGTCGCCTCGGCGGACATCGGCGACATCATTTTCAGCTTCTTGAGCTCCTTCTCCACCTTTTCCTTGGCGTCGGCGCTCATCTTCTTCTGCCGAATGCTCTCTTCGAGCTCCTGGATCTCGTTCTTGAATTCGTCCTTCTCGCCGAGCTCCTTCTGGATCGCCCGCATCTGCTCGTTGAGGTAGTACTCTTTCTGGGTCTTCTCCATCTGCTTCTTGACCCGAGTACGGATGCGCTTCTCGACCTCGAGGATCTCGATTTCGGAGCGCATGTTGCCGAGGACGCGTTCGAGTCGCTCGGCCGGATTCTCGATCTCGAGCAGGGCCTGCTTCTCCTCGAGCTTGATCCCGAGGTGGGCGACAATCGTATCGGCCAGGCGCGCCGGCTCGTCGATCGACGCGACCGACATGATCATTTCTGGTGGAATCTTCTTGTTCAACTTGACGTAGTGCTCGAACGTGGAGTTGATCGAGCGCGTCAGTGCCTCAATCTCGGTGGTCTTCGGGCAGCTCTCGACGACCTCCTCCGCTTCGACCAGGAAGTAATCCGCCTCGTCGAGATAGCGTAGAACACGGGCGCGTTTCTTGCCCTCGACGAGTACCTTCACGGTGCCGTCCGGCAACCGCAACAGTTGCACGACAGAGCCCAGCGTCCCGACACGGTAGATGTCGTCTTCGCTCGGTTCGTTGGTCTTGGCCTCGCGCTGCGCGGCGAGAAGGATGAATTTCTGCTTGTTCATCGCCTCCTCGAGCGCCTTGATCGACTTCTGGCGCCCGACGAAGAGCGGTACAACCATGTGCGGGAAAACGATGATGTCCCGCAGGGGGAGAAGAGGAACGACGAGTTCCGGACCGCGGTCCGGCCCGCCTTCGTCTTTCTTGTCGTTGCGAAAGAGCATCAGATTGGGTCCCTCATCGGGCCCGATGTAATCAGGCCGTCTCAGCCGCCTTTTGATAGAGAACGATCGGCTGTTCGCGATTCGTGATCACCTCTTCGGCGATCAGTACTTCCTTGATGTTCGGCTGTGATGGGATGTCGTACATCACATCCAACATCGTATCTTCCAGGATCGCGCGCAGACCGCGAGCGCCCGACTTGCGGCGCAGCGCTTCGCGCGCGATGGCTTCGAGTGCGCCATCCGTGAACTTCAGATGCACGCCCTCCATGTCGAAGAGCTTCTGGTATTGGCGCGTCAGCGCGTTCTTCGGTTCTTTGAGGATGCGCACGAGGTCGTGCTCGTCCAGCTCGTCCAGCGTCGCGATCACAGGCAAGCGGCCGATGAACTCCGGAATCAAGCCAAACTTGAGTAGATCCTCGGTCTGCACCTCGTGCAGCATCGAGCGCTTCGACTCGCGCTTGCCTTCGATATCCGCACCGAATCCGATGCCCTTCATGCCGACGCGGCGCCGGATCAGGTCTTCCAGGCCTACAAAGGCGCCACCGCAGATGAACAGGATGTTCGATGTGTCGACCTGCAGGAACTCCTGCTGCGGGTGCTTGCGGCCACCCTTCGGCGGAACGCTCGCCGTCGTACCTTCGATGATCTTCAACAGCGCCTGCTGCACCCCTTCGCCCGAGACGTCACGGGTGATCGAAGGGTTGTCGCCCTTGCGCGAGATCTTGTCGATTTCGTCGATGTAGACGATACCACGCTGCGCCTTCTCGACGTCGTAATCGGCATTCTGCAACAGGCTGAGAATGATGTTCTCGACGTCCTCACCGACGTAGCCCGCCTCGGTCAGGCTGGTGGCATCGGCGATGGTGAAGGGGACCTGCAAGAAGCGCGCGAGCGTTTGCGCCAACAGAGTCTTGCCCGATCCGGTCGGGCCGACCAAGAGAATGTTCGACTTCTGCAACTCGACGTCGCCGGTCACAAGCTGCGAGTCGATCCGCTTGTAGTGGTTGTGAACGGCAACCGAGAGCACGCGCTTGGCCTGCTCCTGGCCGATGACGTACTGGTCGAGCACCTTCTTGATCTCAGCCGGCTTTGGCACCGCCGACGCGGAAGTCAGGTTTTCGTCCTGATCGCATTCCTCGGCGATGATGTCGTTGCAGAGATCGATGCACTCGTCGCAGATGTAAACCGTTGGTCCGGCGATCAACTTCCGGACTTCGTCCTGACTCTTTCCACAGAAAGAGCAAACGAGATTGCCACCGCGATCATCACTGTGTTTGGCCATGCCACCCGCTCACGATTTTTTGTTCGATCGTGCCACGATCAACTCGTCCACCAGACCATACTCGACGGCCTGCTTCCCGGTCATGAACATATCTCTGTCCGTATCTTTTTCGATTCGCTTCAAGCTCTGCCCCGTGTGCTTTTGCAGGATACTGTTGAGGGACTCGCGCAAACGGAGAATTTCTTTCGCCTGGATGTCGATATCGACCGCTTGCCCACGGACGCCACCGAGTGGCTGATGAATCATGATCCGCGCGTGCGGCAAAGTATACCGCTTTCCCTCCGCCCCGGCGGCCAACAGCCATGCCGCCATGCTGGCGGCCTGGCCGAGACACAAAGTGGAGATCTGGGGGCGAATGTATTGCATCGTGTCGTAGATCGCCAAGCCGGCCGTTACCGAACCGCCCGGCGAGTTGATGTAAAAATGCACCTCCCGCTCGGGATCCTCGGATTCGAGAAACAACAATTGGGCCGTGATTACGTTGGCCACGTCGTCAGTAATCGGCGAACCGAGGATGACGATGCGATCCTTGAGGAGGCGCGAGAAAATGTCGAACGACCGTTCACCGCGTCCGGTTTGCTCGACGACGATGGGGATCAAGTTCATACGAGGGGCCCGCCCGTCTGCTGCACGTTAGTGGATACTACCCGTTTCCCTGGGTTCCGGCAACGCTCGACTTTTCTTCGACTGTTCGAACGTTTGCCTTCTCCATTACCCGGTCGAGAGCGCGTTCGCGCAGCATCTGCAGGCGCAGTCCCGAACGAGCCGCCGGGTCGTCATACAGGGTGCGCAACTGCTCCCCCGATGCCCCCGCGTGTTCGATCTGATGTTCGATCGCCGCCGCGATTTCGTCTTCCGATACTTCGATCGCTTCGGCGCGGGCAATCGACTCGAGCAACAAGTTGGCGCGCACCTGTTGGCGCGCGCGCGGCTCGAGTTCCTGACGAAGCCGCTCGCGTATCTCCTGTTCCTGACGGGCCGGCGGCCGTCGTTGCGCCCCACTGGCGAGAAACTCACTGACCATACTGTCGGCGCGGCGGTCGACCATGGCTTGCGGAACCTCGAACTCGTTCTCACGCAGGAGTGACTCGATCACCGCCGATCGCGCGGCGTTGTCGGCGGCGCGTTCGGCGTGTGCCTTCAACTCTTCGCGGACGCGATTCTTCATCGTTTCCAGGACGTCGAATCCGCCGTAGGCCTTGGCGAAGTCATCGTCGATCGGCGGCAGACGGCGTTCGCCAACAGCCTTGACGGTGGCCTTGAAGGCGACTGTCTTGCCGGCCAGGTCGGCGTTGCTGAAGTCATCTGGGTATACGATGGTGAATTCCGTGGTCGATCCGACTTCGACGCCTGTCAGGTGCGCACCCATTTCCACCACGTCGTCGCCGCCGACCATCACCAGCCGGTCGTCGCCTTTGCCGATCAATCGATCGCCGACGCGCGCCTCGTAGTCGACCGTCGCGACGTCGTCCGCCTGCGCCACGGCGCGGTCGGTGATCGGCTCGATGCGCGCCGCCGACTGCTGCGCCTGCTCGAGGTAGCCGTCGACGTCGTCGTCGCCGATCATGCGCAGCGGACGCTCGACGGCGACGCCGTCGTAGGGGCCGACGGTCACCTCGGGCTTGATCTCGATCGTCACGGAGTACCGCAGGGGCTGGCCTGATTGGGCTGCCGCCTCAGTGGAAATCTCGGGCGATCCCACCGGTTCGATGTTCTCGTCGCGCAACGCGTCGAGAAAAGAATCCTGCACCAGCCGCTCGAACACCTCGGCGCGCAACCGATCGCCCGCAATCCGTTCGAGCACGGTGCGCGGAACCCGGCCGCGGCGAAAACCACGCACGGTCGCCGTCTGCGCCAACTCCGAAAACGCGCGATCGAACTCCATCGTGACCTGCTGTGCCGGGACCTCGATCAGCAGGCGTCGCCGCACCGCATCGACCGTTTCAACCTGTACATTCGCCATTCGAATACCGTTTGATTCCCCTAACCTAGCACCTGCGCTTATTCAAGGTGAACGAGACCGCGCAGGAGATGCCGATTGCCCGCAATGAGGCGGGCTCTGTACGCTACTCTATTTTCGGCCGCGCGAAAGTAGGGCGAGCTGATTTGCCTCGGCGGGGCGCCGAATGGATGGGCGAGTCATCCTCGGCGAAAGGAAGGCGAGTGCGAGAGGGGGGATTTGAACCCCCACGGGTCTCCCCACTAGATCCTAAGTCTAGCGCGTCTGCCAATTCCGCCACTCTCGCGAGCGCCGAGCACTAGCAGCCGCCCTCCCCGCGCCGCAAGGCACCGCGGACGACGCTTGCGGGAGCGCGCGGCGCCAATCTTGCGAGCCCCCTCGAATCAGCATACGAAACGTAATTAGCGGGCGAGCGGTCCGCCTATTTCGGGTTGGTCAAGCACATAATTCGGAGGGGAACGATGAGTTCGATCGCGGAGCTTCTCGGCGGCGAGGCAGACAGCCTCCTCAGCCACACCTGCCAGACCATCGACAAGGCTCAGCTGGTCTTGCCCGGTCCAGACTTCGTCGACCGTGTGCTCGCAGCCAGCGACCGCCCGATCCCCGTCCTGCGCAACCTGCAGTCGATCTACGACGGCGGTCGGCTGTCCGGCACCGGATATGTGTCGATTCTGCCTGTCGACCAAGGCATCGAACACAGCGCCGGTGCGTCGTTCGCGCCCAATCCGCTCTATTTCGATCCGCAGAACATCATCGAGCTCGCCATCGAGGGCGGCTGCAACGCGGTGGCGACGACACTCGGTGTCCTCGGCTCCGTCGCCCGCCGCTACGCGCACAAGATTCCCTTCATCATGAAGCTCAACCACAACGAGCTGCTGACCTACCCGAACAAGTACGATCAGGTCATGTTCGCAAACGTCGAGCAGGCCGCCGACATGGGTTGCGCCGCCGTCGGCGCGACGATCTACTTCGGTAGCGACGAGTCCACCAGGCAGATCCAGGAAGTAAGTTCGGCGTTCCAAATGGCGCATGAACTCGGTATGGCGACGATCTTGTGGTGCTACCTGCGCAATTCCAGTTTCAATGTGGACGGCGTCGATTACCACGCTGCCGCCGACCTGACGAGCCAGGCCAATCACCTGGGCGTGACGATCGAAGCCGACATCATCAAGCAGAAGCAGCCGGAGACGAATGGCGGCTATAACGCGCTCAAGTACGGCAAGACGCACAAGCTGGTCTATGAGAAACTGACCAGCGACCACCTCATCGACCTCACCCGCTATCAACTCGCCGGCTGTTATATGGGGCGCATGGGCCTCATCAATTCGGGCGGAGCGTCGGGCAAAAACGACTTCGGCGACGCCGCCAAGACGGCGGTCATCAACAAGCGGGCCGGCGGCACCGGATTGATCTCTGGACGCAAGGCGTTTCAACGTCCGATGGCCGAGGGCGTCAAGCTGCTCAACATCATCCAGGACGTTTACCTCGACCCCTCGATCACCATCGCCTGATCACAGATCACCGCGCATGGGTCTCGCAACCACCGCCTTCGTTTTCCCCGGCCAGGGATCGCAGGAGGTCGGCATGGGTGCCGACCTCTGCGCCGCTTCCGCGCAAGCGCGGGAGCTGTTCGCCAGCGCCGATCGCATTCTCGGCTTCGCGCTGTCGGCGGTGATTCTCGACGGGCCGGAGGAGCGGCTGCGCCTGACCGAGAACACCCAACCGGCGATCCTCTTGGTCAGCGTCGCATTGCAGCGAGCACTGGCTCTGCAACCCGCAGCCGTCGCCGGCCACAGCCTGGGTGAGTACTCGGCCGCGGTGGCTGCCGGCGCCATCGAGTTCGCCGATGCTCTTGCGCTCGTCCACAAACGCGGGCGCTATATGCAGGAAGCTGTGCCCGATGACCAGGGCGCCATGGTGGCGCTACTCGGTGTCGAGGAAGATGGTGTGCGCGCCGCAATCGCCGAGCAGGCGGGCGCGGTCGACATCGCCAACTTCAACGCTCCGGGCAACATCGTCATCGCCGGCGAGCGGGCCGCGACGTTGCGCGTCGCCGCCA
>JBGTMF010000125.1:0-2150 GCA_041743795.1 Thermodesulfobacteriota bacterium | reverse complement strand
CGGCGTCGCGGAGGCCGCCGTCGAACCGCCGGCACAGATTGTCAGCGGATTTGCGAAGGTCGTCTTCTCCAGCCACACCGTGGCGACGGACGGCGACTACCGCGGCGCCAGCACTGGCTGGGTCGAGCACCTCTACGACGGCGATGGAGCGGTCGAGTGGGACACCGCGCCGGCACCGGCGAAAGCCGCCACTGCCTTCGCCTACACGGCGGTCCTCGGTTCGCTGCCGGGTCGGGCTCAGCTGTGGGTCGACGGCGCCTTCGCACTCGAGTTCGACACCGGGCGCATCAAAGAGGCGCGCAGCTGGCGGGGCAACGGCTTCGCACTGCACTATGATCCGCGCGAAAGCGGCGAATACCGCTCTGGTGTCTGGGTCTTGCACGTCCCGGCGTCGCGCGTCGAGCCGGACATGCCGGTGCGGTTGCGGGTGGCGCACGTCGACGGGCATCACGACGCCAGCTTCATGGTGAAGGAGCGGGCGGATACGGCGGAGCACGAACAGATGACTCTATCCGACCTGCGCTATCAACTGCGATGACCGCGATCGACGGCGACAAGCGCGTCGCCAGGGCCGGCGCAGGCCGGTCCGGCACTGGTTTGTTCTCGATGTGGCGCAACACCCGCATGGTCGTCCTGACGGCGATCAGCGCGTCGTTGTTCGCCGCGTTGCTGATTCCCTTCAAGCTGTTGCCACTGATCCCCGGCGTCACCGAGCTGCGTCCGGCCAACGCCATCCCGATCCTCTGCTCGTTTCTCTTCGGCCCGGCCGCCGCCTGGGGCGCGGCGATCGGCAACATCATCGGCGACTTCTTCGGTGGCTTCGGCCCCGGCGCCATCTTCGGCGCGGCCGGTAACTTCTTTTACGGGTTGCTGCCGTACCGGCTTTGGCGAGCCTTCAGCAACGCAGACCCGACACCATCGACGGCGGCGCAGTGGTTGGGCTTTGCCGCCGTCCTGGCGATCGCCTCGGCGGCTTGTGCGTTGGTCATCGGCTGGGGACTGAACGCTCTCGGCTTCGTGCCGTTCGCGGCGTTGGCCAACATCGTCTTCGTCAACAACTTCGCAGTGTCGCTGGTGCTCGCACCGCTGTTGTTGCACGCCGTATACGGTCGCGTTCGCGCCAGCGGGCTGAGTTACGACGAACTGCGCGTCGAATCGCCGCGGCGACCGATGACGCGATGGCTGGGCGCGGCGGTCGTCGCGCTGGCGACGCTGGGCGGCATGTTGGTAGGCAATCTGGTCGCCCTCGGCTACGTGACCGTGCCGGGAGAAAGCATCGCCGCGGTGCAGGTTACGATCGCGGTGGCGCCGTTCATCGTCCTTCTCATCGTCGGCACGGCCCTCCTGTGAGCCTGTCCGTCGAGCCGGCGACGCCACCGCTTGCCGAACTGCGCGGGGTGTCCTTCTTCTACCCGGGCGCTGCGACGGCGGCGCTCGCCGGTGTCGACCTGCGCATCCATTGCGGCGAATTGGTCGTCGTCATGGGTGCCAGTGGCGCCGGCAAGACGACGTTGGCGCGCTGTTTGAACCGGGCGGTGCCGAGCTACCAGGCGGGAACCCTCACCGGTGAGGTCTGGATCGACGGCGTCGAATGCTCGGAGGCGGACGTCGCCGCGCTGGCCGGCGTCGTCGGCTTGGTGACGCAGGACTTCGAGGCGCAGTTGTTCTCTACCAACGTCGCCCTCGAGGTGGCTTTCGGCATGGAGCAGCTCGGCGTGCCGCGCGAGCAGATGCGCGACCGCGTCGCCCAGGCGCTCGAGTTGGTGGGTCTGCACGGCTTCGAAAGGCGTGATCCGAGTACGCTGTCGGGCGGAGAGAAGCAGCGACTGTCGATCGCCGCCGTCTTGGCGATGCGACCCAAGTTGATCGTATTCGACGAGCCGACGACCGATCTTGACCCGCAGGGCAAGCGCGAGATCTTCGGTGTCCTGCGCAACCTGCGCAGCCAGGGGATCGGCAGTCTTCTGGTCGAACACGAGACCGAGGCCTGCCGCGACGCTGATCGCCTGGTTCTCATGCACGAAGGCCGCATCGTCGCCGACGCACCGCCCGACGAAGTGTTGCGCCGGGTCGATCGCCTGGCCGCGGTCGGCGTCGCCGCGTCGGATCTCGATCGCCTTGCCGATGCTCTCGCCTATGCCGGTCGCTTC
>JBGTMF010000124.1:0-18302 GCA_041743795.1 Thermodesulfobacteriota bacterium | reverse complement strand
CCTCGCGCAGCGCCGACAATCGCGCCGCGTCCTCGCGCCATGGTCGAGAGGCATCCCATTCGACGAGTGCGAGTCGCCCGTCCTGCAGCCCCAGCGTCCGGGCGCCGACGAGTTGCGCCGCATGGCCGGCAGCCTCCCCGGTGACGCCGTCGGGCGACACCGACTGTGTGATGCCGATCACCGTATACGGCGCGAGTGCGGAGTCCTCAGGCGCGAGCTCGTAGCTCGTGCCCGTGGAGAGCGACATCACGCCGACCATTCCCGGCGGCACCGCGAGATCGCCGCCGTCGGTGATGAAGAACAACGGGATCATGATGGACCGCACCGAATCGTCCATGGCGATGCCGATCCCGTTGCCGGCTGGCTCGAAGTAACCGCGGCGCAACTGACCGGTGGCGAGATCCCGACCCAGCCAAACGGTTCGCAACAGCCACAAGTCGGCGGCACAACACAGCGCGAGCACGACGCCGCGTGCAACTAGACCCCAGCGGCGACCGCCGCGCTGCGGCATGCGTACGGAGCCCGAGGCGGTCATGGTGAAGGAAGTCGCCGTCCCGCGCGCAACATTCGGGCGAAGCCGCTGGCGTAACGAACCTGATGGATGGAGACATCACCGAGGAAATGGAGTGCCTCCAAATCCGTGATCCCGTCGAGAACCTGCTGGAGCTGGCTGGCCGAATACGAATACCGCATGTCATAGGCCAGTGGCTTACCCATTTGGAATACATCGTTCGGTGGACGGCGAAAATCGAAGTAGCATTCTACGGCGGCCGCTCCCGTGATCCGATATGCGATGAGCGGTCGCTCTGCTTCGGGATCCTCGGCGAGCGTCGCCGCCCAGCACGCGAGCACATGGCGGCAAAACCGATCAACCAGGTCATCTTGCACCGACGCTTCAGCGGGAACCGCCGCGAGCAAGCGTTGCTGCTCCTGGGACGCGTGCGCCGCGATTGCCGCCAGCTCCTCGGCGCGGTCGAGGGGCACGCGCGCCGCGATGACCGCCCCGTCCCGCGTGATGCGGTCCCCAGGGCCCATCACAGCGCCACGCAGCCCAGCGTCCTCGACACGCGTGAGTGCCTCGATCGCAGAGTTGAACAGCACATTCTTCCACAGCGCATCGGTCCTCAGGAAACGCATGCTGCTCGCGAACGGGACGGTGAGCCGCGCTTGGATCGCACGTGCAGCAGCCACGAACGCAGCGTACGCGCGCTCGGCTGCGTCGGCGAGCCAGCGCTCGCGCTCCGCGGCATCGAGCTCGAAGTTGATTGGAAAGAACGATGCCGGCGAGTACCCCAAGAACGCGTAGTCGGGCCGATGCTCCGCGCCAATGCGGGCGAGCGTCTCGACACCGAGATGGCAATCGTTGTTCTCGAACAGGGTGAACTGCGGCGCGCGCACGACCAATGCGGAGTCGAACGCATCGCGCTCCGTCTCCTCGTGTTGGACGACGACGATCTCGAAGGGAGTACCTGCAACCCCGATCGCACGACCGAACGGGACCTCGATGGGATCGAACCCGATCGCGCGCACGGCGTCACGCAGCCCCGGGTGGTCGTGGCGACCGATGTACACCGGGGTGTCCTTTCGGAAGAGCGTCAGTGTCGCGGGATTCAGGTGATCGGGGTGATCGTGAGAGAGGAAGATCGCGTCGGTTTCCGCGGCGACGGTCACCGGGTCGTGAGTCGGGGGCGGAAACAGACCGGCCAGATTGCTACCGATGGTCCCGACCAGCCACGGATCGGTCAGTAGCGTGTACCCCCTGGCCTGAACGCGCAGACACGCGTGGCCGATTACTTCGACGCGAAAGTCGTCCCTGACCATGGCGGGTAGGCCCCGGGCCCGCTCTCACTCGCCGCCGCAAGCCACGAGCGCTTCGCGGACCATCCGTTGATAGTGCGCTACCCCGGGCTCGTTGCGACCGAAGATCACCCGCGCGTCGGGATCGGCATGGAAGCCCTGCTGGATCCCTTCCGCGAGCGGGAAGTCCTCCTCCTCGATCGTCCTGAGGAGGAGGTCGAAATTCGATTGGAAGTGACGGCGGGCTCGCTCGGACGTCGGCGGCTCAGGGGTATAGAGGCTGAAGGTCACGACCGACGCGTCGGGTCCCTCGGGGCTCGGATAGACCTGCACCACCTCTACGTGGTCGATCTGATGGATCAGCATCGTGTTGGGAAACAGGTTGTAGAGCACGACCGTGTGCGCCAACAGGTTCCACTCCGCCTCGGGCAACGCGCGGAGATCAGGGAGTGAGCGCCGCGTGGCGATCATTCGACCGCCGCGACCGAACGCGTCGAAGGCGGCGGGACTCCCGGCGATGGTAGCAGCCAAGGTTCGCGCGTGCACAGTGGGCACGTGGTAGGCTTCGAGGAACGTGTCGATCACGAGCTTCCAATTGACACGGCAGCGCACCTCGCGACGCGCGAACCGCACATAGTGCTCCAGGCCGAACGGAGCGAACTCGAGCTCCGCGCCAGCCAAGTGCGCGTCTACGTCGATCGCGCCACTCGGCGTGGCGCGCGCGAAGATGAGGCCGTGGCGCTCCGCCACCGGCAAAGGAACCAAGGCCAGCCTGTCGGGATCGACCCCGGAGAACCCCTCGGCGCACGGTTGCGATACGAGGCGGCCGGCCGCGTCGTACGTCCAGCCATGGTAGGCACACGTGAAGCGCCCCGTCCCCACTCCCTCGCCACGTGCGAGCCTGGCACCGCGGTGCCGACAAACGGCCAGAAAGGCCCGGAGAGTCCCTCCCGGATCGCGAGTCACCAGGATGGGCACTCCGGCCGCGTCGTGCACGACGTACGCCCCGGGCGCGGCCAGATCGCACGACAAGCCGATCAGCAGGGGCTCACGACGAAAAAAGCAACGACGCTCCTCGATGAGCTGCGCCGCCGACGTATAGACCGCGACCGGGTTCTCGTACGGCGCCGCCGCCATCTCCGTAGTGCGGCGATCGAGGAAGTCCAGCAACCGCCGGGCGAGCGTCACCTGGGTCGTATGGTCCATGGGCGCCTGGCGCAGTACCGTGAGGGAGTTGTCCCGGTCAACGAGCGCGCCGCCCGCGCTCTCCTAGTCCGTTGAAAAACGGATCGCGGGCTACAAACGGTCTTTTGGCGCCATGGATGCGTTGCGAAATCCTCAACAAAAATCACGACTTTGCCTCCCCACGTCGCCAAGGCTTCGCGGGACATGCCGGTTTCGCGCCTTGGCACAGGCGCCAATTGCTCGCCGACTAATGCAACGAACTTCCAACTCAGGACACTAGGCGAGGGCGCTGAGCGGCGACGGGTTCTCGGACGCGCGAGCCGTCGGCGCGGGCAGGTCGTCCCAGTCGGGGAAATGCAGCCGTGACCAGGTGTCGAAGACCTCGACCCATCCGCGGAAGCGCTCGAGCGAATCGAGGTAGCTGCGCCGCTCCGCCATGATCTTCGTGTAGCCGGAGACGTAGTGGCGGCACCCGCTGCAGTCGATGTTCGCGATGCAGCACTCGTCGTCGCTGAAGGAGAAGTCGACGTGGTACTGCCGGTGCCGCGGCATATTGAGGATCGGGCAGTCGGTCGCCACTCCCGTAGCTGCGTCGATCGCGAAGCGCGGCCGGGCCGTGTTGATCCACTCGTTGTAGAAGCGTGAGTACACCACCGTTTCCGGCGCGTCGTCGAGCGCGCGGTCGATGAGGTCGTGAACGCGCGCGAGGTCGTCGGCGCGGAGCATCAGGTTGTCGTCGCGGGTGCTGAAGCGGAAGCTCATGTCATCGTGGTGGTCGTCGCCCGCCTCGACCCGGCGCTTGTACTGGCGCGACGGGCTGTAGTGATTGAAGGAGAGCCGCATGCCCGCGTCGACGCACGCGCGCACGACGCCGGGGATCTCGGCGACGTTGCGCTGGTTGATCGTCATCATCACGAGCGCCCGCCGGTCGCCGCGGTAGTTCTGCACGGCTTTGCGGAAGACCGGCGCGCCGCGCAGGACCGCATCCGTGTCGGGATTGCCCCACAGCGATACGTGGATCATGAACGGAATCTCGGGGTCGATGCGAACGGTGCCGTTGGTGTAGACGAGGCCGCGCCGCCAGTAGCGCGCCGCGGTCCGCAGCCGTTGCTGGACGAGCGCGGGCTCCGCGCCCGCGAAATGCGGGTAGTTGACGCCCCGACGGATCTCGTCGCCGAAGAAGGCGTCGTACTCGGCGTCCGTCTTCGCCTCCGGATAGATGACCGAGAGCTCTCCCTCAAAGAAGAAGCAGCCCTCGCAGCGGAGATTGCAGCGCTTGGTTATGTCGTACCCCGAGATCACGATGCCACCGGCGTGGGTGCGGATCTTCTCGTACGCTGCCGCCAGGGCCGAGTCCGATTCGAGATACCGCTGCAGCGCCAAGCCCGACATGGGCGAATATGAACACAGTCGCTCGCGTTTTTGCAAGCGGTTCTCGCGGCCGTGGGGCTCGCGGTCTCGGCGCCGTGAGCGCGTTTGCACTACGTACCAGCGGGGCTGCGATTCGACGAGGCTCTCTCCGTTGGCCGATCGTCGTCCGACACGGTGCCGTCGTGAAGTGGCATCCGACAGATACCATCTGCGGTTGCGACCCATAGGGTTTCACGTTCGGAATCGAGTCGCAGATTGCGGCATAGCCGGCCGCACCAACCGATCCTCTCGGCATCAGCCGTCCGTGGATCGACACGGTAGATGTTGCCGAACAGAAACGAGCAGGTGTAGAGCATGCCCGTCTTCGCATCCTGTGCCAGCGGCCTCAAGGTGGGTTCGATGGAGATGCGGTGACGCACCCGCGAGGTCCGCCGATCTATGCCCAACAGCTCGGTGGTCAACGGGCGTGCCCCCCAAAACAGCTCGCCGGACGGATCCGCGACGATCGAAGTGATGTAGAGGTTCGGCGTGCTCCGGGCGACTCGCAATGATGCGAAATCGAACTCGTGCGTCGCTCCGTCCTTCGTCAAGGTGCCAATGAACGCCGCCGCTCCCACGGGGTCTGGCGACACGGTCGCAGCCGAGAATATCGAATCCCCGAACGTTCCCTGCGTCACCACCGCATTCGTCTCGACGGCCACGACAGCGTAGCGAGAGTGGACCTGGGTGACCAAGAGCATCCGACGTGTGGCCGGGTCTACCGCCAGTTGCAGCTGCGACATGCCGAGGTGAACCCAGTTCGGCTCCGGCAGCCAGCCGCCCGACGCCACGGACGGGATCTGCTCGTGGGGTGGCACGGCCTTCCACCAGGCGATCCCGGGTTTTTCGTCGGAAGCGATGAAGAAGCCGCCGTCGAACGACGGTACGATTCGTTCGGCGAGGTCCTCGAGGCGTTCATCGAGCGGCCGACTCTCGTGCGGTTCTCCGTAGATGTCGTCGAGTACTTGCGCTCCACGGCGATCGGTCCACACGAGGGCAGGCGGTTCCCCAGCGATGTACACGTCGTACGCAAACCGATTGAGCACTCGGAGCGCACCACCCTCGGGCGCGCGGGGGATCAACTGGATCGCCTCGATGACGATGACCAACGTCATCGCCAGACAAGCCATCGTGAGTCCCCAATACCGCGCCATCTGCCGAGACCAGCCGGCCGGCGAGACTCGTTCGGATCGCGAGACGAACCACGCCGTAGCGAGGGCGAGCAGCGTCACAGGCACGAAGCCGAGTAGGGGGCTGAAGATCTGCTCGCCTGTTTCGTCGCGCGAGACGATCCCGTAGCTGGCGACGACCGCAATCTGCGCCGCAAGAGTGCCGAAGGCCACACCGGCCGTGAGCACGATGAGGCCAGTGATCCTCGACCGCGCGGCCTGCGCGAGTCGCGCAGCAGGCGCCAATGTCACCACCGCGAGGAACACCGTCACGGGTGGACTGAGGGTGAACGCGATCGCGCATCCCAGCGCCGCGGCCCAGCCGGCGATTGCAGCAATCGCCGCTGCAGTGACGGCTCGGGCCGCCGGCCGTGTTCGTTGCCACATCCCCAACGCGAGCAGCACGATCAGGACGGGCACCGACTTCTCGCCAATCAGGAAACCGGCCGCCTCCAGAAACCACTGCTGCGACCAGCCGAACAGGCGCAGCCGCGGCAGCTCGAAGAGCGCGATGTCGCCGATCCCATGCCGGGCCCCCCACTCCAGCACGCTCGCAACGACCATTCCTCCAGCGCCGATTGCGGCGCCGTCGGCCGCGGCGCGAATGAACCAGGCGTCCAGCCTGGGCGACGTTACCGAATGAGCGGCGAGCATCGCTCGCTTCGAGCGGCTCACATCAACACTTCCCCTGGCTCCGCCGGGGATACTCGACGAATCTCACGCTATTGGATTCGCGGCTTGTAGTAGAAATTGGTCTTGGTCAACGAGTAGTAGAGAGTCTGCGGCAAGCTCGGTTTCGTCGCCAGGAATTTGGCGATCGTCAATGGCCATGAAGTCTTCAGAGCCGTACGCACCGAAAACCATCGGAAGGCGACGGCAATGGTCGGCGAGAGATTCTCGACGTAGTGCCAAACGAAGGGCGGGAAATAAAGGACATCGCCTTCCGCGAGAACCACCTCGTATACGGGTGCATAGGGCCCCAATGGGAACTCGGGGGAATGGCGAAGGGGCAGATAGTCGGAGTGAAAGTACGGGCGACGATCGGCCGGCGGGTCCAAGAAGGGCTGATAGCATGCGGGGATCAAAAGCCAGCGCTTCCTCCCGTGAATCTGTACGAAGGCATTTGACTCGAGGGCGCAGTGCACGGGGGTATAGGTCGCCTCGGGTGCGACGAAGAGCTGCGCGATACCGCGAATGGAAAGGCCTCGGCGGAAGCCATGAAACCATTCCATGTCGAGATAATCTTTGAGGTGCGGGTTCTCCTCGATCACCGGTGAGAATCGCAGTGCCTTTTTTTTGCCGGCGCGAATCGCGGCCACCAGGCCGCCCAGCGTCGACTGTTCGTACTCGCCGGTCTCACCCTCGCCGTAGAGTCCGAGCTGATCGCCCATGACGGCCTGGGTGTCGCCGAATTTCTCGGCGAAGTAGTCCATCGTCCACTGCCGCGTGGCGGGCCAATCCTTGGCGACGCCACGAAAGACCAGGGGCTCCCACATTGGGACGTGTTCGCGATAGAAGCGCTCGTGCGTCGTGAACTCCATTTCGCGAACGGGGACGATTCGATCCTGCGGTGCGCCCTCGAAGTACTCCAACATCCGGCGGCGGTTGCGTTCCCGTCTAGCACCGAAGATACGACGACTCCGTTCGGCTCCCAGGAAATGCTCGGCAAAGAAGAGCGCCAGGTATTCCAGGCGCCCGGCCTCGTTCAACATCGCGATGAGCTGATCGGAACCGACTACGCTCAAGCTGGTGGTCGCCGCGCCGCTCATTGGAATCGTCCTTCTCATCCCCGTGAGACCATTCTATTTTCTATCGCACGCCACCGTCGCAAAGCGCAACTTCTCTGCGGAGGGATGCGTCAGTTCTCGTTGGACCAGTCGGGATCGGGTGGTGGCGGGCCCGAGCCACGATAAACCCGCGGCGCGGTCAGGCCGCTGCTGCGCCGGAATAAGGCGACGCCGCGTCGATCCGGGGGCGCGCGAGCAGATCTCCCAGAAGATCTCCCAGACACCCATGTTGACGGAAGCGGGGATCTCCCAGAAAGATCTCCCAGGGATCTCCCAGACACCCATGTTGAGGGATCTCCCAGATGGGATCTCCCAGACACCCATGTTGGCGGAAGCGCAGTCAGTGTAGATAGTTGACATTTAGAAACTGTCTGGGCACGATTGCGCCGTGGCCCAACCGCGATACACGCAGATCGACATCGACGCGACGCCCTACTACCACTGCATCAGCCGCTGCGTGCGCCGCGCCTTTCTCTGCGGCCGCGACCACCTTACGGGCCAATGCTTCGATCACCGCAAGGGATGGATCGTCGAGAAGCTGGCCGAGCTCACCGATGTGTTCGCCGTCCAGATCTGCGCCTACGCAGTCCTCAGCAACCACTTTCACCTCGTGTTGCACGTCGACTCCGCTCGCGCCCGGGCCTGGAGTGATACCGAAGTTGTCGAGCGCTACGGTAGGCTGTTCCCCGGGGCCGCCGCGCTCTGGCATGAGCTGCCCTCGTCGGTGGCGGCCGACCGCGTCCGCCTCTGGCGCGCCCGCCTGCACGACGTGAGCTGGTTCATGCGCTGCCTGAACGAGTCGATCGCCCGCCGCGCCAACGTCGAGGACGACTGCAAGGGCAGGTTCTGGGAGGGGCGCTTCCGCAGCCAGGCCCTGCTCGACACGGCCGGGCTGCTCACCTGCATGAGCTACGTCGATCTCAATCCCATCCGCGCCAATCTCGCCGCAAGCCTCGAGGAGTCGGACTTCACCTCGATCCAACAGCGCCTCGGGCTCCCGGCCGCTGCCGGTTCCGAGCAACGGCCTACCGTGGAATCGTCGGAAGCGGGGCATGCGGTGCCTCCGGCTGGCGAGCCTCCGTGGGGAAGGGGGGACGAGGGACAGGATTCGCAGTGCGATAGCGCGCCGCGGCGCCCCGAGCTAGTGGCGCTCTCGACCCCGGGAGCCTTCAGAGCGGAGGAACATGCGCTGCCGCTGACTCTCGGCGACTACGTCGAGCTGCTCGAGGCGACTGGAGCGACGGTGCGCGGACCGGGGCCGGATACGGTGCTGCCGGAAGGCAGTGTGCGGACCCTGTGGCGGGTTGGCATCATTAGCGAGCACTGGGTGCAGGCGGTGCGTGACTACCGGCGCCGATTCTTCAGCATGGTGGGCAGCGTGCACGCCATCGACGTGTACTGCGCCCGCACTGATCGAGCGCAGGCCAAGGGCAGCGATTGGGCGGGCCGGGTCTTCCGCGACTGCGCCTGAGCGGATTGCGGAATCGAGACTAGTAACACCTGACGCGTGTTCGGCGACGACTATTTCTATCCGTCGTGGGGAATTCTAATTGACGTCAGGCAGACGCCGGTCGGTTTCCACCGTCGGCGGCGGCAACGCCGCCGACGCGATGAGCACTCGCCCCCCTCCACTCATCGAGTGCGCATTACAAGCACAACCGCGTCCACCGATCTGTCTTCTCGGGATTCCGCTGAGCCCTATTCGTAGCGCGACGGCTTGAACAGTCGTAGCGACCGGACCGCGTTGAGGTGGGTGTCTCGACCTTCTCTCGACCTTCTCCGGCGCGGCAGCGGGAGCCAAACGCTGGCTGCTCCGACGTACGGGTTAGCTAACGGGAAGAAGGACGATTGGCATCCCACCGATACTCTTTGCCAGGGCAACCGGTCTACAGGCCGTCAGTGTCGGCAGAATCGTGTAGCGGCAGAATCGTCGACAGACGCGGTGCCACCCGGCTAGTATAGGGCTATGATCTCTGGCGTGGTGATGTCGTCGGCGGTGCTGGTTGGCGCCCTTTGTGGAATCGTGTTGGCCCAGGAGGCGCGTGGGGGAGTCTGCCCGTGCGATTGCGACCACAACCGACTCGTAACGGTGGATGAGGTCATCGCCGGGGTTAACATCGCCCTCGATCGTTCGCGGATCGAAGCGTGCCCGGCGGCCGACTTCGACGGGAACGGAAGAGTGCGGGTGGGTGAGCTTGTCAGTGGGGTGCTTGGCGCGTTGCACGGCTGCTCGTGCGGGGAGACCCTCGAATTCGCGCAGTGTGGCGGGCAGTGTCCCGATGGCGGTGCGTGCGCGTACTCGTTCGCCGACGGGTGCCAGTGCATCTCCCCCAATCAGCCCTGTGGTGGAACCGCCCCTGCATGCAACGGCGAGTGCCCGACGGGAACGGTCTGCGCAATGCTCGCAGAACCGTTCGTCCAAGATGGCGTATGCAGCTGTATCCCGGAAGGGGCGGAGCCCTGTAGCGGGCCAATCGCGATGTGCGGCGGATGGTGCCCCGACGGCACCGCATGTGGCGGGTTCAACTACAGAGGTTTCTTCGAACTCTGTACCTGCCTCAGCGAACCCTGCCCACCGGGGCAAGTATTCCGCGTCGACGGGATTCCGCCCAACGCCCTTTCGGGTCGCTGCGTTCAGGCAGGCTAACGGTGGGGGCCGCCGCCGACTCGATTCTTTCGGCTACCCGACGTGCAGCAGCACCGACCGCTCGCACCGCCGCTGGCGGAGCTGGCTTGCGCCTTCCCCATCTTCCGTCGCTTTCGACACCAACTCACAGCTCGAGTGCGTGTCTCACTTCCACCCACCCGACTTTCACCGCTCGCCAATCTGCTGCCTCCACATGGCGTAGTACAACCCCTTCATCGCCACCAACGCCTCATGACGCCCCGTCTCCACGATCCTTCCCTTTTCCAGTACGTAAATTGTGTTCGCATGCAGGATCGTGGACAGTCGGTGCGCGATCAGGATCGTGATCCGCTCGCCTGAGAGCGAGACCTGCTTCACAGTGTCGGTGATCTCGTCCTCTGTTAGTGAATCGAGCGCAGACGTCGCTTCGTCGAAGATCAGCAGCCGTGGATTTCGGATGAGCGCGCGGGCGATCGATATCCTCTGCCGCTCCCCGCCGGACAGCTTCACGCCGCCCTCCCCGATCGTCATATCCAGCCTATCCGGGGACCGATCAACGATGCCCATGGCCGATGCCTTCTCAAGGGCTGAGAGCATCTCTTCGTCCGTGGCGTCGGGCTTCACGAAGAGCAGATTCTGCCGCAACATTCCTGAGAACAGTTGGGTGTCCTGGGTAACGAACCCGAACTGACGCCGCACCGGGTTGAAGCGGATATCTTTGGTGGAGATCCCGTTGTAGTAGATCTGTCCCGCAACCGGCTTGTACAGTCCCACAAGCAGACGCACGAGCGTCGATTTTCCGGAACCCGAGGGGCCGACGAACGCGATGGTGTCTCCGGCTCTCGCCTCCAGCGAGATGTCATCGATCGCGTTGGTGCCTGCGTCGTTGTGCCGGAAGACCACACGATCGAATCGGAGATGCTGAATGTGCCCCGTCTCGATGGGGACTTCCGGATTCGTCTCGATGGGCCGGCGCATGAGGGCGTCGTACGTCTGGATCGACGCGTCCGCCTCCCGATACAGCACGATGATATTGCCTAGATCCTGAAGGGGCAGGAAGATCTGCGCCGTGATGAATTGCATGGCGATCAACTCGCCAGGTGCGAGAACGTTCCGAAAGATTAACCAAAGCAGGATGAAGAGGATCGACTGCCGGAGCAGGCTCAGGGCCGACCCCTGGAGGAACGAGAGGGTTCGCACCTGCCGCACCTTTACCATCTCCAGACTGAAGATTTCGTGCGTGTGGTCGCGCAGCCGCCGAATCTCCTGGAAGGTCAGGCCGAGGCTCTTCACAAGCTCTATGTTGCGCAACGATTCCGTGATCACCCCCGACATTTTGTTGGTCTCGCGGTTGATACTGCGCTGAAGCGTCTTGATCTTGCCGCTCAACAGCCCCGTCAGCCCGCCGAGCACCAGGATGCCCAAGAGGAAGACGGGCACGAGCGCCCAACTCTTGGTCACCGCGTACCAGGTCAGGAAGCCGATACCGACGAGTGAGGTGAAAAGGATGTTGATAAATGAGTTGATAAAGCGCTCCGTGTCGGTGCGGACCTTCTGAAGGATCGAGAGTGTCTCGCCGCTGCGCTGGTTCATGAACTCCTGGTATGAGAGGCGCAGCGTTTGACGGATCCCATCGTTGAAGATCTGCACCCCGAACTTCTGCACGATCAGCCTGACGACATACTCTTGGAGCGCCTTGGCCAGGCGCGAAAGGAGCGCGACGGCCACGGCGACGGCGAGCAGGCGCAGCACTCCGCTGATCAACTCGCTTTCGGGACGGGTGTCTCTCTGGAGTGCATAGTCGTCGATGATGATTCCGAAGATGATGGGGTCGACGAGGCTGAGCAGCTGCGCCGCCGCCGCCAAGACGAGGGAGAGCAGAATGAGCCAGCGGTACGGCTGGAGGTACGTCCAGAGAATCTTCATGTCTAAAGGGGTAGTTTGGCACCATGGCTAATCCGGCTAATCCAAACTTTTCCATTGTACCCCCGTAGCCGCCTTCCCGGCAAAAGCCGGGAACCACGCCAACACAGCCTGGATTTCGGGGATGGCGCTGAGGTCCCAGTTTACATCGGAACGATGGGGAAAGGGCGACGGTGAGAGTTTCCACAGTGAACTTCAATAAACTTCAAGACACCCACTTAGCGGGCCACCCATACGTCGAACGATTAGTGTTGGGATGTCTTGCAGTTCCCGTCCCCAAGTCCTTTTGCAGCCCCGTCCTGCCTTTTAACGGACTGCTCGGAGCGGATTCTGCCAGCGCAGTCCAGGAAAGCGTTCGAAATCGCTGTCGTTGGAGTGGATCTCGCATTGATGCTCGATTGCCAGGGCGGCCAGGTGGGTGTCGGTTGTCAGCCGACCGCCGACATTGGTGGCCGCGAACAACGTGCGAACGATCGAGAGATGCCGAGGCCCGGGCTCCAGGGGTTGGACGCATGTGTGCGCGAACCACGGATCGACCCGTTCGAGCGCCGCCGACGGCGCGAGCGGTTCCATCAGCACCGAGGGATGGGTCACGAGCCGAATGAACCCGAAAGTCACAGCCCAGGGTAGTCCGATGGGTTGCTCTCGGTTTAGCAGGTCTTCCCACCAGCTGCGCGCGGCGTCGTGCAGGGGCGCGGCCGCGTTATGAGCGTACACCAGAAGGTTGATGTCGGGGACAATCATCAGCCTCCGGGTCTCGATGATTCCTCCACCTCCAGGTCGTCGGAGATCTGATTGAGCCGTAGAGGATCGACCCCGGGGCGAAAGGGGCTGTTGAAAACGTCCACCCGGAACCGCTGGTTTCGAGACCGGCGCGATTCCGGCGCTATCAGGCCGCGGCGAAGCAGTGAGTTGACCGCTTCCTTGAAAGGCAATCGTTTGCGTCGCGCATACTCCTTGAGCTTGGCAGCGACGTCATCGTCCAGGGTCAGGGTGGTTCTCATGTAACGCATCATGATTTCCAACATTCCTGACGTCAAGATGATTCGACTCGTACCGATTGTAATCGGCGCTTTCGGGGACGCGTCCCGTATCGGTCCGCGCGGCCTAAGCGGAGCAGAATACGTCGCGCGGCTGGTTGAATTTGACATCACCCGGCGCGGTGGCGCAGGCTGCCCGTCTTGCAGCGAAAGGAATAACGCGATGTCGTACCAACATCTCGATCTCAGCCTCGACGGGGCGGTCGCCACCATCACGCTCGACCGGCCCGAATCGGCCAATGCGATCAACCTGCAATTAGCCAAGGATCTGGCCTACGCCGCCATGGAGTGCGACGAGAACCCTGCCATTCGTGCCGTCATCCTCACCGCCACCGGCCGCTTTTTCTGTAGCGGCGGCGACATCGCCTCCTTTGGCGAAGCCGGCGACAACGTGCCCCATCTGATCAAGGAGATCACCACCTACCTGCACGCGGCGATTTCGCGGTTCGCGCGCAGCGCCGCACCAGTGATTACGGCGGTCAACGGCACCGCTGCCGGGGCCGGCTTCAGCCTGGCCTGCGCCGGCGACCTCGTCATCGCCGCCGAAGGGGCCACCTTCACCATGGCCTACACACGCCTCGGCCTGACGCCGGACGGCAGTGCCACCTACTATCTCCCCAAGCTCGTCGGCACCCAGCGCGCGCTGGAGCTGATGCTCACCAATCGCACGCTGACCGCCCAGGAGGCCTCCGTTTGGGGGCTCGTCAATCGCGTCGTCGACGACGCCGACCTATTGGTCGAAAGTAAGAAGCTGGCGACGACGCTGGCCAGCGGACCGACCCAGGCCTACGGGCGCACCAAGGACCTGGTGCGCGCCAACCGCGACCTCGAAACGCAGATGGAACTCGAGACACGCGCCATTGCCGACTCGGCTCGGTCGGCCGACGGCGCCGCCGGCATCCGCGCGTTTCTCGCCAAGCAGAAGCCGGTTTTCACAGGCAAGTGACCGCCACCAGCCCGAGATCATAGGCGGGCGGGCAACCGAGGTTCCGCGCTAGTCCGGCAAAACTGTTTTCTCCGCGCTACTGGTATTTACCGCCGAGATGAGCTAGGCTCGTCGCAACAAATCGAGAGGTCGCCAGGGTGGCACCTCCCACGGTACCTGATGAATAGGGGTACCAGCCGAACGCGGGACGGATTCCCGCGCCAGGAGAGTAGTCGGACATGTTACGGATGATGCACACCACACGCAGCACCGCACTCCGGCAATTCCACAACCATGTAGGAGTACGGCAATGCGTGTAACTGGAACAGTAAAGTGGTTCAACGACGACAAGGGCTTTGGCTTCATCGTGCGCGACGACGGAAAGAAGGATGTGTTCTGTCATCACACCGCGATTCAGGAAGAGGGCTTCAAGAGCCTCGCCGAAGGCGCCAAGGTCGAATTCGACGTTGTCGACGGCCAGAAGGGCCCGTCAGCGGAGCGAGTAGTTCGCATCTAATCGCGACCGCGATTGGTTCGTGATCGAGGCCCCGCCGGTGCAAACCGGCGGGGCCTTTCTCATTGCGCAACCCCGACGCGTTCCTCCTTGGCGCGAGCCGCGGCGAGTATCGGCTTGACAACGATGGCGAGGCGGGCGGAGGATTGAGTTCTGTGGCCGACCGTCCAGCCGCAATTCCCGATGCGGCGGCAGTCGTCGCGGATCACCCGAGCAGCCTTGAGATAAGAAGGAGCTTTACCATGGGCGACAAATCCCCGAAGTCCGTACGCAGGCAGGAATCCCAGAAACAGGCCAAGGGCAGTGCCGCCGACAAGAAGAAGCAACAAGCCATCACCGCCAAGCAGTCGGTGTTCAAGAAGGGCTGAGATTCAGACCACCGAGGTATTTCGGCGGACCTGGCACGCGCCTAGTTTCCTCCCCTGACCTGCGACGAAAGCTGCCGCATGGCGCCACCGGCGGCGGCGATGGTTTCGTCGATATCGGCATCATCGTGGGCCAGGGAAACAAAGAATTTTTCGTGCGCCTTGATGACGCCGCGGTCCATCAGCAATTCGACGAACCGACTCTGTAGTGCCGCGTCGGCGCGCAGGGTGTCGCGGAAGTTGGCGATGTCTCCGCTGGTGAACCACAACTCGAACGCCGGCGGCTCGCCAGAGATCACTGCCGGCTGACCGTTTTCGCGGGCAATGCCGGCCAATGCGGCCATCAGCTTGCGGCCGTGGGCAAACAGCCCCTCGTAGGCACCGGGCCGGCGTAATTCGCGCAGCGTCGCCAGCGCCGCCACCGCGGAGATCGGATTGCCGCTGTAGGTTCCCGAAAGCAAAACCCCCTCGCCGCGCCTGAGCTTCGCCGGGCCGGCGCAATCCATGATGTCGGCGCGACCGCAGATGACGCCGATCGGATGCCCGCCGGAGATGCTTTTGCCGAGGGCGCAGAGGTCGGGAACGACTCCGTAGTGCTCCTGCGCTCCGCCGTACGCGAGGCGAAACCCGGTGACGACCTCGTCGAAGATCAGCGGGATACCAAGCCGCCGAGTGAGGTCGCGGAGGTCACCGAGAAAACCGTCGCGCGGCGGGATCGTTCGCTGCATCGGCTCGACGATGACGGCGGCCAGTTCGTCGGCGTGTTGCTCGACGATACGGGCCGTCGTCTCGATATCGTTGAAGGGCGCAACCAGCACCTCGCTCAACGCGCTCGCCGGAATCCCCGCGCTGTTGGCCACCGGCGTGGGATAGTCGACCGCTGCGGCCGTCCACTGCGTGCTGACCAGGGCGTAGTCGTGCATACCGTGGTAGGCACCCTCGAACTTGAGAATCTTGTCGCGCCTGCGGAAGGCGCGCGCCAGTCGCAGAGCGAAAAACGTCGCCTCCGTCCCGGTGCTCTGGAAGTACACCTTGTCGGCGCACGGCACCGCCTCCACTATTCGCTCTGCGAGTTCGATACAGGCCTCGCCCGCCAGGAGGTACGCCGTCCCGTCCACCAGCGCGTCGCGCACTGCGGCCACCACGGCCGGATGGGCGTGGCCGAGCAGCATCGGCCCCGAGCCCAACAGGTAGTCGATATACTTGTTGCCGCTGCAGTCCTCGATACGCGACCCGCGCGCGCGCGCGACGATGATAGCGTGATCCGGCGAGCGCGTCGGATTGCGCGGCCCCGACGGCATAAAACGCCGGCCCTTTTCGAGCAGCGCGGCTTCGCGCTGCGATCTCGGCTTTCGTTCAAACATTGAAATCACGACGGGGATGCATCGATCGCAATACCTACATCGTTCGAGGCGGTCGTGGAACTGCGACGGCGCGGCAGAGGAATCTTCGCAACAGAGTTGGCAATCGCTCGCGTCGGTCGCTATCAACCGGAACGACCGTCTACCCACGGGCACCGCTGCTAGCAGGCTGAGAAATGAGGATTATCGCCGCCAACGCCGCCGAGGCATCGTCCGAACGCCTTTGGCCGAGGCGACGCCGCGCGTTCGTCGGGTTGCTGCTCCTTGCCGTCGGCGCGCTACTCGCGTGGTCCTCGAGACATCATCCTTCCATTGATCTTTTGGACTCGCTGCAGAGCGGCGCCGGTTCGAAAGATCCCATCGAAATCCGTAGCGTTGCCATCGACGGTGTCACGCGACACGCAATCCTGGCCCACCCCACGCACAGCATCAGGCTGCAGGCGGTGCCCGTGCACCCCGGGGCGCGACTGCAGCTCAGCATCGGCGTGCGGGAGGACGTATGGGACCTGCCCGGAGATGGGGTCTTGTTCCGTGCCTACGCGGAGCTTGCAGAAACGAAGACGCACCTCTTCTCCCACTACGTCGATTCGAAACGCAATGTGGCACATCGTCGATGGATCCCAATCGACGTGCCGCTGACGGAGAAACTCTCGCGCGGATCCGGGGTCCCGAGCGCCGTCGATATTCTCCTCGTGACATCCCCGGGGTTTCGCGCCGACAGCGAGCACGACGCACCGGTCTGGGCGGACCTGAAGGTGACCCGCGGCCGACGACCCACCTGGCCCTCCCTGCTCCGTAGTCGATTGCCGAACGTCTTGCTCGTCTCCCTCGACACCCTGCGCGCGGACCATGTTGGCGCATTCGGCTACCACCGCGGAACGACACCGGAGATCGACCGCATAGCCGCGCAGGGCTATCGTTTCATTCGCGCCTACGCGCCGGCGAATCACACTCTGCAATCTCACGTCTCCGTTTTGACGGGATTGTATCCGGACACGCACGGCGTAAGTCCCGGCATGGCCGAGGCTGCGGCGGTGGGGGTGACGCCATTGGCCAACAGTCGGGTGACGCTTGCCGAAACCCTACAGGCGCATGGATACCTCACGGCCGGATTCGTCTACGACTGCGTGTGGCTCGCTCGCCGTTTCGGCATCGCCCAGGGATTCGAAGACTACGCGGTGCGACCATACGACGCCGCGACGATGAATGAACGCGATATCTTCCCCTGGCTGGAAGCTCATCAAGACGAGCCGTTCTTCTTGTTCGTTCACTACTACGACGTCCATTCCGATTGGAAGGCGCTACCCTACGACGCCCCGGATCGCTTCCGAACCAAGTACGATGCGGCCTACGATGGATCCTTTGACGGCTGCGACGGAGCCGGTGTGTGCGCAACGCGCTACCTGATGCAACTCGACACGCGGAATCTCCCCGTCGAAGCGAGCGACCTCGCCTACATCCGGTCGCTCTACGACGCGGGCGTCGAAGCCACCGATCACGCGGTGGGACGACTGATCGAGCGACTTCGATCCCTGCGACTCCTGGAGAACACACTCATCGTCGTGATGTCGGACCATGGCGAAGAGTTTCGCGAGCACGGTCAATTCATCCATGGACAAATGTACGACGAGATTCTGCGAATCCCGCTGATCTTTCGCTTGCCGAACCGCATCGGGGCCGGCGGTCAGAGCTACGCGCCGGTCAATCTTCTCGCCGTCATGCCAACGATCCTGGAAATCGTTGGACTGGCGGCCGAGGAACCGATCGAGGGTCGCAGCCTACTTCCCTTGATGCGCGGACGAGATGCGGAGACGCCGCAGCCTATCTTCGTTTTTGGACGCGATAGCCAAGGGATCATCGAATGGCCGTGGAAGCTTCTTCAACACGGCGGCAGCGTCGAACTCTACGACCTGGCCGCGGATCCGCAGGAACAAACCGATCTCAGTCATCTTGAGAAATCACGCGTCGAACAGCTTCGGCAGCAGCTCTCGGCCCGGCAACGTTCTCCCAGCCTGACGGACTCGGCGCCGGTGGAGAAACCGGGCGACGCGGACCTCGAGCGCTTGCGAGCTCTCGGCTACCTGCGAGACTGAGACTGGGCCAAATTGTCGCACCTCGATGCAACGTCCGCCGCGCCGCCCCAGCCCAGCAGCCCAAGTCAGCGGCGCTGAGGGGCCTGGCCGCGACGCGCCGGGGAAGC
>JBGTMF010000123.1:0-5082 GCA_041743795.1 Thermodesulfobacteriota bacterium | reverse complement strand
GATGAACGTCGCTTCCAGCACCGACAACCAGCTTTTTGCGGTCGTATGAGTGATGCCACAGTCGTTCCCCAGACTGCTCAGGTTCAACACCTGCGAGGCACGCCCCGCCATCAGGCGCAGGAAGGTCTGGAAGGAGACGAGGTCGCCCACATTGATCACCTGGCGAACGTCGCGCTCGAGGTAGGCACCGACGTAGCTCGCCAGCCATTCGTCGGCCGGAATCGATTGGTCGTAGATGCGCGGATAGCCACCGGTCCAAACGATTCGCCAAAGGTCACTTGGAAGTATCTCGGCGAGCGGAAGCTCTTCCTTTGCCAGGGGGAGGAGGTGGGCGATTGCCGAGCGGCCGGCGAGCGACTGGCTGACCGATGCCACGACGGCGAGGTTTTGCGAACCGGTCAAGACGAAGCGCCCCGGAGTGACATCCTCGTCGACCAGTCCCTGTAAATACGAAGGCAGGTCGGGTGCACGCTGGATCTCGTCCAGTATGCCCCCAGCCGCGAACCGCGCCAGAAACCCTTCCGGATCCTCCAGCGAAAACGCCCGCTCGGACGGATTCTCCAACGAGACATACGGAAGGTGGGGGAACAGCGCCCGACAAAGCGTGGTCTTGCCCGACTGCCTGGGCCCGGTGAGCGTCACGACCGGAAAATTGGCGGCCAACGCGAGTAAGTGCGGCGCCAACGTACGCTGGAACATAGGACAATCATGACCAGGGTGTGACGGATTGCAAGTTGGACTTTCAATTTGTCGGGCTCTTGGGAATTTAGATGAGGGATTGGATTCTGCCGACGGTTTCCGATTTGTGCGGCTGCGCCGACGCTGCCGCAGGCTTCCGTTTTGTGCGGCTGCGCCGCCATTTTTTCTCCCTCACCCTGGCCCCCTTCGACTCCGCTCAGGACATGCTCTCCCAGCCGTACAAGGGAGAGGGGATTTCTGGCTTCGACAAAGGCTGTCATTCATTCCGTTGATTTGCCGTCGCGTGGTGGATGCGTTGGTGGCGTTCTGTCAGGCATGCCTCTTGGCGACAGTTGTATTTCGTGGAGGCAGGTATGAGTAAGGAAACGCGCGATGACGATGGACAGCGGGTTCCCGATTGCGTCGTGGGGACTCCGCTGTTCGACCGCTCGGCGATGCAGGACGGCGGCGATGCGGAACCGACGGGCGCTCGGCATTCGCAACGAAATGCCGATTCCCGCGGTGTGACCGCTCGCGGTCGGGCGCTGCGCGGTGACAGGCCGCGGTCGGCGGCCGCTCCACGCAACGCGGAGAGACCGCCCACTTCGCGCCCGGCGCCGCCGCCGCCGCACCTCGTTCTCACCGAGGATGTCGGTGTCGACCTGCGTGGGACGTGTCTTTACTATCCTTGTGCGTGGCATGACTGGCGAGCGCCGGTGCAGCTCTTTCTGCCCTGGGTCTCGTCGTTCTGGATGGTGGATCAGTGTTACTCCGATGACACGATCCGGCATCATATCTTCCCGCTTTCTCGTTTGCATTTGCAGGTCGTCGAGATTCACCGCGAGGAACTCGCATTGACGCCGGAGTTGCTGGAGGCCATCCCGGATTTCGAGGCGCGGCATCCGTTCGTGACGACGGCGGGCTTCAAAAGGCCGTCGACGAACGAGACCTTCAGTGTGCGCTGGTGCAAGAACGACGCACGCGCGGCGTTTCGCTCGCTTGCCGAGCCGATCGGCGTGTTCTTCTACCGCGGCGACAGCGATGGTGAGGGCGGCAGTTCAATTCCGTGGTTGAGCGATCGCGGACAGCGGCGCTACCACCGGGAAAACCCCGGCATGATGGCAGAGGTGCTTCATCATCTGGTCGATGGCGGTTTGATCGTGACCGACGGCGGCAACATGTATCCTGGCGGCGTTCGCGCCGAAGATGAGCCGTATCTCGAGTTGCAGCGATTCCACGGAGATCGGAAAATAGACCCGGCGGCGGCGCAACGAGAGGTCGCCAGCTTCCAGGACCGCGAGGGCCGCTCCTTCCGCTGCATCGGCTTCCTCGATCGGGACGGCTTTGGTTGGGGGCCAACGTTGGTGTGGCAGGTGCGGAAAGGCGTTGGTGAGGTGGTGTAGGCAACCGGTGGGGCATCCGGTGGTGTCGCTTCGCTCAACCACCGGCTAATCTCTGGCATCCCTTCGGGATGCGGGTTGGTGTCGGGGCATCCGGTGGTGTCGCTTCGCTCAACCACCGGCTAATCTCTGGCATCCCTTCGGGATGCGGGTTGGTGTCGGGGCATCCTTCACTTGCGCTGGATTGCGCGGCATCATCGGCGGCATGACGAATTCTTTCTCGACGGAGGTGCTGATTGTCGGCGCCGGGCCGTTTGGCCTTTCGCTGGCCGCTTATCTGCGCCACCACGATGTCGATCACTGTGTCGTCGGTACGCCGATGGCTTTCTGGAAGCTGCATATGCCCCGCGGTATGCTGCTGCGCTCGGGCCCGGATTGGCATCTCGATGCGCTGGGCGAGAAAACGATGACCGCGTTCGCCGCCGAACGCGGTCTGCGACCGGAGGACGTCGAGCCGATCAGCCTGGGCTTCTACCTCGCCTATACGCAGTGGTTTCAGGCGGCGTACGGCATCGAGACTGTTCCCGCCTATGTGTCGGCGCTGCGGCACGCGCCCGGCGGCGGCTTCATCGCCGATTGTGGCGACACCTCGATCGCGGCGCGCAAGGTGGTGGTGGCGACGGGCTTTCGCGACTTCGCATATGTACCGCGCGAGTTGGCGGCGCTGCTGCCCGATGGTGCGTACGGTCACACCTGCGATGTGGTCGACCTCGATGCGTTCAGCGGCAAGTCGGTACTGATCGTCGGCGGCCGGCAGAGCGCCTTCGAGTGGGCGGCGCTGCTGGCGGACACGGGGGCCGACAGAATCGACATGACGTACCGACACGACACGCCCAGCTTCGAGCCTTCCGACTGGTCGTGGGTTGGCGAGCTAATGGCGCGCACGCAGGCGGAGCCGGGTTGGTACCGGCGCCTCACCGAATACGACCGAAGCGAACTGGGCCAGCGCTTCTGGGCCGAGGGCCGTCTCAAGTTGGAGCCGTGGCTGGCACCGCGCATCGACAAACCTTTCGTTCATCTCTGGCCGCACACGAACATCAAATCCTGCCAGCAGCTGGCGGATTCGCGCGTCGCGCTCGAGCTGGACAACCTCACGCAGTTGACTTGTGATTTCATCATCCTCGCCACCGGCTATCAGGTCGACTTGTCGCGCGTCGGATTTCTCAAAGACGGCGATCTGCTCGACGACATCGAACGACACAACGGCGCACCCGCCCTCGGCGAGGATTTGCAGAGCAGCGTCAACGGTCTGTACTTCAGCAGCATGGCCGCAACAGCCGACTTCGGGCCGTTTTTCGCGTTCACCGTCTCGGCGACGTGTTCGACCGTGCTGATCGGCAACTCACTGAGAGGGGCTGTGACGTAGCTGTGCGGCCGTCACGGGCCGCTGCGCGGGCGGGAAGGAATGCGGATGCCTTCGGCGGTGGGAGCCGGGGGCGCGTTGGTGATGAACTCGCGGATCGCTGCGAAGTAGGGTTCGCCACCGATGAGGTAGGTGTCGTTGTGGCCGGCGCCGCGGATTTCGTAGAACGTCTTCGGCTCGGGTGCGGCGGCGAACAGCGCGCGGCTGTGCTCGAAGGGTACGATCTCGTCGGCGTCGCCGTGGATGAAGAGTACTGGGCAGCGAATGCGGCCGATTCTGCTCAGGCTGTCGAACCTCTGCGGCACGAGCCGCGCCAGGATCGACGGCAGCAGGGTGCCGGCCATGGCGCGGATCGACTCGAACGGCGTCTCCAGGATCAGCCGAGCGGGCGGACTCTCGAGGGCGAGATCCAACGCCACGGCGCTGCCGAGCGAACGACCAAAATAGACGGTCTGTTCCTGCGTGACGCCGTGGTCGCGAAGGTAGCGCCGAGCGGCGCGGGCGTCGGCGTACATGCGCGCCTCGGAAGGCTCGCCGTCGCTGTGTCCGTAGCCACCGTAATCAATGATGAGGATGCTTGCGCCGACGAGGTCGTGCAGCAGTCGGATGTTGTCGAGGCGGTGGCTGATATTGCCGGCGTTGCCGTGGAACCAGAGGATCGTCTTCTCACCCGGCCCGGGAACCAGCCAGCCGTGGCTGCGCCCGCCCCCCTCGACCTCGAGTTCGACATCGCGGTACTTCAATCCGAGGTCGCGCGGCGTCGCCACCAGGTGCGCATCGGGGTAGAAGATCATCCGGGACAACGGGTCGAAGGCCATGAAGGCTCCCAAAGCGAGCAGGGTGAGCAGCGTCAGCTTGCCAGACATGAGTATGTTGGCGGCGTTCTGAGAGTTGGGTCAGGACTTTTTCAGTGCAATGAAATCAATAGCTTACAGCGGGGCTTCACGCTAGCGGCGCCACCGGCTTGCCGCCGAATCCTTCTAATGAACGACCCGCACGAACGACCGGGCGCAGCGCGCACATCCCTTGCCTGTGCCTACCAGCCAATTTCTTCCTCTCCTGGCTGGGAGAGGATTGAGGTGAGGGGGATTCGACGCTGCCGAAGGCTTCCGTTTTGTGCGGCTGCGCCCATTTTATCCCCCTCACCCTGGCCCGCTCCCATCCGGGCGAGGGGAGTCGGGGGGGGGCGCGGGGGGAGGCGGGTCTCACGCTGACGGGTTCGCCACGGTGTTGTCGCGAGGGTTTCCCTGGAGTATGTGGGACAACGGCTCCGGACGGCATTTCTTCTTAGTTCAGGAATTTTGGGGGCTCCATGGCAGACGCGGCGAGTGATCCAACGACCGCAGCGGCAGGACCTCTGCATGCGTTTGCCGATGACGCGCTCGGCGACGATGACGCGGTAGGAATCGCCGCGCGCATTCGCAGCCGAGAGGTCAGCGCGCTCGAGGTGGTGACGGCGGCGATCGAGCGGGCGCGGCGGGTGGCAGTGCTCAATGCCGTGGCGGTCGACGATTTCGACGCCGCGCTTGAGCGCGCACGCCTACCGCTGAGCGGTGTTCTCGCCGGCGTGCCGACATTCATCAAGGACAACACCGATCTGCGCGGTCTGCCGACGCGGCACGGTTCGCGCGCCGTATCGCC
>JBGTMF010000122.1:0-1852 GCA_041743795.1 Thermodesulfobacteriota bacterium | reverse complement strand
CCGGGGAAAGAGCTTGAGTATCTGGCTGAAGATACTGCAGTATCGGTTCACGGCGGGACTCCTTCCTGCGATTCCAAAGTGCGTTGTGGTGATTCACTTGGTATCGCACGGAGCCCGCCGTTCCTAATTTGGACAAGAGTGGGCCGCGCCCGGTTTTGCGGCGGTCTCCAAGTTGTTCTCGGGGTCCGAAGAGGACTGTGCCGCCCTCGGCGATGACTTCGTGACCGAAGACCTCGGTCGCGTCTTGGCTTCTTTCCCCAACGCCGGCCTGTCCGAAATGTCGGCAATCATCGCGGACGAGTCACGGTCGCCGTACGCGCGAGCAGCGGGCGTAACGGGCATCGCCACGCTTGTGGCAGATGACCGGCTCGACCGGCAGGAGGCGATATCCTGCCTGCATCACCTGTTCTCGTCCCTGCCGGAGGACGACGAGGAAGTGTATCTGGACGTCGTGAGTGTGCTCTTGCATCTCCACGCCGAGCAGGCGTTCGGCGACATTCGGGAGGCGATGCGGAGCGGACGCATCTCACCGCGTGAGATGGGTGTCGATGAGGTTACCAGAGCGGAGCAACTCGGACTCGACGGATGCATGCGAGAGCTCCGCGCGTCTCGCCAGTATCGGACGGTCAAAGACACCATCGCCGAGACCAGTTGGTGGGCGTGCTTCGATCCGGCAGAGCTCGACGAGGAGGACGAGGAGATCATGTTCGCTCTCGACGAGGAGGACGAGGACCTCGAGTATTCCCTCAACGAGGGCGAGCCCCGCCAGTGGGATTCGCCGGACTCCACGACGGTTCGGCGTTCGGTGCCGAAAGTCGGGCGCAACGATCCGTGCCCGTGCGGCAGCGGGAAGAAGCAGAAGAAGTGCTGCGGTAGATGACCGTTGCCATGCTCTGACGCGGAACTGCTCGCTCGCATCCGCAAGGCGATCGAGTGCTCTGCGTTCACCGGGGAAGGCTACCGCAAGATCTGGGCTCGTCTGCGCCATCTCGGCAGCCGAACCTCGAAGGAGCGCACGCGGCGGCTGATGCGCGAGCACGGCCTCCAATCGCCAAGTCGTCCGTTGGTGGCACCCGAGCAGAAACTCCACGACGGCGTCATCACCACCGAGGCACCGAACGAGATGTGGGGCACCGACATGACGACCACTTCGACGATCCGCGACGGGCAGGTCGTCCGCCGGACAGAATTGGGGGGACGCTTGCACGACTGCACGACTTGTTGCAACTCGGGCGGTCGTGCAAGCGTCCCCCTAAAGTCCGAGACCGCGCCGCGATTGAGCTGGTCCGCAAGCGAGCTGCGATGCAAGCAGCCGCTTATCTTGTCAGTGATCCCGTTTCGAAGCAGGTTGGCCGAGATCAAGCTCAACGGAAAATACGGAGGAATCCATGAACAGTCCGATCCTGGCTCCGGCCGCAGTGCTTATCCTCTGGTCGCTGGCGATTCTGGGGTGGATGGCGGCGAAGCGCTTTCCGGCGATGCGCAAGGTGGGACTCGATCTCGGTACCCTGGTCGGCGGCCGCGGTGTCGATCTTCAGGGTGTGATTCCGGATCGAGTGAACTGGATCTCGCACAACTACACACACCTCATGGAGCAACCGACGATCTTCTACGCGGCGGTCGTGATTCTGGCGCTCAACGGGGTGGGGGATGGGTTCAACCTTACCCTGGCCTGGGCGTATGTCCTGCTCCGCATGGTGCACAGCGTCGTGCAGGCAACGTGGAACCGCGTCATCGTGCGCTTCGGCCTGTTCGGCGTCGCGACCGCGGCGCTGGTGGTACTCACCATCAACGCCGTGCTGTCCTCGACGTGGTGAGTGTGGTCGACGAGCGCGACGACGTCGCGCTCGTC
>JBGTMF010000121.1:0-4407 GCA_041743795.1 Thermodesulfobacteriota bacterium | reverse complement strand
CGGTCTGACCGCCGCCGCGCTCATCACCCTGCGCGACGCCGGCGTCAGCGCCCCGGCGGCAGGCGTGCTGATCTCACCGTGGCTCGATCTGACGCAAAGCGGCGCTTCGATGGCGGAGAAGGCGGCGGCGGATCCGATTGTACAGAAAGACGGGCTGCAGAAGATGGCGGATGCCTATGCCGCCGGCGGTGACCCCCGGACGGCGACCATATCGCCGCTGTTCGCCGACCTCGCCGGCCTGCCGCCGCTGCTGGTGCAGGTTGGTTCGGCGGAAACGCTACTCGATGATTCGACCCGCTTCGGCGAGAGAGCTCGCGACGCCGGCGTCGACGTCGATCTCGAGATCTGGGACGACATGATCCACGTCTGGCACGCCTTTGCCATCATCCTTCCCGAGGCACGGCAAGCTACCGAACGCATTGGCACCTACCTGCAGCATCGCTGGTCGTAATCCCTCACCTCGCGCGCGTCCATTGCGGCGACAGCAGTCAGTCCATCTTGGCGATGACATCTTCGGCGAAACGGCGGATGCCGTCGCACTTCGCTTCAACGCCGACGCCACCACCGTAGAATGCCCACGGTACCGTCTGCAGGTGGGTGACGCCGCTGTCGCGCAGTTTGCGGTAGCCGTCGAGATCGAAGGCGTCGCTGACGGCGGCGATGATCTGAAACGGCTGGTCGGCCCGGTCGCGGTCGGCGCGACGGCGGCGCAGGTTCTCGATCAGCGCGCATACCTCGGTTGTCGTATGCAGATCGGAAATCCACCCGTCGGCACGAGTCGCCGCGCGCTGTAAAGCTCGCTCCGAAACACCGCCAATGTAGATCGGTACCGGCACCGCCGGCACAGGCGACATTTCCAGCCGCGCGAAATCATAGAATTCACCGTGATGTTCGATCCAGCCCCCGGCCCACAGCTTGCGCATGACCTCGATCATCTCGTCCATGCGACGGCCGCGACGAGCAAAGGATTGCTGCATGCAATCGAACTCTTCCCGCATCCAACCGGCGCCGACACCGAGGCCGATGCGATCGCCGGAGATCACCGCCGCGGTCGCCACCTGCTTGGCCACGAGAAAAGGATTGCGCATCGGCAGGACGTAGATGCTGGTAAAGAAACAAATGCCCTTGGTCACCGCCGCCATAGCACCGATTGCCACCCACGGATCCGGCCATTCGGTGAAAGGCTTCCAGCGCGGCGCACCGTCCACCGTGTAGGGGTAAGGGGTGCGAATCGTCTCCGGATGAACGACATGGTCGGAAATAGCGAGGGCGCCGAACCCCGCGTCGTCGGCACAACGAGCGATTTCACACAGCTCGACGGTCGGTGTGAAGGCCAGCGAAATGACGAACTGCATGAGCCCAACTCAATCGCGTCTCGCGGCAGTCGGCAAGGCTCACACGGGGATTGCGGCGACGCTCGACCCCGAACGACATCCGCGTTAGACACGCGCAATGGAGCGCGCCCGGGTCGTCGTCATCGGTGGAGGTATCGTCGGCCTATCCACCGCCATGGCTGTGTGTGCGAGGCTCCCCGCCGCCCGGGTGACTCTCCTGGAGAAGGAGCGAGGCCTGGCGCGCCACCAGACCGGTCACAACAGCGGCGTCATCCACTCCGGAATCTACTACCGGCCGGGTTCGCTCAAGGCTCGCTTCACGGTGGAAGGCGGCAGGGAACTCGTCCGCTTCGCTGCCGAGAATGGAATCGCGCACGAGATGTGCGGCAAGGTAGTCGTCGCCACGGACGAAACCGAACTGACGCGCCTCGAAGAGTTGCACCGTCGCGCCACCGCCAACGGCGTGCGCGGCGTCGCAATGATCGATCGCGATGAATTGCGCGCCATCGAGCCGCATGCCAGCGGCCTGCGCGCCCTCAAGGTGGCGGCAACGGGAATCATCGACTACGTCGCCGTTGCCGAGGCCTTCGCAGGCGCCATTCGCTCGGCAGGTGGAGAAATTCGGACGTCGGCGCGGGTCACGGCGATTCACCGGCAAAGCGGCGAACAGATTCTCGAAACCACGGACGGCGAGTTGCGTGCCGATCACATCATCAACTGCGCCGGTCTCTATTCTGACGTGGTGGCAGGGTTGGCCGGTTGCGAGCCGCCCGTGCGCATCGTGCCCTTCCGCGGCGAATACTATCAACTGGTCGCCGCGCGGGAGAATCTCGTGCGCTCGCTCATCTATCCCGTGCCCGATCCGACCTTTCCGTTTCTCGGCGTCCATTTCACGAGGATGATCGGGGGCGGTATCGAAGCCGGTCCGAACGCCGTCCTCGCGCTCAAACGCGAGGGTTACGGCAAGACGGAAGTCGATTTCGGCGAAGCTTTTCAGACATTGACCTACTCCGGCTTTCAGCGACTCGCCTTCCGATACTGGCGAACCGGTGTGGGCGAGATCTACCGGTCGTTCTCCAAAGCGGCGTTCGTCCGTGCCCTGCAACGTCTACTGCCCGAGCTGCGCGAGGAAGACCTGCGGCCCGCTGGGTCCGGCGTCCGCGCACAGGCCGTCGCACCGGACGGCGCGCTGGTCGACGACTTCTCGATCGAAGCGATCGGCGGAGTGGTTCACGTACTCAACGCACCTTCCCCCGCCGCAACCGCGTCGTTGCCGATCGGCCGAGCCGTGGCGGATCGTGCCGCCGCCTATTTCGGTTGGGCCTGAGCGAGCGAGTGGCACCGCCGCTGCAACGCCCCGATGACGGTGCCACCGGCTCGTCGATCGTCCTGCCGCGGGTAATGATCCTCGCCGCCGCGGCGCTCTTCTCCACCGGCGGCGTCTTCATCAAACTGACCGATTTCGACGCATGGCAGGTGGCCGGCGGTCGATCCGCGGTCGCCGCGGTGCTCTTCGCCGTGCTCTTCCGCGCGCCGCGCCGCGCCTTCCATCGCCGCAGTTTCGCCGCCGGCTGCGCCTACGCGGCGACGATGCTCGGATTTGTAGTCGCCAACAAACTCACCACCGCCGCCAACAGCATCTTCCTCCAGTCGACGGCGCCGCTGTATGTCCTCTTTCTCGCACCGGTGCTGCTCGGCGAAAGTCGCCGCCGCCACGACGGTGCAGTCTGTGTACTGATCGCCGTCGGCCTGCTGCTCTTCTTCGTCGGCGGCGATCCTGTCTTCGACACCGCGCCGAATCCACGGCTCGGCAACGCCATCGCCGCCGTCGACGGCGTCTTCTGGGCGCTGACTCTGTTGTCGATTCGCTGGCTCGGCGCAGACCGTGAGGCGCTGGCGGCGGCGATGATCCTCGGCAACGTCATCGCCGCGCTGGTCGCCCTGCCGTTCGCGGTGCCGCTACTACCGGAAGGCACGGCGCTCGCGGATCTCGCGATCGTCCTTTACCTCGGCGTCTTTCAGATCGCCGTACCGTATCGCTTGATGGCCGTCGGCATGCGCAACGTCACCACCTTGGAAGCGTCGATCCTATTGCTGATGGAGCCGGTTCTCAGTGCGTTGCTCGCCTGGTTGGTGTACGGCGAGTACCCGGGGTCGTGGTCGATCGCCGGCGCCACCTTGGTCATCACCGCGACCGCCGCCAAGAGTCTTGCCAACGCGAGCGAAGCAGGAGTCAGCGCCGAGCGACCGGGGTAGGGGAGAATGGCGATGGGCCGCGCGGCAGTCGCGCCCGCGGTATTGGATCTCGAGGGCGCAGTGAATCAGTCACTCGACGGCAGCGGTTTCGCTTCCTTGAGCACCATCGGCGCGCCGTCGTAGCGCAGATCGCAGTTCCCGGGTTTATTGATCAACACTTCCACCGCTTCGTCTGCCGACTTGTAGCGTTTGCCGAGCTGGACCGTCTCGCTGCCGCTGGGCGTGCCTTCGGCGAAGGACTCGACGGAATCCTGGCGCAGCAGGGCGACGTCTCCGTCGCTGAGCGTGCCCGTCCCACCTTTGGTGACGATGAGCTGCGCGCCACTGGGGGCTTTATAAATCTTTCCGAGGTCTGCTGGCATGTCGACGAACTCCTCCAATCGGCAACGATCCCGCGACCCATACGACGCACACTGCAGCACGTCAACGCGTGCGCCGGTTCCGCAGCCCGCAACGGGACCGCCGGGTTTCGCAGCAATGGCTCTGGCGTTGGCCGCGGGTTTCTAGCTATACCACCGGCGCGAAGCCGGATCATTCAGATGAGAAACGATAAGCACCGTGGACCGCGCGTAGCACGCACATTCCTATGCCTGTGCCTATGCCCCCGCCCCTGCCTACGAGCGAAGCGAGTTTCAGCCTAGCATCGAGCCCATGTTCGATCTGACAGGGAAGACAGCGTTGGTGACGGGCGCCGGACAGGGAGTCGGCGCGGCGATCGCTGCGGTACTGGCGGGGCGCGGTGCCGCGGTTGTCGTCAATGATGTGCACGGCGAGCGCGCCGCCGTAACGGCGGAGTCGATTGTCGCCGCCGGCGGAC
>JBGTMF010000120.1:0-2230 GCA_041743795.1 Thermodesulfobacteriota bacterium | reverse complement strand
CCGATTCGGCGGCGCTGGCGCATCGGCGAACCGGTGTACGAGATCGGGCGCGGGCGCCGAACGAATGTGCCGCGACTGCGGGTTCACGAGCAGCCGCAGCCGCCCGCCGTGGAGTCATTTCCGCCGGCGGTCTTTGCCGCGGCGTTGAACGAGCGCTTCGACGGCGCTGGCGGCGAACTGCTCCGCTTCGAGGTCGTTCGCCATGCCGACGGGTCGGCCGATCTGGCACTGACGTGGCTGCACATGCTGCTCGACGGCAGCGGCAGCGAGATCTTCGTGCGGGCGTTGGCTGATGTCGCCGGCGGAGTGCGCCGGTCGATTGGCCTCGAAGTCGGCGCGGATTCGCCAGTCAGCGGGATCTCCGCGTCCGAGAGGGGCCGCCGAGCGCGGGCGTGGCAGTCGTACCTACAGTCCTTCGCCCGCCATGCACCGCGGTCTCCAGCCGGTCCGCTTCGCCGTGTCGCTCAGCAACTCCGCTACCGCGTGACCAGTTTCACCGCGGCGGAGACGCAGGCGATCGTCGCTCTTGCCGGCCGAAAAGCCGGTTTCCTGACGCCCGTGCTCTACTACATGGCCGCGGCGATCCGCGCCCATCACAGCCTCTTCGAACTCCGCGGCTGCGTGCCGGAGAGTTATGTCGTTCCGTTGCCGGTGAACATGCGTCGCAAGGGCATGGAGGGAGCGATCTTTCGCACGCACGTGTCGATGCTCTGGTTTCAGGTGCGCCCTGAGCAGGTCGCCGACTTCGACGCGCTGCTGGCCGCGCTCAAACGACAGCGCCTTGACGCCATCCGCGACGGCTTGGTCGACGGCGGCGGTTGTGCAATCGAGTTCGCCCGGTGGATCCCCGCAGACCTCTTCGGCCGCATGGTGCGGCGCACCTTCGGCGGCGAGCTGTGCTCGTTTTTCTTCGCCTTCACCGGCGCCTTTCTCGCCGGCGTCGACACGTTTCTCGGCGCCGCCGTGCTCGACGGATTTCATGTCCCCGCGGTGCCGCCATCGCCGGGAAGCTGCGCGGCGATGAGCTTGCATCGCGGGCGACTGAATCTTACCCACGTCTATCAGGTCGGGGCGCTGTCGGCGGGCGAGGTCGAACGCTTCGCCGAGGAGATGCGAGCCGAGTTGTTGCCGCCGGATTGAGTCGTACGCCGTTGTCGCCGGTGTCCTCGCTGAGGGCGGCGCACGGGGAGATCACATCGACCTCGCCGCCGCTGCCGCGTCCCTTCCCTTGTCCCGGCCGGCGATACGGGCAATAACCTGCATCGTTCTGTTGCGCGGGTTGATTCGATGCGGTTTGTGCGGACGGTGATATCTCTCGGCTTCGCCTTGTTCGGAGCCTTGGTCGTGGTACTTGCCCTGGCGGCGTACCTGACCGCAACGGGTCGCAGTGGTCCGGTGATGCGCAATGCTGCCGGCAGGGTGGGAGTCCTGACCGCCGGCCAGACGACGCTGCAGATGGCGCTGTCGCTCTCGGTGGAGCCCGAGCGACAACAGATCGAGGGGACAGCGCGGCTGCGCCTGCGAGCCGAGGAGGATCGCCGGCATCTTTACCTGTTGCTCAACGACGGCCTCGTGGTGCGTCGAGTCTGGCGTGAGCTGCCCGGCGGCGAGCGGCGCGAACTGGCGCACCACCGCCTGTGGCTGCTGGCGGCCGTCGATCTCGAGGAGACGTTGCCGGCGGGCGAGGAGGTGACTCTGGCGATTGCCTACGGCGGCAATCCCCTGGCCGGGCTCCTGCCGTTTGGCCCGCGCGTCATGCAGGCAGACGAAGTGATCCTGTCGCCGACCGCGCTCTGGTATCCGACCGATCTCAAGAGCTTCGTCCCCGCCGATATCGAGGTGACCCTACCGGCCACTCTCGCCCTCGCCCACGCTGGTATCGACGGCGGCGTCGTCGACCTTGGCAGCAGTCGCCGCTCTCGCTGGTCGACCGAACGCCCGGTCCCTGGAGTGTCTCTGGTCGCCGGGCGCTTCGCGCAACACGCGCGCGAAGAGGCGGGGGTGGTCTTTCGAACATACCTCGGTGCCGGCGTTGGCCTCGACGCGGAGAGCATCGTCGCCTCGATGGCCGATGCGTTTGCCGCGATCAGCGCGGTCAGCGGGCCCTCCGGTGGGGCGCGCCAGGCGCTCTTCGTCAGCCGGCGACTGCCGCGTCCATTCGCCGACGGTGGCGGACTCGCTGGATTGAGCGCCGCCCAATTCAGTGGCGGCGACTACGGCTACGCCGCCA
>JBGTMF010000119.1:0-5756 GCA_041743795.1 Thermodesulfobacteriota bacterium | reverse complement strand
GCCGCCGGCGAAATCCGCCAGCTCGCCCGCGAACTGGCGGCGGCGCCGCGCGCTGCCGTATACGGGCGTATCGGCACCTGTACGCAGGAGTTCGGCACGCTTGCCAGCTGGTTGGTCGACGTGTGCAACGTGCTGACAGGCAACCTCGACCGCCCCGGCGGCGCGCTCTTCCCGCTCGCCCCCGCCTTCGGTCAAAGCGGTAGGCCGGGCACCGGCCGCGGCATCACCACGGGTCGTCGCCGCAGTCGCGTACGCGGCGCACCCGAGGTGATGGGAGAACTGCCGTGCGCATGCCTCGCCGAGGAGATCGAGACGCCCGGCGCCGGCCAGATTCGCGCGCTCTTCACCATCGCCGGCAACCCAGTCCTCAGCACGCCGAACGGTACGCGACTCGACGCTGCACTGCGCCACCTCGACCTGATGGTCAGCATCGATATCTACCTGAACGAGACGACGCGGCACGCCGATGTCATTCTGCCGGGGCTATCGCCATTGCAGAATAGTCACTACGACATCGCGTTTCCCGGCTTCGCCTACCGCAACGCCGTGCGCTACTCGCCACCGGTGTTGCCGCCACCGAGCGATCGCCCGACGGAATGGCAGGCACTCCTGCGGTTGACGGGTATGGTTTCGCCCGATGCCGCCGGCGCCTCCGTCGAGGATCTCGACGATTTCGTCTTCGCCACCAACCTGCAGCGCGCCGTGGTCTCACCAGGCAGTGTGCAAGGACGCGACGAAGGCGAACTACGCGCTGCCCTTGCCGGCCGATGTGGACCGGAGCGGTTGCTCGACCTGGCGTTGCGCACGGGCCCCTACGGCGACGGATTCGGCAGCGACCCCAACGGCGTGTCGCTGGCGAAGCTGGAGGCGGCACCGCACGGCATCGACCTCGGCGAACTGCAACCCCGAATCCCGGAAGTTCTGCGCACCGCATCCGGCGCGGTCGAACTGGCGCCGCAGCAGCTGGTTGATGACATGGTGCGCCTACAGGGTAGTCTTGGACGCGACCGGCACTCGCTCTACTTGATTGGTCGCCGTCACTTGCGGTCGAACAACTCGTGGATGCACAACCTGCCGCGACTCACCCGCGGCCGTCACCTCTGCACGTTGCAGATTCACTCCAGCGACGCTGAGCGCCTGTCGTTGCGCGACGGCGCCACCGCGCTCGTCTCGTCGCGCGCGGGCAGCGTCGAAATCCCCGTCGAGGTCACCGACGACATCATGCCCGGCGTGGTCAGCATGCCGCACGGTTGGGGCCATGACCACGAAGGCGCCAGGCTGTCGGTGGCGCGCGAACGACCCGGCACGAACAGCAACGTCCTCGCCGACGAGATGGCTCTCGACCCGCTATCCGGCAACGCCGTCCTCAGCGGCATCCCGGTCACCGTTCGAGCCGCGTGAAAATCGCCGAAGCCGCACCACAGCGGCACAGAGTTCGCCTGCAAACGAGATCTTGCGTCAATGCTCGAGGAGGACAGCCGTGACGAGAATACGCTGCACCTTGTTGCTCGCCGCGCTGGCGTTTGTTGGCTGTGGCGCGGCGACGGCGGTGCGCGGCGTTGCCGCGGCGAACTCCGCGCCTCGCCTGGCCGACGCGCGCTTCGTCGATCTGACGTATTCGTTCGGCCCCGACACGATCTACTGGCCGACCGATCGCCACGGCTTCGAACTCGACATCGTCGCCCGCGGCGCCAGTGACGGCGGCTATTGGTACGAGGCGAATCGCATCTGCACGGCGGAGCACGGCGGAACCCATATGGATGCGCCGGTGCATTTCGCCGAGGGTCAGCTCAGCACCGATCGAGTGCCGGTCGAGGCCGGCATTGGCCCGCTAACCCGCATCGACGTGCGCGGCGCCGCCGACCGCGACCCGGACTACCGGCTGTCGGCGCGCGACATTGTCGCCTGGGAGAAACGCTACGGACGCATCCCGCGCGGCGCCATCGTCGTCATGTACAGCGGCTGGGGCGAGCGCTGGCCGGATGCCGCGCGCTACCTCGGTACGGATCGAGCGGGCGACACCGAGAACCTGCATTTCCCCGGCTTCGGCGAAGACGCCGTTCGCTTCCTCCTGCGCGAGCGCGACATCAAGGCCATCGGCGTCGACACCGCGAGTATCGACCACGGGCCGTCGCGCGACTTCATCGTCCACCAGATCCTGCACGGCGCCGGAAAGCCGGCGTTCGAGAACCTCGCCAACCTCGATCAGATCCCGCCCAACGGCGCCACGCTCATCGCCCTGCCGATGAAGATCGCCAACGGCTCGGGCGGCCCACTGCGCGCCATCGCCGTGCTTCCCTGACGCGTCGTCGATCGATCGCCAAGGGAGAGCTACGCGACGGCGCATCTCCCGTTGCGCGGATCATGCCGGTAGGCTACCGAGCCGAGCCGGCGCCGCGCACCTGCCGCGGCGAGCCACACCGCGGCGTGTTGGCACTTGAGCGGGGGTTGGTGCGGCGCTATGGTGCGCGACCCGACGGAGCTGCGCGATGCATGGCTGGTTGATCGGCAACGCCCACGTAATTCTCTGGACGGCCGGTTGTTGCTGCGGCGTTCTCGCGGCCATGGCCGTGTTGCGGATCCGCGGCGCACTCGAGTGGCGAACCATCGTCGCCTTAGCCTGGGCTTGGTTCGGCCTGATGGCGGGCGGCATCTGGCAAGCGCGACTCGAATGGATGTCGTTCTCGGACGCGGTGCTTTTCGCTCCGGCCGATGTGCTGCGTGGTGGCGGCAGAATCCCGCTGGGACTGGCGACCGGCGCCGTCCTCGCCGCCGTGTGGTGTCTGGCGTCGGGCGCGTCCTGGCGGGCGACCGGTGACGCCCTCGCCTTCGCCGCGCCGGTAATCATCGCCATCGGCCGTTTTGGTTGCCTCGCTGCCGGATGCTGCAGCGGTTCCGTATGCGGGCGCTGGGCGATTCAATCCCTCTGCACCCACAATGGCCGCGGTACGGAGGAGTTCGCCCGTCAGTTCGCGCAGGGATTGATCAGCGCGTCCCACCCGGCAGCCCTACCCACCCATCCGCTGCCGGTCTACTTCATGGCCGCAGCCATCCTGCTGCTGGCGCTATTGCTGTGGCAGCTTCGGCGCGACTTCGCGCCGGGCACCTTGCTGGTTACGTTTGGTTTCCTGTGGCCCCTAAGCAAGCTCGGGCTCGAGCAATTTCGCGAGGTGCCGCGGCCGCCCGGACTCATGAACGGGGTTTCCATCGCCATGATTCTCGCCAGCACCGCCATCTTCGTCGTTCTACGCCAAAGACCACGGTCGCCGACGTGTCGTGCGGTCACTCCGGCAGGGCGACCAGATCCTGGATGAACACGTCTAGCGCGTCGACGACGACCCCTTCGACGACTACATCCTGATACCCGGGGGGAGGGTTCGCCGTGATGGTGTAGGTGGTGAAAGCCAGGTTCTCGGTGCGATAACTGCCGTCGGCCTGCGTGCTCACCTGCGTGCGGATGATGTTGCAACCCTTCACACCCTCGACCGCGATCGGCACGTCCGGCAGCGGCATACCGCCTTCATCCGTCAGCACGCCGCGGATCTGAGCGCCGACCGGCCCTTCGAGCGGCAGCGGTTGCGTGCCGGTGAGGTTGAGATAACTACCGCCGCTGCCCAGCGGAACCGTGGCTGGAACCGGCTGTATGTTGCCGAGCCATTCGAGACTCATCGTGTTATGGCCGGCGCGGACCACATAATTCCCAGAATCGATGGGTCCGAATCGAAACGATCCGTCCGAGCCAACGACCGAAACGAGATCGATGGGCCCGTTCTCGAGCCTCAGGTGCGACCCGGTCAACGGCGCATTCGTCGTTGGGTGCAGCAAGCGACCCGTGATCTCGACGCGGTCGGGGGGAGTCCGCTGCGCTGCTTCCCAAGCGTCCACCATGCCGGCAAACTGCGCCACCAGTTGCGGATGCTGCGCCGCCACGTCGTCGAACTCGAACGGATCGATATCGATCTGGTAGAGTTCTTCGTGACCATCACTGGCGAAGCGGAGATAGCGCCAGGTGTCGGTGCGCAAGAAGTGACCAATCCCCTCATGCAGGCCGATCACCTCCGTGCGGCCGAGAGACGGACCACCTTCAACTCGTTGCCGCAGACTCTGGCCTTGCAACTCGGGAGGAACGTCGATGCCGACGTAGTCCATGATCGTTGGCACAACGTCCACCGCCGAGGCGAGGTCCTGATGAACGACTCCGGTCGGCACGTGACCCGGCCAGTTGAAGATCATCGGCGTGCGGAAGCCGAGATCGTAGAGAGTGTTCTTGCCTTTCCCCATCCCCGAGAAAGTCTGAAAACCGAGTCCCCACCCATTGTCGGCGAGATAGATCAGCAACGTATCGTTGCGCAGTTCGCGACTTTCGAGTTCGTCGATCAACTCGCCGACCAGACTATCCAGCCACGTAATGTTGGCCAGGTAGTTCACCTCGTTCGGGCAGCCCGCACAGCGGTTCCAACACGAGACCGTCGCGCACGATGTGAGTCCCAGGGCCTCGTACGGATCGAGGAAGTTCTGCGGTGCCGCAAACGGTGTATGTGGAAGCGTCGGCGCGAACCAGACGAAGAAGGGGTTACCCTCGACTTCGTCGAAAAACTCCCGCAGGGGATCGAGCGCGGGACAGGGTACGTTTGGATCGCCATCCGCACCGCAAAGTTCCGGGTCCCAACCGGCACGGCCGAATTCCCATGAGTGAGGCACGATGTACTGCCCATGGGATACGGTCAAACCATGGGTGAAGCCCGCCAGGTCGTAAGTACCTTCCCAGAACTTTCCCCCTTCCCAGCTCTTGTAGCCCACGCCACCGAGGTCTTTCGGCAGTGTGCGAAGGTGTTCCACCTCAACGCGCGGGTACAAAAACGGCGCAGGCGACAGTGTGATCTGCGGCAACGCGTCGAGGGCGGTTCTCGTCTCGGCCCATTGAATCGGCTGCAGGCCCGTCAGCAGCGTTTTCAACGACGGGATACAGCTGCTGCCGGTAACGAAGGTGTTGGGGAAAACGACGCCTCCGGCGGCGAGCGCATCGAGATTCGGCGTCTGCACGATCTGATTGATCGGCAGGGTGCCCTGATTAGTCTCCAGAGTTCTCGAACTCGGCATGAAACCGTAGTCTGGCCAGCCCAGGTCATCACCGATGATCAGGATGATGTTCGGCCGAGACGGCTGCGCATCGGCGCTAGAAGCTGCGAGGAGGGAGGCGAACGCCGCGCAGCTGATGAACACGACATTTCGCCAGGACCAGCGCGGCGCGCAACAGGACCCGTTCAAACCCCGCGATCGGCCACCGATTTCACAGGTGCCGATGGAACCTTGCGCCATGGAATAGCCCCTTCACTGTTGCCCCGAATCCCTCCCGCTACCATGCTTGCTGTCAACTAGGCAATGGAAAAAGTGAACAGGGCCTATGCGTGTCGGGCCTTACGCCTCATCGGCAGGGTACGCCGAAGAAACCCCACCAATCTTCAACTGGTCGGACGACAGATCGCCGGGTTCGGTTCATTAGACAAACTAACCCCCGCCTGCCGCATAATCGAACGTCTCCGGCCAGGCAGAACCTCCCCGCGGCTGCCGCTACCGACGGGAAGGAAGCCCGACGTGAAGGCAACCCGTCAGTAGTGACAAGTGGCCCGTCGGGTCCGGCAAGGACCTCAGCGCAGACGGGTGAGCGCGTCCGCCTTGACCCAGCCGCGGCGGCCGTCGCTGCGCGCCGCCAATACCCATTCGCCGCGCTGCTCGTCGATGTGCAGCCGACTGCC
>JBGTMF010000118.1:0-9792 GCA_041743795.1 Thermodesulfobacteriota bacterium | reverse complement strand
TCGATCCTCCGGTATCGGTGCCCAGCGATACGACGCACTGGCGGGCGGCAACCGCCGCCGCCGAGCCGCCCGAGGACCCGCCGGGTACGCGCTCGATGTTCCACGGATTGCGCGCCGGGCCGAATGCGGAGTTCTCGTTCGACGACCCCATCGCGAACTCGTCGCAATTGAGCTTGCCGACGATCACCGCGCCGGCATCGCGCAAGCGGGCGACGACCGTCGCGTCGTACGGCGCGACGAACGACTCGAGGATGTGCGAGGCGGCGGTCGTGCGCACGTCGCGGGTCAGGATGATGTCCTTGACGGCGACCGGAATGCCGCACAGCGGCGCCACGGCGCGGTCACTGGCGATGGCTGCGTCGGCGGCGTCGGCCTGGGCCAGCGCCTGCTCCGGCGTGGTGGTGATGAAGGTGTTCAAAAGCGGCTGCGTCGCCTCGATGTGGGCGAGGAACGCCTCGGTCAACTGGCGCGCGGAAACGTCGCCACTGTCGAGGCGCGAGCGCGCTTCGTCGATCGAAAGTTCGGTCAGTTCGTTCATCGTTGGAAGTCGGCCAGATCGATCACTTGATGATCCGATCACTCGATGATCTTGGGGACGCGAAAATGCACGCCGTCGGCAGCCGGCGCATTGGCCATCCAGCGCGCCGTGTCAGGCCGCGTCGTGACGACGTCGTCGCGAAACGGCGTCGCCATTGGCGCCACGTGCGCGGTCGGTTCGACGGTACTGGTGTCGAGTTCGTCCAGAACTCGAAAGTAACCGAGAATCTGGTCGAGTTGGTCCGTCAACTCACTTTCCTCGCCTTCCGTGAGGTGCAGGCGGGCGAGGAGGGCGACGTGGCGAACATCGTCGCGCGTGATCGGCATCCGCGTCAGCTAACACAGGGGGTGGGGGTGTTCAACGCGGTGAGGCGGCGCGCCGCCGTCGCCGATGGCTGTGGCGGTGCCGCTGCCCGACCATTCGCCGTGGAATGGCTCGGCGGGTGATCCGGCGCGGAGCCGATGTGAGGATAGGCGGGATGGCGGCGGGTTTGCCCGCTCACGGCCGCCTGCGTAGGCTTTTGCGGCATGAGCAGTCGGCGCGAGACCGGCGAGGCCGGCGAGCGCGCGGCGGCGGAGTTTCTCCGCAGCCACAAATACGCGATCGTCGAGCGCAACTACCGGTGTCGCGGCGGCGAGATCGACCTCATCGCGCTGCACCGCGGGACGGTGGTCTTCGTCGAGGTACGCACACGGGCGGCCGGTGCGATGGTCGATCCGATCGAAAGTGTCGACGACGGCAAGCGGCGGCGCATCGTCACGGCCGCGCGCCACTACGTCTCCAGGCACCGGCTGCACGACCACCCGATGCGTTTCGACCTCGTCGCCGTCCACGCCGAGGCGGGTGGGATGCGCTGCGAAATCCTCCGCAACGCATTCGACCTCGATGATCTAGCCCCACCGCGCCGCCGCTGGTGATAAGCGCCGCACCGCGGCTCGCTGTTTGGAACGCCCTGGCGGATGCGCCGTGGGAGTTTTACCGCACGGCGTCTTTTTTCCTCTGACGTAGCAGCCCGCTGAAAAAGTAGACCGGGCTGCAAATGGATCTTTCGCCCCAGCTCTGCGTTGCCGAATCCTCAACAAAAGTCACAACTTTGCCTCCGGTTCGGCGCCTTGATCTGGGGCGAAATCTCTCATTTTCGCTTCCGCCCTACTTTCTCAACGGGCAGCTAGCGTGTTACCCGCTGTGGATGCTCGACATTCGCTTGATTCGGGAGTCGCCCGGCGCGGTCAAGGCGGCGCTGGCCACGGTCGGCGTACAGGCGGCCGAAGTCGATGAGGTACTGCGCCTCGACGAGCGGCGACGTTCGTTGATCGGCGAGGTCGAGGGCCTGCGCAACGAGCGCGGCGCCGCTTCGAAGCGCATTGGCAAGATGTCGGCCGAAGAGCGCGAGCCGCTGGTCGCTGCCATGCGGGCATTGGGCGACCGAATCGCGGACCTCGAGAAAGACCTGCTGGCGGCCGAGTCGGAGTTCGAGGCGGCGATGCTGCAGCTGCCCAACATTCCCCATCCGGACGTACCGGTCGGTGCCGACGAATCGGCGAACACCATCGTGCGTGAGGTCGGCGAGGAGAAGCGCTTCGACTTCGAGCCCCGACCGCACTGGGACCTCGGCGAAAAGCTCAGCATCATCGACTTCGAGCGCGGCGTCAAGGTTTCCGGGTCGCGCTTCTACGTGCTGCGCGGGCAGGGAGCTAGATTGCAGCGCGCTCTGATCAATTGGATGCTCGACCTGCACACCACCGAGCACGGCTACTCCGAAGTCTACCCGCCTGCGATGGTGCGCGAGGAGTGCCTGGTCGGCACCGGCAACCTGCCCAAGTTCGGCGACAACCTCTACCGCGACGCATTCGAGGACTTCTGGTTCGTCCCCACCGCGGAGGTGCCGGTCACCAATCTCTACCGCGACGAGATCCTCGAAGCCGACCAGTTGCCTCTCTACCACGTGGCATATTCGCCGTGTTTCCGCCGTGAAAAGATGTCGGCCGGGCGCGACGTGCGTGGCATCAAGCGCGGGCACCAGTTCGATAAGGTGGAAATGGTCAAATTCGTCCGTCCGGAGACCTCCGACGGCGAACTCCTCGGCTTGCTCGACGACGCCGAGGACGTCTGCCGTCGCCTCGGCCTGCGCCACCGCGTCGTTCAGATGTGCACCGGTGACCTCAGCTTCGTCGCCGCCATGAAGTACGATGTCGAGGTCTGGGCAGCGGGCTGTGGCGAATGGCTCGAAGTCAGCTCGTGCTCCAATTTTCGGGATTTCCAGGCGCGTCGGGCGCGAATTCGCTATCGTCCGCAGCCGCGTGACAAACCGGAGCTACTGCACACAATCAACGGCTCCGGGCTGGCCCTGCCGCGCGTCCTCATCGCCGTGCTGGAGACCTACCAGCGGGCCGACGGCAGCGTCGGCATTCCCGAGGTCTTGCGCCCGTACATGGGGGGAGCCGAGAGCATCGGCTAGTCCTCCGAACAACAGGAAACGCGCTGGCGACGAACCCGCCCCGAGCGGCGCAAAAAAATCAGCGCCCATGGAACGCCGTTCTACCTCTGGCAAGACGCGGGAAACGTTAATCTTTCGGAATTGCAAGAGTTTGCTGCTGCGAGGGATCGCGAGAAAATGAGTTGCCCTCGGTTCGGACCCGCGTTAAGGGCGGGCTGTGGTTGGTTGGCGAGACGGGTTTCGGGTGGTACCGTTCGATGGTCCAGAGAGCGAATCGGTAGCGACCCACGACCGGCAGGTCCCGAGCAGGCAGTCCGCTCTCACATCTTTCTGTCCCATGCGACAGGCACAATCATGAACATGGAGCGAAGCGTCCGCAGTGCGGAGCGCCGACCCGCGGGCTTTTTGGCGCGGATGAGGCGCGGCTCACAGCTGGGGTGTCATCGCTGACCCATCCCCTTTCCTGGGGTCACTGCCCGAATCTCTCGGGCGGGAGGAGGAGCAATGGCGGATATATCCGTTGATTCACCGAGTGAACCGAGGCTGCGCGCCGTGAAACCCGAAATCAAGAACAAGAGCCAATGGGCGGCACTGGCGTCGGTTCTCGAGCAGCACCGGGGCAAGAGGCTATTGGTCGTATTGGTCGGCTATCCGGATCCCGACAACATCGGCTCGGGCTTGGCTCTCCAATTCCTGGCGCGCGATTTCGACATCGAGACCAGCTTGCTGTCGTTTCACGAGGTCAGCCACCAAGAAAATCGGGCATTGGTGAAGCAGCTGGAGCTCGATCTGTGGCTCTACGACGATCGATCCGACCTGTCGGGGTATGAAATCTACGCCCTCGTCGACACGCAGCGCACCGAGGCGACGCCAATCGATGCCGAGCTGAAGCAGAAAGCTCTGGTTGCGGTGGTCGACCACCACAAGCGCTGTAACGATCTGAACGCCGAGTTCATCGATGTGCGCGAGGATGCCGGCTCGACCTGCGGTATTTTCGCCGAGTACTTGAAGGAAGCATTGCCCGACGGGCTCGACTCCGACGAGCCGGATCACGTCAAGCTGGCGACGGCGCTGATGCACGGAATCCGCTCGGACACGCGGGTTTTCCTCGAGGCGTCGCAGGAGGATTTCCTCGCCGCCGCCTATCTGTGGCCTGCGGTCGATCAGTCGCTGTTGCGCAAGATTTCGGCGCAGTCACTGAGCCCGGCGGTGATGGACATGATTCAGTCAGCCCTGGAACGACGGCGCGTCTACGACAACTTCCTGTTCAGCGATGTCGGCTTCGTCCGCAAGGAGAACCGCGACGGCATTCCGCAGGCGGCTGATTTCCTGCTCACCCGAGCCGGGATCGACACCGTCCTCGTCTTCGGTATCGTCAACGGCCGCACCATTGACGGTTCGCTGCGCACGCGCAGCGATACCATCAATCCCGACGCGTTCCTCAAGAAGGCTTTCGGCATCGACGAAGAAAAGGGCTCTCACTACGGCGGCGGCAACGTGCGCGACAAGGGTGCCTTCCAGATCCCGATCGGTTTCCTCGCCCAGCATAACGATCGCGACCAATTGTACCGCTTGGCCTGTGAGATCATCCACGAGAAGTTCCTCGAGGCGATCGGCCAGGAATCATCATCCTGAGGCTCGCTAAGTTTCGCCGGCAGCGGCGCGATGGCCGCGGAAATGGGTCGTCGCCGCCGTGATGGCGAAAGGGAGGATGCTTTGGCTGCGGTGATCGAGCATGTGATTCGTCCGCGTAGCCGCGACCTCGGCGGCTTCACGGTGCGGCGCGCGTTGCCGGCGACCGAATGCAAGATGATCGGCCCCTTCATCTTCTTCGATCACATGGGACCGGTGCAGTTCGCGGCGGGGCAGGGGATTGACGTGCGGCCGCACCCGCACATCCACCTGGCGACCGTAACGTACCTTTTCGAAGGCGAGATCCTTCACCGCGACTCTCTCGGCTACGTGCAGGCGATCCGACCGGGCGCGGTGAATTGGATGACTGCCGGACGTGGCATCACCCACTCCGAACGCAGCGGCGAAGAGGCGCGGCGCGGCGTTCAGCGGCTGCACGGCATTCAATCGTGGGTGGCGCTACCGCGCGCCGAGGAAGACCACCAGCCGTGTTTCGTGCACCATGCGGAGGGCACGCTACCGGTGATCGAGCGCGGTGGCGCGCGGTTCACGCTGATTGCCGGACGGGCCTTCGGCGAGGAGTCGCCGGTCGAGGTGTTGTCGCCGATGTTCTACCTCGACGCGGAATTGGCGGCGGGAAGCACCTGCACGTTGCCGGCAGAACTCGGCGAGCGCGGCGCCTATGTCGTCGAGGGCGCGATCGACGCGGGTGGAGAGTTGTTTCCGAGCGGCACGCTGCTGCGCTTCGGCGACGCGGACGAGGTCGTGCTGCGGGCGGAGAAGGCGGCGCGGGTGATGCTATTCGGCGGACAAGCATTGGATGGCGAGCGGCACATCTGGTGGAACTTCGTCTCCAGTGACCCGGCCCGCATCGAGGCGGCCAAGCATGATTGGAGCGCCGGCCGTTTCGCCGCTGTACCGGGCGAAAGCGAATTCATTCCCTTGCCAGACGACGATTCCGTGCGCCGCTGATTCTCTCAGCTGCGGTCTGCACGTGCGAAACAATCGGGTGTCCACCTACGAGGAACTCGCTGCCGCTCATTTTGCAGGCCGGGCAATGGGCGATTGGGTTGGTGAGACCAAGTAAAACACGCCTGATCCATTCAGCTGCAGCCGGCGAGTGCGCGACCGACGGCGGCGATGATCTCGGCGATGGAGACTTGCTCGTCGCCGTTGGTATCCAAGGCGGTGCAGCTGGAGATCGGCTGTGCGCCGAGGGCGATGTTGACGCCGGTGACGAGTTCGGCGATCGACACCCTGCCATCACCGTTGCAGTCGCCGGGGCAGGGTAGCGCAGGCGCCGTCAGGCGGCGCGCGAAGATTCCGGAGCCATTGATTCCGCCCGGCGCCTGCCACGCCACCACCAATCCGCCGGTCGGCGAGAAGCTCGCGGTGGGTTCTACGGTGTCGATCGCACTGGCGTCGACGAGGAACTCCGCGCCGTCTTTGCTGCCGTCCGCTTGGAGCCGCTGGGCGAACACGCGGTCGTCGGATTGCTCGTCGTACCCCGCCCATGCAAACAGGAATCGACCGCCGCGGTCGGCGCTGGCGGCGATGCCGATAACCTCGCCATCGGTTTGCGGTGCGGTGTTCACTGCGAACTCCCCGAGGCGGGGCAGTCCGGTGCTTGCAAAGATACGAACCGACACTCTGCCCTGGCGCTCGCCTTCGTCGTCTTCGTAACGCGTATCCCAGGCGACGGCGAAATCGCCTTCGGGGCTGCGCGCCAGCGCCAGCGGCCGGCCCTGCTCGCCGTCGGTGATCTGATTGACGCGGATATCTCCGCCGAGGGCCGCGCCGTCGCGATCGAAAAGCCGAGCGGCGATGTCTCCGCTGTCTTCGCTCTCGTCGGTCCAAGCGACGACGAAATTCCCCTCCGTGTCCGTTGCCACGCGCGGGTGGCAAACGTCGAAGGTATTGGTGACGTTGACGCGAAATTCATCGCCGAGTCGGTCGCCGGCTCGATCGAATCGCTGGCCGAGCACGAGAGTGCCGTCGGGGTTCTGTCGCGCCTGCGACCAGACGGCGATGAATCCGCCGCCCGCCGCGGCGGCGACATCGAGATTGCCGTTGTTGCCCTGGCTGATCTCCGTATTCGCGTTGACGCGAAACTCGTTGCCGAGAGGCGCGCCGTCCGCACCGAGCCGTTGCCCGAAGACGTCCGAGCCCGAACCATCAGTGGCGACACTCTCCCACAGGACGACGAACTCGCCCTCCGTACCAGCGGCAACGCGCGGCGAGAGCTGGAAGCCGGCGGCTGTCGTGTTGACCTGAATCTCGTCGCCGAGCGGAGTCGCATCGGCATCGAAAAGTCTGGCGACGATGGCACTCTCGTCTCCGTCGCGCGGCGAGTTGTCCTGCCATGCGACAACGAACCGGCCATTCGCGCCGACGGCGATCGCGGGTCGAATCTGCGAATGCTGCGTGCCTTGGTCGACCCGGAAAACCGAGTCCGTCGCTGCTCCCGGTACGACGCCGAGAGCTGACGCTGCAGCCAACGTCGCGACGAAACAAGTACTCGACGCGCGCACTTCGCCCCATCCAAGCTTTCGGACCATCGTGCCTTACCTCCCTGGCCTCAACAGTGCCCATTTCACGGGCCATGCCGATTGCTGATTGTCATCGACGGGCGCACCGTCACGGTGCTCCATCCCGCTGATCGAGTCCGTTCGTCGCCTTGAACTGGCTCTGACAGGAGGCGGCCGGCGTTGATCAAAGGCAATCGGGTCTTGAACCATCGATGAGCAACGCGTTTGCATTCTTACGGTGTGGCTCAGGGGGCGGAACAGAGTTCGAGTAGGCCGTCCAACGCCGTCGAGTCCGCAATCTCATCGGCCACTTTCTGACCGACCGGTGTGAGGATGGTGGGTGTGTCATCCATCGTGTGACCGCGGGCAACCCAACAATCTCGTTGCCACGTCCAAAAGGTCTGGACACCGCCCCCGCCGGCGCAACACTCCTCGCGCGACTCGCGAAGCGTGCCGTCGCCGCGTTCCTCGACAGTTTCATCGACTCCGGGCGTGCCGAACACCGAGAGCGCGTCGTCGACGGACGAATACTTCACCAACGAGAATTCGCCATTGTGCTGCGTAAAGCTCTCGCAGTTGAGGGATGCGCCGGCGGCGCCGCTCGTGACGTCCACCGATGCGCCCGGCGTGCCGCCCGTCAGACAAACCCGGTCGGCGATTGCCTCGAGCAGCTCGGTTGCCAGGGTCGCCGCCTCGGCGTTCGCCGGAGGGAGCACCGACGGCGTTGCCGTCGGCACCGGCGACGGCGAAGGGACGGGACCGTCATCGTCGGAATCCGAGCAGGCCACCACAAACGAGATCAAGAGCCCAACAAGGATCGCATGCGAAGATCGCATCGAGACACCTCCGGTTTGCGTTTACGGATCACGTATTGCTGATGCCTTTGGCGTAACGCAAGCATCGGGTCCTTGGGGGGGTCCAACGCCATCCAGTTGAAACGCAGAGCTTTTTCCGCAATCTGACGCGCCAAGACAGCCATGGGCGCGTTATTTTGCCACCGAAACGCAGTCCGTAAGCGGCTGGGACCGCCACCTGGGTGAACTCCCGTGAGCACCTGCCGGTTCGAGTTCGAGTACGGATCTTGGGTGCATGAAATCGAAATCAACTGCGTCCTTTCGCCCCCCGCCGCGTCTTAGTGGTCAAAACCCGCAGAGGAGAATTCATATGCGCTTGCAACTGGCTCTCAACGTTCGAAATCTGGACGAAGCAATGCCGCACCGCTCCTTGCTGCGGCCAGATCGAATGAAACCGAAGCACCTGACCACCCCTTGGCGGCTTCGCGTCTTGGCGTTAAAAGGAAAGCGCAACGTACAACACCAGCGCGAACCCGATCCGCAAAGACACTGCCTCCATCAACAAACTTCAACGCAAAGCCGCCAAGACGCCAAGCCGCAAAGGGCGAGCCCGGTCTAAAACGTCACCCATGTTCCCGGTTGCACATGCGCACGTGAGGAAGTTCGAAGTATACGAACGGACGAAACCGGAGTATCGGTGAGCGGCGTCTTCGAGCCCAATTCTCGCGCGATCGGCCAATCGCGTGCAGAGTTTGAGAACGGCAGCGCATAACGGCTGGCAGAGCTGCTCGCCGCTGCACGCGAACTTTGCGCGGCGAGGCTCAGGATCATCGTCCGTGTAGGAGGGAGCGAGATTATGAGTGTTCAACCCTTTGTCTTGAGGCCCGATCAGCGCGATCCCGCGTTGAATGTGGTCGGAACGCAGGTGACGGTACTGGTGTCCAATGCGGCGACGCAAAGTTACGGGATAACTCTGCAGCAGGGCGAGGAAGGAACAGGCCCGCCGCCGCATAGCCACGATTGGGACGAAGCTTTCTACGTTCTGAATGGCGAGATCCACTTCCTATGCGACGGGAAAGGCTACGCTTGCAAGCCTGGGACACTCGTTCACGTTCCCCGAGGAACAGTGCATGGCTTCAGCTACGGAAGCGGCGGCGGCCAGATGCTCGAGATCACCGGAGCTGGCGCGCTGGCGGCTGAGCTATTCAGGTCTGTCGACGACGAGATCCCCGCCGGCCCCCCGGATATTGCAAAGCTACTCGAGCTGTTCGAGCGGAATGGGATCACGGTGCACGGTGATACAGGCTGAAACGCGCTTCGCTCGTAGGCCGAGGCAGGGGCAGGGGATGGTGCACGCCGCCGAAGGCATCCAATTTGATCGGCGCCGCTCGTCTCACTCCCTCTCATCGTCACTTTCTCCCAGCCGGGAGAAGGAATTGTATTGATCGAGGGTACTCTGATCGCTAGTGCCGCGCGTTCCACTCCGGGGGGATCGCGCCACTGCGATCTTCCCCTTCGTCGCGGTATCGACCCGAGGGAATGATGTCGATATGGGCCATCCGAGACGAGCCATGCAGAGCGAGGGGGAACGCGGTCGCGAGACCGACGGGGGGGCGCAAGGGACGCGGTCCGGCTTGTTCCTCTGGGGACTGATCGGATTTCTCGTCGCTAGCGCGTTGCAGCAGGATGCCTTCGGCATCGCAGCCGGCAGCGCGATCGGCGCGCTGTGGGGCGCATGGCGCCGTGCGCATGGGCAGAGCAGAGATCTCTCGGACCAGTTGCGCGCGCTCGAGGCGCGCCTGCGAACGCTCGAGTCGGCGGCGACAGGATCGACGCAGGTGCGAGCCGCACCTCCTGTGTTGG
>JBGTMF010000117.1:0-5259 GCA_041743795.1 Thermodesulfobacteriota bacterium | reverse complement strand
GACGTCGACCAGGTCGCCGTCGCCGGTGCGGTCGCGGCGGAACAGCGCCATGAGGACCGCGGCCGCCGCCTCGGCGCCCGAATGGTAATCGCTGACCGGCAGCGAGCAGCGCAGCGGAGGGCGATCCGGATCGCCGGTCATGAACAGGTTGCCACTGAGTGCCAGCGCCGTGAGATCGGAGCCGCGATCGGCGGCGCGGGGACCGCTGCGTCCGAACGGAGTGATCGAACAGATCACCAGGCGCGGGTAACGGCGGCGCAACTCCTCGAGATCGACGGCGGCGGCGGCGTGCTCGGCAGCGGTGCGGTTCTCTATCAGCACTTCGGCGGCCGCCAGCAGCTGGCGCAGGCGACCCGCACCATCGCTGCTGGTCAGGTCGATCTCGACGCTTCGCTTGCCAAAGTTGCGCGCCGCCCACGCCGCCGAATGATCACCGAGGCTCCGCACCGTGGGCGCGGCGCGGCGCGCCGGATCACCACCGGGCGGCTCGACGAGGAGAACCTCGGCACCGAGATCGGCCAGGATACGCCCCGCCAGCTGCGTGGCCGTATCCGTCCAATCCAGCACCCTCAGGCCTGTCAGCGGTTGATCCTGCGACCCCTGCATCGGGCAACCATAGGGCCGCGGCGATGGGCGGGGCAAGGTTCGGCGAATGAGCACCCACTCGACCACCCACGTCCGCATTGACAAGCACGCGCGGCGGCATTGTCATGCGCTGGTGGCGACCGTTCTCTGGGTACTCGGCATCTTTCTGTTGGCGCTCGGCTGTGTCGTCGGTCTGCTGTCGCTGATTTTTGGCCTGCCGGGAACATTCATCATTGTCGTGACCGCGTTGCTCTACGCCTGGGCGACTGATTTCGCCGTGATGAGTTGGACGACTCCAGCCTGGTTGTTCGGCATGGCCGTGGTCGCCGAGATTGTCGAATTCGTCGCCGCCGGCGTCGGCACCGGTGGGGCGAGCGGGCTACCGAGTCGGCGGGTGACGATCGCGACGATCGTCGGCGCGATCGTCGGCGGCATCGTCGGCACCCCGTTTCTCTTCGGCATCGGCTCGCTGCTCGGCGCGATGGCCGGCGCCTTTATCGGCGCCGCAATGGCGGTGAGTTCCGACGGCGGCACCTGGCGGCACTCGATGCGTATCGGCCTTGCCGCCATGCGCGGCCGGCTGGTCGGATTCGTCATCAAGAGCGCGATCGCCGTCGCCATGGTCGTGGTAGTCGTCGCCGCCTTACTCTGACGGCCGGTTTGCCTGTCGGTGGCTGGCGTCGTACGACAGCCGCCATGCCACCGATGACGCGCGTTGGGTTCCTCGGCTGCGGTTACATCGGCGACTTCCACGCCGCGATGTTGGCGAACTGCGGCGAGGCGCACGTCATCACGGCCGCCTACGACCCCGACCAGCAACGCGCCGCCAGCTTTGCCGAGAAGTGGAAGACGGCGGCGGTGGACGGCGTCGACGAGGTCATAGAGCGCGCGGATGCGGTGTTCGTCTGCACATGGACCAGCGAACACGCCGCACTCGTCGACCGCCTCGCGCGCAACCGCCGTCACGTCTTCTGCGAGAAGCCGCTCGGCTTCGACGCCGACGCCGCGGCGGCGATGATCGAGGCGACCGACGACGCTGGAATCGTCGCCATGGTCGGCCTGATCCTGCGCACCACGCCGGCGATGAACGCGCTGCGCGAGATGCTGCGCGAGGAGCGCTCGGGGCGCATCATGAACATCGTCTTGCGCGACGACCAGTACATTCCGATCCAGGGGATGTACGCCTCCGACTGGCGCGCCGACCGAGCGCGCGCCGGCCGCGGCGCGATGCTGGAGCACTCGATTCACGACGTCGACATCCTCGAGTGGCTGGCCGGCCCGATCACTCGCGTCGCCGCCGAACAGGAGTTCTTCCACGGCATCGAAGGCATCGAAGACTCTGTCAGTGTTCTCCTGCGTTTTGCCTGCGGCGCCAGCGGCACGCTCTCCTCGGTCTGGCACGACGTCACCACCCGTCCCAGCCAGCGGCGTATCGAGATCTTCTGCGAGCGCGCCCTGTACACCGTCGAGGGTGAATTCTTCGGACCGCTGCACTGGGAGCGCAGCGGCGTCAGCGGCGACGATCGCGGCAGCCTCGCCGGCGAGGACCTCACCGACTGGCTGAGGCAACGAGGTATTGCCAGCGAATGGCCGGAACAGCGCTTTCTCGCCGCCATACGTGCCGGAACCGCCGGCTCGCCCTCCTTCACCGACGCGCTGCGCGCGCATCAGCTGGTCGACGCCGTATACCGTTCCGCCGATGCCAACGGCCAATCCGTCGCCGTCGCCGCGCCGTGATATTGCCAGCCGAATCGTCCGACGAGAAATGAGGGGCCGCTGCCATGTCCTATGAGACCATACAGTTCGAAGTCGCCGGTCGCGTCGCTACGCTGACGCTGAACCGCCCCGAGCGCATGAACGCCATGAACCAGCAGATGAAGGATGATCTGCGCGCCTGCTGGACCCGGGTCAAGGAGGAGCCGGAGATCCTCGTCGCCATCATCACCGGCGCCGGCGAGGCTTTTTCCACCGGCGCCGACGTCGAAGCGCTCGACAAGAAGGGCTTCGTCAAACCCGATCGCTGGCGCGAACTCTGTATGCAGGAGAATATCCGCCTGCTGCCGACGCCGCGCCGCATGCACGTGCACAAGCCGGTGATCGCCGCCGTCAACGGCCTCGTCGGCGGCGTGTCGCTCGACCACGTCACCGAGGCCGACATACCCATCGCCTCCGAGCGGGCGCAGTTCTTCGATCCGCACGTCTCACTCGGCTACGTCTCGTCGCACGAGATGGTCAACATGGTGCGCCGCGTACCTGCCGCCGTCGCCATGCGCATGGCGCTGCTCGGCAAGTACGAGCGCATGTCGGCGCAACGAGCCTACGAGGTCGGCCTGGTCACCGAAGTCGTGCCGCACGATCGGCTGATGGTGCGCGCCCGCGAACTCGCCGAAATACTCTTGAAGAACGCGCCGCTGGCACTGTGGGGCACCAAACTCGGCATCCTGCAGGGACTAGGCCTGCCCATCGCCCAGGCCGAGGACATCGCCGCCGGCTACCTCGAAGTCGTCGAGCAGTCCGAAGACCACCGGGAAGGCCCGCGCGCCTTCCTGGAAAAACGCAAACCCGACTGGAAAGCCAGGTGAATCACTTTTCCTTCAGCAGGTCGTAAGCGCGGCGGATTTCGATCGACTTGTCGTGCGCCATCTTTTGCAGTTCTTCACCGAGGCCGGCGACGCGGTCGGGGTGATACTGCTTCATTTTGTCGCGGAACGCCGCAGTGATTTCAACGGGCGAAGCGCCGCGGGCGACGCCGAGGACTCTATAGGGATCGGCATCGTCGACGTCGGCCGCATTCTCTTCCGGAACGTCACCTCGCGGCGGTCGGCCGAAGTACAGGGCGGCAAGCACCGCGGCCAACTCGTCGAAGAATCCCGGAAGTACGTCGATCGGCGACCGCGCGTAGAGCAGTGCCAGGCCGAGGAAGGCCAGTGGCCGAATCAGCTTGGCCAATCCGGCCAACCCCTCCGGGTAGCGCCAGGTGTAGTACACCGCCGCCAGCACAATCGCCGGGATGAGGAAGCGCAGCACCTTCAGGCGCCCGAGCGGAATGAAGCGACTTGCTCGAGCAGGCGGTCGAGCAGAACGCACTGCGCGGGAATCATCATCCCGTACGCCTGCGCGATCGGGTAGAAGCCGCAGACGTCGTTTTCGTCATCGCCACCGCGACACTTGCCGTCGATGCCGATCGCGGCATCTCCGCCGACGGCAACCGTCGCCCAGAACACATGCAGCAACTTGCGCCCATCCTTGTACAGGACGGTCCCCAACGGGTGACGCAGGACCACCAGAACCCCGGTTTCTTCGAGGGTCTCGCGGACTGCCGCACGCTGCAGGTCCTCGTCGTCATCCACCAGACCCTTGGGGATGCCGAACAAGGGTATGCGAAAACTGGCGCCGCGCGGATGCACGAGAAGGACCTCGCTTTCCGCGCGGCGCGTGACCAGACAACCCGAGGAGACGACGTTCGGGCGCAACGACCTGCTCGCACTACTTGCCGAAGCGATTCAAGGTCGACATCTCGAAGAAGTTGCTGTCGAACGTCAACTTCGAATCGAATCCCGAACGCGGCGAGGACTTGATCCCGGCCACCGTCGCCTGATCGCGTTTGATGTTCTCGGCGCACTGGAAGGCCATGCTCGATCCCTGCACCCAGTCCTTCTTGCCGTCGGGGCGATTCACCTGCTTGGGAACGAATGCCATCACCTGGTACGTGTTGAGCAACTCGCCCTTCCAACTGTACTTCGAGTTCCACGACCCCTGATAGGTAATCTGGTCGATGTACATTTCCATTTTCCCGTACAGGTAGTATTTGTCCTTCGGAACCGCCTCGATGATCCAGTGCGGTCTCAGCGCGAGGGCGCCAGTCGCCGACGCCCATGGAACTCCCTGCCAGTCGTCCTTCATGTAGCCGATGAAGGGAAGATCGGGCCATTGCGCGCGCCATCCACCGGCTGGCAGCCACTCGAACTCGCCCTTGTCCTCCAGGCTCAGCGGATCGACCAGGCGCAGAATGTTCTTGACGCCCTTCAGTTTCCAATCAAAGTCTTCCGCCTTGCCGTCGAAGAACGGCCCGTCGTCCTGGCTCATATCGGAGCCGAGAAACCCGTCGGACCGATTGGCAGGACTGACCGCACGCACGCGGCGCAGAGCCGGCACGAACGACCACGACGAGTCGCGTTGCGCCGGGTCGCGATAGCGCCACGACAGCGCCGCCGTGCCGTTGAGGTCGACCGGCGTCTTCACCACCGTGAGAAACTGATTGAGAAGGTTGAGCGGGTTCTCTTCGCGGTCTTCCGCGGGGACCCCGTCGAAGTAGCGGAAGCTCGCTTCGACATCGGTGCGTCGCTCGAGCCCTTTGCGGTTCACCCAATTGACCTGAGACTCGTTCTTGCTGTTGCCGAAATACCAGGTCCGGTAGAAGAAATTCCAGATGACCTTGTCGGCCGCCCTGGGGTCGTTCTCGTCGATCGTCGGAAACGGAAATCCGAGAACGTACGAGGGTTGCGCGCCCGTCGCCTTCTCGATCACCTGCCCCTTGTCGCCGATGTCGTACTTGCCCTCGTTTGCTTTCGAAGCCGCAGCGAAATCCTCCGGCCATACGAAGTAATCGAGAGGCCATGCGACGACCGGATTGATGTAGTCGCCCTCTCGGTAGTGCTTGAGAATTTCCGGCGG
>JBGTMF010000116.1:0-2705 GCA_041743795.1 Thermodesulfobacteriota bacterium | reverse complement strand
AGCAGGCACCGCAGCGCGCCGTGCAGGCCGGCTTGGCCATCCAACGGCTCGCCGCCGAATCGCGCAACCTGGGCCGGCCGGTGCCGCAGATACGCATGGGAGTCCACCTCGGCAGCGTGCAATTCGATGCCGCCGCCGATCTCTCCGACGGGTTGTTGCCGATCGACGATGCGATCGCACTTCCCGAGCGACTGTTGGGGCACGCGGGCGACGGCGAGATTCTCGTCTCCAGCCAGATCGCGCGGCGGGTGCGCGGCGCCTGCGACCTGGTGCAACGCAGCATCGACCTCGGCGCCGAGCAGGTGGGGTTGCTCGTCTTCTCCGTGCGCGGGCCGAAACGGCCGGAGCGCAACCCGGAGACGGAGGACGCGGTGAGCGGCTTCGTCGGGCGGCAGCGCGAACTGGCCTTTCTCGTCGATTCGTTTCAGCGCGCCGCCGAATCGAATGGCCAGGTCACCTTCGTCGCCGGCGACGCGGGCATCGGCAAATCGCGACTCATCCAGGAGTTCCGCAGGGCGTTGGCGGGCACCGAACACGTGTGGATCGAGGGCCGCTGCGCGGCGTACGGAAGTCGCACCGCCTTTCTACCGATCGTCGACGGCGCGCGGCGCTATCTCGGTATCGATGACCGCGACGACGAGACCAGTTCCGGCAGCAAGATCGCAGCCAAGGTGCAGGCGCTTGGCGACGACCTGTCCTGGACAGTCCCGTTCCTGCGCGGCTTGCTGTCGATGGCGACCGACGCGACACACGCCGGTCTCGATTCGGCCAGCCGGCGCAGCGAGACCTTCCGCGCCATCAAGGCCATCCTTCTTCGCGAGAGCGAGCGGCAACCGGTCGTTTTGCTGGTCGAGGATCTGCACTGGATCGACGAAGCATCGGAAGAGCTGTTGAGCTTCCTCGCCGAGTCGATTCCGACCGCGCGGGCGATGCTGGTCTGCACCTATCGGCCGGGATACCGCCACCGCTTTGGCGATCGCAGTTACCACCAGCGACTCACGCTGGCGGCACTTTCCGGCCAGGAGACCGCGGCCATGGCCGGAGCCGCGCTCGGGGTGGCGGCGTTGCCGGACGAGATTCGCGCGCTGATCGCCGCCAAGGCCGAGGGCAATCCTTTCTTCGTCGAGGAAATCGCCGCGTCGCTGCTCGAGGACGGCTCCTTGCGTCTGCACGACGGACAGATCGTCTTGACGCGCAGTCCGCGCGAGCTGGTGATTCCAGATACGATCCAGGAGGTGCTGATCGCGCGCATCGATCGCCTGGCGGACGAGTCGCGCCGCGCCATCCAGATCGCCTCCGTCATCGGCCGTGAGTTTGCGCTGCGCCTGCTCGAGCGGATCAGCGAGACGGGGCGGCCGATCCAGAGCCAGGTGGACGAGCTCCGCGCCCTCGAGCTGATCTACGAGAAGGCCATGCATCCGGAGCTGGCATACATGTTCAAGCACGCGCTGACGCACGACGTCGCCTACCACAGCGTGCAGCAGGAGCGCCGCGCCAGTCTGCACCGGCTGATCGGCCTGGCCATCGAGGAACTCTACGGCGACCGCCTGGTCGAGCACTACGAGACCCTCGCCCATCACTTCGAGGAGGGCGACGACGGCGAACGCGCCATCCACTATCACGACCGCGCCGCTGAGAAGGCGGTCGAAGCGCACGCCAATCAATCGGTCGTCCATCACTGTCGCAAGGCGCTCGGCCTCGCCGCCGTCCGCGGCGAAGCGATCGAGGATGCGCTGCTCAGCGCGATCGAGGAGCGACTCGGCCTCGCACTGTTCTATCTCAGCGACTACGGGGAATCGGGCAAGTCGTACGAGCGCGCCGCGGCGCGAGCGCAGGCGGCGAATCGGCGCGCGCTGCTGCTGGCTTCGGCCGGGCTCAGCTATTTCTGGGCGCACGACTACGACAACGCCGGGCGGCTGCTGTTGTCTGCGCGAGATCTGGCGTCGGCGGAAAACGACGACGCCGGCCTGGCCACCTACTACTACTTGCAGGCAACAGCCGACGGAATCGTCGGCGCCGACATGGTGGCGTACGCCCGCCATTGCCAGATCGCGCTCGAACTCGAGCAGCGCAGCGGCTCCGAGATCGCCGCCGCCCTCGGCTGCTTCGCGCGCGCCGAGTTCTGCGAGTGGACCGGCCAATACGAGCAGGCGATCGCCATCGCCGAGCGCGGTATCCAACTCGGCCGGCGGCTGCGCCTGTCGCACCTGATCATCTGGCCGATGTGGTTCGGCGCCAAAGCATACTGTTGCCTAGGCAACTATGGCGCCGCGATCGCACGGTTGCAGGAGGCCGCGGACATTTGCAGCCGCATCGGCGACCGTGCCTGGAGCAGTCGCATGTGGAACACCCTCGGCTGGTGTTACGCGGAGATCGGCGCGCATCAGATCGCCGCCGGATTCAACCAACGGGCGGCGGAGATCGCCCGTGATTTCGGCGATCCGGAAATCATCGCCAACTCGGAGATCAACCTCTCCCTCAATCACCTCGCCGCCGGCGATCTCGACGGCGCCGAGCAACTCGTCGCGCCGATCTTCGCCGATCTCGAGCGCTCCACCGATCCGTGGATGCGCTGGCGCTTTTCCCTGCACGTCCTCAACGCGCGGGCGAAGTTCGCCATGGCGCGGAGAGATTTCGATACGGGCCTGCGACTGGCGCAGTTGCAGGCGGCCGGCGCCGCCGAGCACGACGCTCCCAAGATCGCA
>JBGTMF010000115.1:0-3122 GCA_041743795.1 Thermodesulfobacteriota bacterium | reverse complement strand
TGCCGGCGCCGGCGACAACGATTCGGGCTGTGCCGTCGCACCGCGTTCGCAGCCCGTCCCATTCCTTGCCTATGCCCTCCTATCAGTCATGTTGCTGGCGCGCCGGCGCCGCCCGGCGTGCGCCGCCGAGATCTCGCGCAGGAGCCGAAAATGAGACCATCCGTCGCAGCACTCGTATTGCTCGCCCTCACCATCACCGTAGCGCCGCGTCCCATCGCGGCGCAGTGTTGCGGCGATTGCGACAGCGACGGCGTCGTCGGCATCGCCAACCTGATTGCCGCGGTGGGCTTTGCGCTCAACGGCTGCCCGGCGACGCCACCGTGTTGCGGCGATTGCAACGGCAACGGCAGCGTCGCGGTGAACGAACTGGTCACTGCAGTCGGTCTGGCACTCGGCAGCTGCGAGGATGTCACCACACCGACTGCCTCCGCCACCTCGACGGCGACTCCCACCGTGACGCCGACGGCGACCCCGACATTGACCCCGACACCCACCGATACACCGGTCCGCGCCGTCGACCACGGCGACGGCACGCTCAGCGACCTGACCAGCGGGCTGATGTGGGAGAAAAAGGTCGGCGGCGACGGAGTTCCCGACGGGTCCAACGACCAAGACGCCGACAACCGTTATCCGTGGCTGGGCACCTGCCAGAACACGACGGTCGACTGCCGCGTCAACAGTGATTGCGAGGACGAGATCCTCTGTCTCGCGGGCGACCAGCAAGGCACGCGCTTGAACATCTTTACCTGGATCATCCGACTGAACGGCATGCAGTACGCCGGATACGACGACTGGCGCGTGCCGAAGCTCGACGAGCTGCGCTCGCTGCGTGACCTCGACGAGAGGCCGAGCATCGATCCGGGGTTTCACGCGCCCGGCTGCGGCACGAGCTGTCTCGACCTCAGCGATCCGGATTGCAACTGCACCAGTGAAGAACCGCACTGGACGGCGACCGAGGACCCGACCGATCCCAGCCGCGCCTTCCGCATCGACTTCGACATCGGCACTGTCCGAGCAGGCAACAAGCGCGATCGCCTGCGCATCCGGGCCGTTCGCGGCCCGTGAGGGGAACGCGACAGTCCGTCAGCGAATGTAGTTGGCGATCTCCTCCTGGAACTCCGGAAAATAGCGCCCGATCACGGTCACGTCGAAACGCGACATGATCGCTTCCTTAGGTTCGCGTTCGAGCAGAAACTCAAAAGCGGCGCGGACAAACTCGACCGCCTCGACGCCGTTGCCCAACTGCTCCAGGGTGGCGCGAGCGAGCGTCACCTTGTGTCGCGACTCACCGGCGCCGACCTGCACCCGCACATCAAACTGCAGCGGGTCGTCACCGCCAGTCTGTGAAACCTCCACCATGCGTCCTCCGCGAGTCGACGCAGGTGGCCGCCGCGCCGCCGCAACTCGTCATGCCCTGCTCGTCCACTCCTGCAACATCGCCTGCGCTCGCTTCGCGTCGTCGGCCGTCAGCGACCGCGTCTGGTAGGTAAACTCCAGCAGGACTTCGTTGGGGTCCATGAAGTAGATCGATTGCCAGACGCCGTCGTGGTCGACAATGTCGGTGACGCCGATGCGGTTCTCGCGCAGGTGTTGGCGCCAGTCAACGAGGTCGTCGCGCGAGTCTACGTTCATGGCGAAATGCCGCGCCCACGTCGGCACGTCGCCTTTCGGCGGGCGTTTCACCCCGTCGATCTCGAAGAACGCAATCACCTCGCCGCTGCTCATCGCGAAGAACGTGTGCAGGCTCGGCCTTTGCGTGTTTGACTCCGGATCGAAGTCGTTGCGAACGGCCGCCACCAACGGAAACCCCAGCACCTCCGTATAGAACCGATGAGTCGCCGCCGTATCCTCGGTGAGATAGGCGACGTGGTTCAGCGCACTGGCAAGTTTTGGTAGCCCCGACATGGAATCTCCTGCGGCAGGGGTGACAGGCCCCTCGATCAAGCGGATGGACGTCTCATTGGCACATCGCGTCGACGTTGCCGCCGATCACTTCGTCGCTCGGAATCGACGGGTCGAGGGAACGGAAAGCCGGCGGTACGACGTTCATCAACCCGAGAAGTCGGCGGTAGATGTAAACCCCGTCGGTCGACGCCGAGGCCGCGCCGCTCTCGTCGACATCGACGCCGTCGCCGAGCGCGTCGATGTTGCCGGCAATGGTGGCGTCGTCGACGATCGATGGATCAAGGCTGCGAAACGGCAGCGGCACGATGGTGCTCAGGCCGAGCAGGTGGCGGTACAGGTAGACGCCGTCCGTCTGTGCGTCGACAGTGCCGTTCTGGTCGACATCGAGGCTGCAGATCTGGCCGGCGAGGCGGCGGCCGCTGATGACGATGAGGTTGCCGACGTCGTCGATCGCGGTGCCGTTGCCCTGCATCTCGTTGACAATCACATCGGGTCGCCCGTCGCCGTCGATGTCGCCGGCGGCGCCGCTGTAGGCAAGGGTGTCACCGGCGTCGGCGCCGTCGGTGCCCAGGGCGCCGTAGACGACTGTCATTCGCAACGTCGCCGGCGGCGGGATCGACGCCGGCACGAGATCGACAAAAGGCGGCCACGGTCCGTTCTGGCCGAACAAGACATACAGAATGCCGGCGCGGGAACGTGCCAACGGCGTGCCGTGCGGCGCGCTGAAGGCGAGATCGGCGATGCCGTCGCCGTCGAAGTCGCCGTGCATGGCGGTGTCGCCGAGGATGTTGCCCGATGCGGCACCGACGAACATCGAACTGACCAATCCCATCGGCGGGGCATCGAGGCCGAAGGTCAGCCCCTTGAGCGATGCCACGTCGTAGAGGACATGGCCAATGCCGGAGAATGGCCGGTTGAGTGCCAGCGAGCCGTCGCCGGCGAGGTCGCCGACGAACAGATCGATGGTACCGTCGTTGTCGTAGTCGAGTCCGCCGACCAGCTCCTCGCCAAAAGATACGTTGCGCACGCCTCCGTGGATCAGCGTTCGCGTACCCGGCAATGCCGAAGCCGACAGCGTCAGGTTGGCGGCCCACGCCCCGGCCGGGATGTTGTCGTCCCAAACGATGTAGACGCTGCCGTCCGGCGAACCGCCGGAACCATGTGCCGTGCCCGGCGCGCCCGAGGGGTCACGCGACGCGCCGGCGCGGTTGAGCGCG
>JBGTMF010000114.1:0-5739 GCA_041743795.1 Thermodesulfobacteriota bacterium | reverse complement strand
CCGCGGCGTTGATCGCCAGCGCACGCCGGCCGGCGCCGATCAGCGCGAGGTGGAGGACGGTGAGCGGCGGCAAAACGGCGCGTAGCTCGAGGAAGAACTCGCGGAAGGGGTGCGGGTGGGGTGCTGGCGGGTCGACGACTCCCTCGCTCTGGCCGCGGATCGGCTCGCGCAGGGTCCGCACCCAGAGCGCCAAGAGCAGACCGGGCAGACCGACGGCGAAGAACGCCACCTGCCACCCTCTCAGATCCAGCGGCGCCGCCTGTCCGGCCCAGGCCGCGTCCCAGCGATCGACGATGAGGCCGCCGAGCCCGAGCCCGAGGCCGGCGCCGATGAAGATACCGCTCGAGTAGATCGCCAGCACGCTGGCGCGTTTGGCTGGTGGGAAGTAGTCGGACAGCAGCGAAAAGGCTGCGGGGCTGGCGCTCGCCTCACCGACGCCGACGCCGATGCGCGCCGCGGTGAGCTGGGTGAAGTTCTGCGCCAGCGCCGAGGCGGCGGTCATCAGGCTCCAGAACGCCAACCCGATCGCGATCAGCCGGGTGCGCACCCAGACGTCGGCCAGGCGCCCGAGCGGAAGCCCGAACAGCGCGTAGAAGACGGCGAACGCCGTCCCGTACAGAAAGCCGATCTGCGCGTCGGTCAGTTCGAGGTCTGCCTTGATGCGCTCGGCCAGGATCGAGAGGATCTGGCGATCGAGAAAGTTGAAGACGTAGACGACGACCAGCACCGCCAGCACGTAGCGCGCATAGGCCTCGTCACCGGGATCCCTCGCCTCTCCCGCCATCGAGAGCCGTACTGCCACGCGCCGCGGCCAAGCTCAATGGAAAAAATAGCTGCGGTCTTCTGATCGGTGGAGGCGTGGAGCGCCGAATGATCTTGCAGTCGCCAGTGCAACTGCAAGGGCATCGAAGAACCACGTACTCAGCGCAGCGGCATTCTTACACGTACTCGGAATCGGGCGGCCATTCTTTTCAATACCAACCTTGACGTGACCATAGATCGCGAGACGAAAACGCGTTCTTGCTGGCGAACACCAGCGATCACCGGTCGCGGCCACGCCGCGATGTTCCGCGTTTTTTCGGGACGGGTCGTAGGCCGCGGGCCGGTGCAGTGCTCTCGTTCGGCATCTCCGTGTCCGCGTCTTCGAGCCGGATGCCACTCCCACCGCGCAAGCTAGCGCGTGCTTCTGCGATCCGACTCAGAAACCGGGGGTCGTTCTTCAGGCGGTAATCGAACCAATACGGGACCGTTCCCGTATTAAGCGAACCCTGTCCTCGCAACAAACGGGGAATGTCCGCATAACCGGCTTGTCATCCATACGGCAATGCCGTATAAGGTATGGATGCAGACCGTCATCGAGACGGAGAGCTATCTGCGCGCCGCGAAAGACGCGAAGATGGACGATGCGGAGCGAGAGGCGGCCGTGGAACTCGTCGCTACCAATCCCGCAGCGGGCGATGTGATGCATGGCACTGGCGGCGTCCGTAAGGCACGGCTTGCGGGCCGCGGCAAGGGCAAGTCCGGCGGCTATCGCATCGTCTGGTACTTTGGTGGCGAAGATATCCCGGTTTTCCTGCTGGCCGTGTTCGGCAAGGGCGAAAAGGCAAACCTGACCCAAGGCGAGCGAAACGCGCTCCGTTCGCTGACGGCGAGTTTGAGGGAAAGCTTGGGCGCGAAGTAAGGAGCGCCAGCATTGAGGCAGCGCTATCGGGCATGGAGGTCCTTTGGTAATGAGCAAGGCATTCGACAAGATCGCGGGCGGACTGGCCGATGCCATCGCCTATGCGGAAGGCGATCCCAGCAAGGGGCGCGTTGCGGCCGGCCCGGATGTCAAGGCCATCCGTGCCAAGACCAGGCTTAGCCAGGCGAAATTCGCCGCCAGGCTGCGTGTTCCCGTCGCCACAGTCCGCGACTGGGAACAGCACCGCCGCACTCCTGACGCCCCGGCACGGACGCTGCTGGGCATGGTGGATGCGGATCCGAAAGCGGCGCTGGAGTTGATTGATCGGATGGCGGGGTGACGGCGGCCTTCGTGCCGTCGATGTCGCCCGATACTTGCGGATCGCGACGGCCAGCGTCGCGGCCTACCGGAGACAACAAACAAGCTAGGAACGTCCTGTCCGGACATCTGCTTTAGCCTTCTCGGGCGTGAAGACGACCGCCGCGCGTCGGCGCTAGCGCCGACGCAACACGTCGGGAACGCCGCGCGCCACGAAGCCGAAGAAGCGCATCCAGTGTGCGATGCGCGATCGCGACTGTCCCTCGTGCGGCGGGGTGACTTCGTCACCGACCTGCACCCGACCACCGCTGAGTGCCTCCGCATAGACGCCCATATCGTAGTGGCCATACGCGGCGCGCAGGCCCTTGACGATATTGAGGTCGCGCTCACCGGTTTCCGGATTCACCTCCGTCGCCTTGCATCGAGGAATCCGCGCCGGGACTCGCAGCCTCACGTCGCCTATCCCGATCTCCTGCCCGACCCAGTCGAACTCAGCCCACGGCGGCGCGCCGCTGATGTAGATGTTGGCGCGGAAGCGCAACGGGTGCACCGCCGTCCCCATGCGTTTTTCGAGGTCGCGCACGCTCTCCAGATTGATCAGGGTCAGGCAGTTCTGCGGAACGTCGGTGAAGGAGACATCTCTCGCCTCGGCCAAGTAACCCGGACCTTCGCGTCGTTCGCCCAAAGCGCGATTGATGTAGGCGTCTATCTGCTGCCGACCCTCGGCCGTGGAGTAACAGGCCGTGCATGCGGGCTGGTCCGGGGCGCGCAGCTCGACCGTCTGCGCGCCGGCATCCAATCGACACCCAACGCGTGCAAGCGCCGTGTCGCGCATCAACATTACGAACCACTCTTTCGGTCGCCAACGTGGCGCGCCGGGGTCGATGCCGGAGTCCCCGCGCGCGATAGCAAAGTGTCGATCGCCCAAAACGCCCTCGCCCGCGGTAATATCGACCAACTCGAGCGGCTCAGCAGCGAGCCCTTTCACGGGGAAGCGATAGAGCCGTTCAACCGCGACCGGAATGGGGGCCATCAGTAGTACTTCCTCATTCGCGCTTCCTCGAGAGTGTTGAATCTGGTGATTGGCAACGGTCAGTCCTCGTCTTCGAGCGCGAACTTGTAGCCGGCAATCCTCGGAAAGCCAAAGCATCTTCGCCGACCACCGTAGGGGCGGTTCGCGAACCGCCCGATGGGCCCCCGTCTGCCGCTCCTAAAGCGCCGTAATCGTCCCACCCCATCGTCACTCGCGCCGAACAGGCGCGCGTCTTTCCCTTGCTCGCAATTTCCGGGTAGCTTCCGCGCACCATGAGTGGACTGTCCCGCGGCCTCTACGAGAACCTGATCACCGAGGCGCTGGAGTCCGAACTCGACAAGCTCGACAACGGATTGGTGCCGCGCCGCGAGGACCTACGGGCCGCCGATGCCGGCGACCGGATCGCGCTGCTGCTCGCCAGGTTGGTCGAGCGCGCTGTCGGCGCGCTCGGCGACAAAGAGCGGGTCGCGCGCGGCCTACAGGTCGCACGCGCACTGGTCGAGACATTGTCGCGCGAGCTGGACCACGACCTGAAACGAGAGATGCCGGTATCGCAGAGAAGCGTTCTCCACGCACTGCTCGGAAAACTGCCGGACAGCTCGATCGAGACCATCGACAGTCCGCTGATTCCCCTGCTCGACACGACGCTGCTCACCAACGCGCCAGGCGAGCCGCGCGTCGGCCAACAGATTCTTACCGAACTCGACAGCGCCCATCGCATCGACGTGGTGATGGCGTTCATCCGCCGCTCCGGCATTCGGCCGTTTATTGCCGCGTTTCGCCGGCACTGCGATCGCGGTCAGCCGCTGCGGGTGCTGACTACCACGTATACCGGTTCGACGGAGGTCGAGGCACTCGAAGCATTGACCGCCGCCGGAGCCGAAGTTCGCGTATCGTACGACACCAGCACGACGCGCCTGCACGCGAAATCCTGGCTACTGCACCGCGCCGGCGGCATGTCGACCGCATACGTCGGCTCGTCGAATCTGACGCACGCCGCTCAGGTCAACGGTCTCGAGTGGAACGTGCGCGTATCGGGCGCCCGTAACCCCGCGGTCGTCGAAAAGATTGCCGCCGTGTTCGAGACGTACTGGGAAAGCGGCGACTTCGAACGCTTCGACGCCGCGGAGTTTCGCAAGCGAATGGAAAGGAACGCGGCGAAGACGTCATTCATGCTGCCGCCGACCGAAATCCGGCTCGAACCATTTCAGGAACGACTTCTGGAGGAGGTCGAGGTCGCACGCGAACGCGGCCGTCATCGCAACCTTCTGGTGTCGGCTACCGGCACCGGTAAGACTGTGATGGCCGCGGTCGACTACGCACGGCTGCGGGCTCGGCTGAAACGAAGCCGACTTCTATTCGTCGCCCATCGCGAGGAGTTGCTGCAGCAGAGCCGCGCCACATACAGCCACGCGTTGCACGACGGTGACTTCGGCGAGCTGTGGGTCGGCGGCAAGAAACCGTCCGAATGGGAGCACGTCTTCGCCTCCATCCAGAGTCTGAGCAGCGCGGGACTCACTCACCTCGCGCCGGATCACTTCGACGTGGTCGTCGTCGACGAGTTCCACCACGCGGCGGCGAAGTCGTATCGCGCGCTTCTGGAGCACATCCAGCCTATAGAACTGCTCGGCATGACCGCCACCCCCGAGCGATCGGACGGACTGTCCGTCCTCGACTGGTTCGACGGACGCATCGCCGCCGAGCTACGGCTGTGGGACGCCATCGACCAGCACCGACTGGTGCCGTTCGTCTACTACGGTGTCCACGACAACATCGACCTGACGCACATTTCATGGACGCGCGGCAGCGGCTACGACGTCGCCGGCCTCACCAACTTGTACACGGCCAACGACGCGTGGGCGCACCTCGTCCTCGAGCAACTGTCCAAGCGCGTGGACGATGTTCAGGAGATGCGCGCACTCGGATTCTGCGTCGGCATCGACCACGCGCGTTTCATGGCCCGGAAGTTCACCGAGCGCGGCGTCGCCGCGACGGCGGTGTGGGGTGACAGCCCCGAGGACCAGCGACGGGAAGCGCTCCAACACCTCCGCGACGGTAAGATCCGCATCCTCTTTTCCGTCGATCTGTTCAACGAAGGCGTCGACCTCCCCAACGTCGACACGCTGCTGCTTCTTCGCCCCACTGACAGCCCGACGTTGTTCCTGCAGCAGCTGGGACGCGGCCTGCGCAAGTCACCGGATAAGCATTCGTGCGTGGTGCTCGACTTCATCGGCCAACACCGCCGCGAGTTTCGCTTCGATCGCCGCTTCCGTGCCCTGCTCGGCGGTTCGCGCAAGCACGTCGGCCACCAGATCGAGACTGGGTTCCCCTTCCTCCCCGCCGGATGCCACATGGAGCTGGAGCGGAAGGCCCGCGCCATCGTGCTGGAGAACATCCGGCGCGCCGTCCCTACCAACTGGGACGCCAAGGCTGAAGAGCTGCGCCACCTCATCAACGAAAATCGAGGATCGCTGCGTCAGTTTCTCGAGGACACCGGACTCGAGCTCGACGACGTATATAACGGCAAGAAGAGCTGGTCCGACCTGCGCCAGCACGCTGGCGCCAAGGTCGCGCCGGCGGGCCCACACGAGTCTGTCCTTCGGCGCGCGTGCGGGCGAGTATTGCACGTCGACGATGCCGAACGCCTCGATACGTTCTGCGAACTGCTGCGCGCGCCGGAGGCACCGCGGTTCGGCGCCGCGACGTC
>JBGTMF010000113.1:0-26078 GCA_041743795.1 Thermodesulfobacteriota bacterium | reverse complement strand
GCCTTGCCTGCCGCGGGCGGCTCCAACTCAAAGGCCAGAACCTGCTGCTGCAGATCGGGCAGCTCTCTGTGCCGTCCCATCCTCACCACCTCCACGTCCGCAACGTCCCTATCACAACGGCAACCGAATCGGTGGAAGAATCAAACAACTCCCCGCAGAAAATCGACAGTCCCGAAAGCCGGGGTCCACCTGGTAGCCCGGATGGATGCCGGCTTTCGCCGGCATGACGGTGGGGATGGACTCGTTTCCAGTGCGAATGATCCGGCGTCCCGCCGGTGGCCCGGCTAGGCTGAAACTCGCTGCGCTCGAAGGCATCCTCTTCGCACTACGAGCTTCGAAGGACAGGGCGGCAGGGGCATTCTCCTCCGCCCCTCGGGCTTCGTTGGGCGTGTAGGCACACGCATAGGGATGTGCGCGCTACGCGCGATCCTATGTTCTGAGCGTTTCGTTCGAATGATCAGGTGGCCTCGCGGCCGTACCCTTCCCAGCGAGCGATTACGGCACAGCCTACGGTATCGCTCCAAACATTCACGCTGGTGCGACACATATCTAGGATCCGATCGACGGCGAGGATGAGCCCGACGCCTTCCATCGGTAGGCCTACCGCACGTAGGACAACGGCAATCATCACCAGGCCGGCCATTGGAATACCCGCCGCTCCGATCGACGCCAACAGGGCCGTGAGGAAGACGAGAAACTGTTGCGAGAGGCTCAGCTCGATGCCGTACACCTGGGCGATGAAGATGGCCGCGACGCATTCGTAGAGAGCGGTTCCATCCATGTTGATGGTCGCGCCCAAGGGTAGGACGAACGACGTAACCTCATTCGGCACGCCGGCGCGGTGCTCGACGCATTCCATCGTCAGCGGCAGGGTCGCCGAGCTGGAGGCACTCGAGAACGCGGTGACGATCGCCGGCGATACCGCGCGCGCGTACACCAGCGGCCGAACCCCGCCAAAAACCCAAAGCAGGGTCGGCAGCGTGATGAATGCGTGCACCGCCAGGCTGGCGACCACGGTGACCATGTAGCGCAACAAGGGCCCGAACACCTCCAACCCCGCCGTGCCGACGACGTCCGCCATGAGAGCGAAGACGCCGATCGGCGCGAGTCGAATGATGAAGTCCGTGATGCGCATCATCAGAGTGAAGAACGCCGAGAAGAAGCCTACCAGGGTGTCCTTCTGCTGCTTCGGCAGATAGTTCATGAACAACCCCAACATCAGGGCGAAGAAGATCACCCCGAGCATGTCCCCCTCCGCCATCGCCGCGATCGGATTCTGCGGAATGATCCGCAACAGGAGGTCGCCGACGCTGTCGACTCCCAGCATCAGCCCCTCGGGCACCTCCGCAAGCGGTAACTTCGCTCCGACTCCGGGTCGAATGAGGTTGACTGCCAACAGTCCGGCGAGGATCGCCAATGCGCTGGTGGCTACGTAATACAAGCCTGCGCGGCCGCCGAGGCGCCCTACCCGCGCCGCGTCGCCGATTCCGGTCGTGCCCACCACCAGGGACGCGACGACCAAAGGTACGATGACCATGCGCAGGAGTCGCAAGAAAATATCGCCGAGCGGGGCGAGGTAGGCGACCTGCTCGCCGAGGACGACTCCCGCCAGCACCCCCGCCGCGAGACCGATGAGAATCTGCCAGTGCAACTGGCGATACCACGCGCCGCGTTCACCCTCTGCCATCCCGCCGGCCTATCACAGGTTACCGCCCGCCGCATGTGTTCGCGTGGAGGCGATTCATCCCATGTCCCGCTATTGACACAGGCCACTCGCCCCGTACAGTTGGATGTCATTCTGGCCCACCTGGGATCCCATTCGGAGATTCTGAGTTCGGATCGCTCGGCTTACCTTTGCCGCCATGTCTCGATGGATTGAGGACACAACCATGCCGTTGGACATCGACACCAAGCACCTCTCCAAAGATTTCGTCGCATCCATTGTCGTCTTCCTGGTCGCACTTCCGCTTTGTATGGGAATTGCGATCGCCTCCGGGGTGCCTCCGGCACGTGGACTGCTGACAGGCATCGTCGGCGGTCTGATCGTCGGCGCGCTCGCCGGTTCACCACTGGCGGTCAGCGGCCCGGCTGCCGGGTTGACGGTGATCGTCTATAAGCTCGTCCAGGATTTTGGGCTCGAGATGCTCGGCGGCGTCCTGTTGATCGCCGGCGGTATCCAGGTAATCGCCGGTTTGCTGAAGGTCGGTCAGTGGTTCCGCGCCATCTCACCGGCGGTGATTCACGGCATGCTGGCCGGGATCGGTGTCCTCATCTTCGCCTCCCAGTTCCACGTCATGGTCGACGATGTTCCGCGCGGCAGCGGTATCGAAAACCTCTTGTCGATTCCTGAGGCTATCTACAAGGGCATCTTTCCGCTCGACGGCAGCGTCCACCATCAGGCGGCCGCGATCGGCATATTGACCATCGGCTCCCTCATCCTCTGGGAGCGAATGAAACCAGAATCTCTCAAACTGATTCCCGGTCCGCTGATCGCGGTCGTCATTGGCACATTCGGCGCTGCCCTGATGGGGTTCGATATCCTGCGCGTCGACGTTCCGGTGAGCCTATTCGACTCCGTCGAAACCCCGTCGCAAGAGGTCATCGTCTCTCTTCTGTCCGCCGAGATCCTCATCGCCGCCTTTTCCCTGGCGTTCATCGCCAGCGCAGAAACCCTGCTCTGCGCGACTGCGGTAGACCAGATGCACGACGGACAACGTACCGATTATGACCGCGAGCTGGCCGCTCAGGGAGTCGGCAACTTCGTCTGCGGAATCATCGGCGCCCTGCCGATGACCGGCGTCATCGTGCGCTCCAGCGCCAACGTGCAAGCCGGCGGCGTCTCGCGCAAGTCCGCCATTATGCACGGGGCTTGGTTGTTGTTGTTCGTCGTTGCTGTTCCCTGGATTTTGCGGCTGATTCCCACAGCAAGTCTCGCCGCCATCCTCGTCTTTACCGGCTACCGCCTCGTCAACATCGCCGAGATCCGCAAGCTGGCGACATTCGGCCGCGGCGAGGTGGCTATCTACATGGTCACGCTGATCGGCATCGTCGTCGCCGACCTCCTGACCGGCGTTCTCGTCGGGTTGGCGCTATCGATCGGCAAGTTGCTCTATACCTTCTCGCACCTTTCGATCACGACAGAGATCTCCCAGGACCGGCAACGCGCTGATGTTCGCCTCGAGGGAGCTTCGACGTTCGTCCGCTTGCCGCAACTGGCCGCCGCCCTCGACGAGATCCCTCAGGGGACCGAAGTTCACGTCCACATCGAGCGCCTTCACTACATCGACCACGCCTGTATCGAGTTGCTGGCCAATTGGGAGAAGCAGCACCAGAAAGACGGCGCGACCGTCGTCATCGAGTGGCACGAGCTGCACATGCGCTATCAGCGCGCCGGCGAAGGGCGCGCGGAAGTCGTCACGACGAGAGCGGCTTCGTAGGGATCGCCGAGATCAATGCTGCGGGGATTGCCGGGGCCACGCCCGGCGATCCCCGACAGCCGAACATGCAAAACCAGTGGAGCCCGACTCCCCCGGCACTGGCAATTGGCGGTGCCGATGAATCGCGCGGGTGATGGCGCAACGTCGACCCGACCGGCCGACGGGATCTGAGGGTATGAATTCAGCCCGAGATTCCCGACGATGGCCGTTCCACCTGGTCGCTGTCCTCGCGTTCTCGATCGCGGCTATATGGTGCGCTCGCTCCGTCGTCGAACATCCCGCAACCGTGGTCAACTACGAACCCGGCGCATTCCTCGGCGCGTTGGCGGCGAGCGACCTGCGACGTACCGTAACCCAATTGGCCTACGCCACACGGCAACTCGCCACCGACCCGTTGCACTTTTTCGACGGGCCCATGTGTTACCCGAGCCCTGCCAGCGTAACGTTCGGCGAGCATATGCTGGGCGAGGCGATCCAGGGCGTACCTGCCTATCTCCTGTGGGATGACCCGATCGTCATTTTCAATTTCGTCGCCGCATTCAAGCCGTGGCTCGCCGCATTGAGCATGTACGCGCTCGCGTTTTACTGGACGGGAAGCACGGTGGCCGCATTCATCGCCGGCATTTTTTTCGGATTTCATCCGACACGGATGCATGACCTGATTCATCCATCCGTCAAGGGAAACGAATTCATTCCCCTGATTCTGTTGGCAATGGACCGCCTCTTCACCTGGCAGCGCTGGCGAGATGCCCTCCTCCTCGCCTGCGCATCGAGCCTTCAGCTTCTCGCGAGTATGTATGTCCTGATTCAGTTCGCGATCATTGTCGCCATCTATGGTGGCTACCTACTGTTGCGCAATTACAGAGCGTTTCCCGCACTCGTGCCCAAGCTGATTGTCGTCTGTATCGCGCTCGCGGCGACGGGCTATTGGGTATTCTCCCCCTACCTGGCTACGCGTGCGACATGGGGCATCTTGGAAGGCCGCGATGCCGGCTGGACGGGTGTGTTCGATCCCGGTGACTACGTTCTGCTCTTCTTAGCCGGAGCCGGCCTCGTCGACCGCCTCTTCCGTGCGCGTCCAAATCGCCGCAATGACCCTCGATTCCCACTGCTGTTCGCCGGTTTCACCCTGTATTGGTTCATGCGGCCATGGCCCATTCCGCTGACGGGTCAGATTGCCCCGCCATTGAGTGATCTCGCACGCAGTTGGATGCCGGGTTTGGACGCGATTCGAGCCCCGGACAACATTCTCTTCGGCATTGCCGTTCCCCTGGCACTACTCGCTGCCTTCGGCACGCGCGCGCTGGGCGCCATATTCAGCGGTAGCACGCGTGCCGTCATACTCGGCCTCGTCGCGACTGCGGCTATCACCGAGGCGTTCCTCCCCGCATGGGCGCCGTGGAGCTCCCGTCCAGGACTCCCGTCGTCGGCCTTTCGGCTGCGGCCATCCGAGGCAGATCTGGCTGCGGTTCGCGCCGTTCCGCCAGGCCCGGTCTTCGACTATCCGGGCAACTACCACATCCTCTGGGTCGGTCACCTCAGTCGATACGTGTTGCTCGGTGCCTACCACCAGAATCGGACCGCCTCGTGCAAAGCGTCGTTCCTCACTCCCGTGCAGTCGAATGTCATTACTATCGCCCACAAGCTACCCCGTCCCGACGCCGCCAGGGAGCTTTGGGCGCTGGGATTCCGCAGCATCATCTTCCACGTCCAAGACGAGGAACCGTTTCGCGGCGAAGCGGATCAAATCATCGCGGCGCTCACCGAGCCAAGCGAAGGACCACGACTCATACCCATCAGCGAGGGAAAGACCGTGCGCGCGTTTCAACTCGTCGCGGATGGCCCGATCACCACCGACATCGGATCTCTTTCGCCCGCGCTGCAAGGAGTTCCCCCACAACTCCTGGAAGACGAAGAATTGTGGTTTTGGGTGCGTGCCGGCGAGACTACCTTTCGCCATCCAGACCCGATCCAGCCGACGGAGCTGCTCATCACCTGGAAACAGGGCTCGGTCGACGTCCAGTCGGAGATCGTTCGCGCAAATCTACCGTTGGCTCTGGCGGCAGAACAGGTGACCGCCTTCTCAGTACATGCGAACATCCCGAACACCCCAGGAAGGATGTACGAGGTCACGCTTGCACTGCCAGAGGTAGCGGATCACATCCTCGCCAGGAAGCGATATTTCCTCAAGGGCAAACAGAGAACTCCACCAACGCGGAGCCGACCATAGATGTCCGCAGGTGATTCGTCGGTCAACCACCTGCCCCTCCGAACACCGAGCCCGCGTCCCATCACGTTGAGGCGCTCAACGCACTTCAACGAACCTCGATTCGCTGCGGCATCAGCGTCAGGATGGTTCCGTCCGGCCAACCGATTGCGCTGAGAGCACTGCGCAGCGGCGCCATCCATGTAGGCGCTCGCATCGCCACGCGCGTGGCCAACGCCTCGGCCAAGCGCTCGAATAGACCGCGGGCGCGCGGATAGAATACAACTTCGACTTTCTCGGCCGGGTCGAGACCAATCGCGCGCTTTGCCTCGTCGATTGCATCGAGGAAGCCGCCGAGGCTATCGACGAGACCGATGTCGTGCGCCTGTTCGCCCGTCCAGACGCGGCCGCGACCGACTGCATCGACTTGCCCGGCCTCCATCGAACGCCCACTGGCGACGCGGTCGACGAAAAGCGCGTACACCGTATCCATCGACTCACGCACCTGGCGCAACTCGGCATCGTCGAAACTCTGCGTCAGAGACTCCACCCCTGCCCGTTCACCGCGCTGCAAGGTCTCGGCGTGGATACCGACTTTGGCGAGGAGTCCGCTGATGTTGGGCTTGGCCAGGACCACGCCGATCGAGCCGGTCATGGTTCCAGGCGCCGCGAAGATCTGCGTCGCCCCCGCGGCCACATAATATCCGCCCGACCCGGCAACGTCCGACATCGATACGATTACGGGCTTCTCCGACCGCGCTTGTTGTGTCGCCCGCCAGATCAAGTCCGACGCGAGGGCCGAGCCGCCCGGACTGTCGATGCGAAAGACGATGGCGCCGACATCCTCGGCGGCGGACACCTCCTCGAAGACTTCGCGCATCGTGTCCGCCCCCATACTCGATTCGTCGCGCAAAACTCCGTCGACGCTCTCGCCGGTGGTGATCATGCCGACTCCAAAGACCACGGCGATGCGCGTTTCCGATGAGGGCATGGAAAGACGCCGACTGCGGAAATCCTCGGCACGCACGAACGAGCCGTCGGCGCCTACAAGTTCGCGCTGGATCTCGTCGAGGAAGCGAGCGCCGTCGAGCATTCCGAGCGCTTCGAGATCCGCCGTCCGCATCGGGCCGCGGTCGATGATGTCGCGCAACGAGGTTTCGCCGAGATTGCGCGAGTCGGCCACCGCCGAAATGAACTGCGCGTACAAGCTATCGAGCAACGAACCGGCCATCTCGCGATGCGCGGCGCTCATTGATTTTCTTTCAAACATGTCGCCGACCGTCTTGTATTCGCCGATCTGGACGACCTGCATATCGATATCGAGTTTCTCCCAAACTCCACCGAGGAACATGTATTCCGCCAGCAGACCGCTGATCAGGATCTCTCCCGCTGGTGGCACGAAGACCTCCTCGGCCGCGGTGGCCACGAAGTACTCCATCGTGCTGTTGCCGAACTCACACTCGACGTAGGCCACGAGGCGTTTGCCGCTGGCGCGAAACTCGGCCAGCGCGGCGCGAATCTCCTGCGCTTTCGCCCAACCGATTCGCAGACTTCGAATTCGGGCCACTATCCCGTCGATGCGGGCGTCGTCTCGAGCGCTGCGCAGCAACAACAAGAGATCGACGAGCGATTCCGAATCGTCGCCCATGAAACGCGACAAGAGATCGTTGGGCGTACGCTCCAGGTATTCGCCACCGATGTCGACCAGCAAGTAGCTGCCGTCGGCAATCGATACTCCCGACCCACCGCCGCGCAAGAACCACCACGCGCCTAGAACGATCGCCGCGGCGACAATCCAACGCCGCCATCGGCGCGGTCGCGGTTTCTCCGAAGGCATTCCTCGTTTCTGACCTAAAATCACGCCTGCGACAAACGGCGCGGGGAGGCTATCAGCTATCCGCCGTCAGGTGGTTGACGCCGCCGACGGAAACCAACGTACTTTTACAGCGGGCTAGGACGCCTCGCTTGCGCAGTCGGGATTGTCCCGACAACGATCCGACAAGGACGCCTGCTGGCTGTCGCTTTGCTTCTGTAGGCTGGCAAGGTGCCGCAACCAGTATTCGGCGGCTTTCTCGGTTTTCTCGTCCTTCTGTGCTGCGGCGAACGCCCGCTGCGCCTCGCCCCATCGCTCTTCATTGGCACTGGCGATACCGAGCAGCAGTTGGGCGTGGCCGGGATGCCGCAGATCCCCCTTCTCCATCGCCCGCGCCAGTGCCTCGCGGGCTTCGCCCCACTCTTCGCGGTCGACCAGGATCTGTGCCAGGCGAACGTAGACATTGCCGTCGGCCGCCAATTCGGCGGCACGACGCATCGGCGGCAGCGCCCGGTCGCGCTCGCGGGCGTGCAACAAACTGTCAGCCAAGAGCTGCCAGGCCTGTGGCGATTCCTGTACCACGCCCTTTGCGATGCCATCGTTGATCACCGCCGCGGCCTGGTAGGGGATCTGATTGAACAGGTACATCTGCGCTAGAGTGACGTACTCATTCTCCTGATCGAACAACCCCTGCAGGTACACCAATTCCAGGGTCGTCAGGGCTCGCTCGTGCCGCTTGGTCTCGGAATACACCGCCGCCAACTGCATCCAGTACGCCTTCTTCGGGAAACGCTCGATCAAGTGGGCAAGGACTGCCTCGGCACCTGCATAGTCCTTCTCCTCGACCATCATGGCGTTCTTCAGCTGCAGCCAGGATTCCTTCGGCGCGGACGCCAGCGCGATCGCCTGATCGACCGATTCAATCGCCTTGCGGCGCTGGCCGTTCTGCATGTAGGCCATGGCCGCCATGTAATGCGCCGTCGGGGAGGGATTGGAGGCGTGGCGAAACCATTCCTCGAATTCCGCAACGGCGCGCTCGTGGCGCTCGAGCATGACCAGGATCTGCGCCAGGTTGTAGCGCGCGTGCAGCTCCGCCTGCACCGGCAATCCCCGCGTGTCCAAGCAGCGGGAAAGTGCGTCGGCGGCTTTGTCGTAGTCCTGCTTGCCGATGTAGGCGTACCCGTACGTCTGCCACATCAGGGCTCGTTCGTGCGAGTTGAGCTTGGAGTTCGCACTCATCTCGTCCAGTGTCGCAAGTACGTAGTCAAAGTTCTCCTCGCGCAGGTCCGCATGCGCACGCTCGATGCGCTTGTACGCCCACGGATGTACCGGCTCGACGATGCGACCACCCTCGATATCGTCCGTCGCCGACGCGGAACTGGCGAGCAGCGCGAAGACTGCCGCGAAGATACCGATCTTTCCCAGATTGGACATGGCACTACCCCCGGTTGAGGTTGAACTGCAAAATGACCCGCACCCCCGGCGTCTCCACCGGTTCGCCGTTGTGCACACTGGGCTTGTACTTGTAGCGACTGACCGCGTTGACAGCGGCCTGCTCGAAGTAGTTCGGCGGTTCGGCCTTCTCGACCTCGACGTCCTTCACCGTGCCCGCGGTCGACACCGTAAAGCGCAACTGCACCCAACCCTCGATGCCGCGCTGCATTGCCCGCGCCGGATACTGCGGGCTGACGCGCACCAGCGGTACCGGATCCCCGTCACCGCCCTGCCCACCGCCGCCCGGACCGAGGTCGATGTCGAGATCGGCACCGAGATCCGGCGCAACCGCGGCCAGTTCGAGCTGCCCTGGACCTTCCTGTGGGGCGATCTGCATATCGGGCGGCGGCGGCTCTCGCTCCGGCGCCAGGCGTTTGGGAGCCTCGCGCTCGACGCGTTCTACCGCTCGCTCCCGCTTGAGACGAACGAACTCGACGATCTGGCCGCCGTCGACCTCCTTCAGCGTCAGTTCGCTCTTGATCAGCGCCTGCATGATGTATGTCAGTCCGAAGGCGATACCGGCCGCGACCAGAGCGCAAATGAAAACGCGTGTCTTCATCCCTCCTCGACGGTGGCCGCCAGCGAGACTTCAGAAACGCCGGCCTGCCGGGCCGCGTCCATTACCTTCACCAACAAGCCGTTCTTCGAACCCTCGTCCGCCTGGATGATGACGGTGCCCTGCGGGTTCTCGGCGTGCATCCGCTCGATGTTCGCCCGCACCGCACGGATATCCACCTGCCGACGGTCGATCCAGATCTGACCGCTTTCCGTGATGGCGACGAGGATGTTGCCGCGCTCTTTGCGCTCGGCCGTCGCCGCGCCGGGCCGATTAACGTCGATTCCGGCCTCTTTGACGAACGAGGCCGTGACGATGAAGAAGATCAACATGATGAAAACCACGTCGAGCATCGGCGTCATGTTGATCTCGGTCTCGTCCTTCTTGCGCCGGTGGCGTTGGCTCATGGTCGATCCTCGTGACTCAGGCGATCGGCGACGCGGTGCACCTCGAACTCCGCCCGCCGCTCGAGTTGGATGCTGAAGATGAAGCCCGAAATCGCCGCGACCATTCCAGCCATCGTCGGAATCGTCGCGCGCGAGACGCCCGACGCCATGGCGCGGGTATTGCCGCTGCCCGAAATGGCCATGACCTCGAACACCTCGATCATTCCGGTCACCGTGCCAAGCAGCCCCAACAGCGGACTGAGCGCCACCAGTGTTTTGATCATCGGAATGTTGCGGCCCAAGCCCATCGTCACACGCGAAACCCCAGCACGGCGTATCTGCGCGGCATACCAGGAGGTCTTGTCGCGTCGCGCGTCCCAGCGTCGCACGAGAGCGCGAACGGCGGTCTCGTGGGCGCTCTTCAAGTACCAATAGCGCTCCAGGATCAGCGTCCACATGAGAAAGACCACGCCGAGAATGACGAACAGAACCGGTCCGCCCGATTCGACGAAATCGCGGTTGGCGGCGTAGACCTCAGCCAGCTGCCACACGTCGCAACTCCGGGCCGGGCGTCGCGCCTTCGGCATGCTCCGCGATCAATCCGGCGCTCTGTTCTTCCAGAATTTGCACCAATGATCCGCTGGTCGAACTGACGACGCTGTGCAGCAGCGTCAGCGGAATCGCCGCCACCAATCCGAGTACAGTCGTTACCAACGCCGTCGAGATACCGCTGGCCATCATCTTCGGATCGCCAGTACCGAACAGGGTGATTGCCTGAAACGTCTGAATCATCCCCGTCACCGTGCCCAGCAATCCGAGCAAGGGCGTGACCACCGACAGGACCTTGATCATCGCCTCGCCGCGCTCGAGCGGCGCGGTTTCCTTCATGATGGCCTCGTCGAGCTTGAGCTCGAGCGTCTCCGTGTCGGCACGGCGATTCTCTTCGTGGACCGCCAGGATACGCCCCAGCGGATTTCCCTCGTCGGCCTTGCTGCGGCCGACCTGACGGCGAACCTTTGCGCCGATCAACGAGAGATATGCCAAACGGTACAGCGCCAGCAGCAGACCGATTCCGCCCAGCACGATGATCACATAGCCGACGGTGCCGCCCTGCTCGATGCGCTCGTTGAGGCTGGGTGCCTCGATCAGTTTGTTGAGAATCGATCCACGCGACGGATCGATCGCGAAGCCGGTGACGTCCGAAGCCGACTCCAATCGCGCCACGGTCGCGCTGTGCCGCGATTCGGGCTGGCGGGCCAGCACTCCGAGTTTGCCGGTTTCCTCGACGAACTGCAGGTACTGGCCGTCGGCAACCGCGTTGAACGGGCCGACCCGGACGACCTGCATCTGCTCCTCGCCGCCCGCGACGGAGATGACGGTGGCGGGAAAGCGTACCACCTTGCCCTGCTCGGTCATCTCCTGTTGCAGGGCGAACCAAAGCTGCTCGATCTGCTCCATGGTCGGGTTGGTGCGGCTCTCACTGAGCTGCTCGAGCACCTTCTCGCGGCCCGGATACTGGGCACTGATCAACGAATTCTGCAGTTGTCCGCGGGTATCGCCGGCCACCTGGCGAACGACACCGAACACTTCACCCAGTGTCCCTTCGCGGTTCTTCAACTTGGCCGCCAGCTCGGGAATGCGCGCCTCGCTATCGTCGAAGGCCGCCTTCAACTCTTCCGAAATCGCCTCTTCGGCGGCCAACGTCGCCCGCGCCGCGGTTAGAAGTTGATCTTGTTGCGATTTCTCGCGTTGGAACAGGTCGATGCGACGCTGATTCTCCGCACTGGCCCTCTCGTTGGCGGTACGTACCTGCTCCAAAAGCTCATCGAGCGTGGCCGCCTGGGAAACGCTTCCCGGCGGCAGTGATTCTGCCGCCGCCACTACAACAGGGGCCGACGCAACGAATACGAGTAAAGCGATTGCGCGAAGAGTCTTCACTGCACCGCCTCCGGAGCCGCCACCGGAATCTTGACCAGATCCGGTGCGGTTTGTTTGTTGGCCATGCGCAATCCATCGCGAATCGCCCGGCGGTAATCGTCGTCGAGTACTACCCAAGAATTGGTCGCGGTATTCCAGCGCCCGGACTCGCTCATGTCGACCGTCTGGTACAACAGGGCGACGCGGCCAACGCGGAGGAACTCGACCAGCCGGCTATTGCCTTGCGTGTCGAGAGTTCCCTTGTAGGATTCGATCGTGCGTCCGTATTCGTTCTCGACCTGATAGGCCTCCATCAGGCGACGGTACTTCTCGGACAGGGATACGTCGGAGCGCTTCATCAGATCGCGCAGGTCCGTCATTCTTTTGCTTCGCTCCTGCGGAAGAAACGGGACGTCGAGCTCGACGAATCGTTCCAGAACATCGATCATCCGGCCCATCAGCGGCCCGATGCGACGCTCGACGTCGTCGACGTCGCGAATCTGAACCTCCAAGGCTTCGACCTCTTCCCCCTGGGAACCGACGACGTCGCGCAATTGCTGGTTGTACAGCCGCAGCGACTCGATCTCCTGCAGCGTACGACGGTATTCGCCTACCAGCCGGTCGGTCTCGTCGCTGACGCTCTCGATCTCGCTCTGCGCCTTGGCGGCGGCGCGGTTGCCCGCGGCGCCCTCATCGAGCGCCGCGCCGAGATCCGCCCCATGCGTCGCGCCAGCGCCTCCGAGCAGCATCATCAGGGCGCCACCTACAAGCCATCGTGTGGACCTAGCACTCACGGTACTTCCTCTCGAAGTTGAGTCGGCGGCCTTTCTAAACTCGGCCATGTTTCGAATACGAGGCATTTGGTCTTTCCCGAGTCCGCCGCTCGTCCCATCCACCCACCGGAGACTTCTACCTGCCATCGTGCCGATCGCCGACTTCCTGCCACCATTAGCTGTACGATCCGAATTGCGAAGTCGATATCGATCACGGTGATTTCATGGCCGTAACCAAATCGTAACATTCGCGCCCGGTCCCACACGCGACCTCCGCGGGACCGGTGCGGTGGTTCGATCAACGCAATCGCATTCCTGCGTAACGACCGCTCGCAAGTACAGCCGGTGTCGGATCAGTCGTCCCACTGATAGCTGATAAATTTGAAACGTCCGCCGACCTCAGCGATCCACCCACTTGTGACGAGGTACTCGATGCCGTTGGCGTCCGTAGCGACCTGGCGAGTCTCTCCCCATGCATTGTACCAATCGTACTGTTGCGCCGGCTTGGTGAAACGGACCTCACCTCGGTTGAACTTCTTGCCGCCGTATCGCTGCAGCAGAACCTCGACATACCGGTCGCTCTTGAAGTCGAGCATCTCCCAGAAGTGCTTATCGACGATCGGGGAAACCGTTCTTGGAGTGCTCCCCGGGGGAACGGTTCCGGGAACGATGATCCGCTGATACTCGTCCTTCGTCAGTCGCAACGAGTTCAGGGCCGCGACGTCCTGCTTCGCAAGAGCTGCTAGAAACGCCTCCATCAGTGCATCGATCGAAGGGGCCCCACCACTCAACGCGATCGGCGGATCCGGGAGGTGCCCGTCTTCGACGGACGCCGTCACCTCGTCGGCATTGGCACACAGCAAGACCAGAGCGAAAGCAGGCAGCCATCCGAACAATGAGCGGTACGTCATACTTATCTCGATTCTCCGGTTCAATTTGTCGTCGGCGGGGGCCTTTCCCCCGCCGACGACAAGGAGGGGGCGGTCGAAACCGCCCCTTCCGTGAAGCGAATCAACTGTGGAATAAACAGCTCAGTCGATCGCAAATCCCGCCCATGGACGCGTAACCCAGCCGCAACCCGCGCTGGTGCAGGAAGCCCCCGGATCGACGGCGCCGATGTAGGTTAGCGAGTCGAAGAATCCGTCGAACTGATTACAGTCGTAGACCGAAGGAACCGGACCAACGAACGACGGCGTTACATCTGGGATCTGCCGGCAAGAACCGCTACCCGCCCCCGAGCAGCACGGGTCCGGCGTACCGCTGCCCGTGCAAAAGGAGTTGTCCGCGGCCGGCCACAGGTTGCTGATCCCAGTGGAGGTGGTGCTGGCTCCATTGGCGGGGACGACGTCGAAGTCGCTGACAAAGAAACCATACAGTTCCGGCGACGTACACTCACAACTCGGATTGAGTGTGCAGGCTCCCGTTCCCGGACCAGTGCAGCAAGCGGCCGGAGTACCGGCTCCCGTGCATTCCGCGTTGGTCGTGCAACTCCCCACCAGCGGGTCGTTGTCTTTCGCGTGCTCGACACCACCGGAGCCATTGGCGGCAAAGACCGACGACCGCACAACCACCTGCCCCGTGATCGCCTCCGGGATTCCGTCGTTGTTGGCATCGATGCAAGCCTGCTGCGATGTCGCGATGTCGCGAATCTCGAAGCCGGAATCGGTGAAGTTTTGCACGATGGCATTGGCGATCTGGCCGCGAGTACCACGGCGCATCAAGATTCCAGAGTCCGAGCCCGCATTGGCACCCGGCTGACCGTCGGCACCGATAATCGTCATGTTGCAAAACGTCGGGTCGGAGATCGGCGTCGCAAAGTTGTCGAATTCAGAGTTGTCACCCTCGAATCCGCGCGAATCGGCGTTGGGATCGGTCAGCGTACCTTCCTGGAAGAAGAGTCCGTTCTGCACGAAACCGGTGTAGCCCAGCTGCCAGTCGAAGCCGTCATCACCACATGCCGAGGAAATCATGTTCTTGTGGTTGCTCGTACCGCCGAACCATTCGTGGCAGTCGTCAGCTCCCGCATGCGCTTGGGTGAAATTGATCTGCGTCTGGCTGCCGAGACCGTTCATGGTGATGATGTTCAGTTCGTTGTTCGGCGTGAACTGAATACCGGCAAACTCGACGCGCGTGAAGGTCACGATTCCGCTGAAATCGTTCTCGTCGCAACCGCCGAACGCTGTCGGCAACCCCTCTGCAAAGGCCGAACAGCCCGGAGTATTGACCGTCGAGCGACCGTTGATGTTCAAACCGCCCCAGTCACCGATCTGTCGTGAACCCGGCGAAGCGCTGGAGGTCATGATGATCGGCGCCGACGGCGTTCCCTGCGCATCAATCTTCGCACCGGGAAGAATGAACAATCCCGGCGGGTCGACCGCGCCAACCAGCCCTTTGATTACCGTGCCCGGCTCGATCGTCAGCGTCGCCCCGTTATCTACGAACACCGATCCGCCAAGCGTAATGGCACAACCGGCCGGCCAGGTCTGGTTGCTGGTGATGGTGGACGACGGGATGGTAACCGCCCCAGGACAGCCGGCACGGTCCGGCCCGGGCCCCTCGCAGGCCTCGAACAGTGTGGCACCGCCGGTGAGCTTCAGGGCGAGTGCTGCGATGTCGGCGGTAAGGCCAGCTACCGAAATGCTGCCGTCACCGAAGACGTCGCCGCACGAAATCAACGAGCCGGTGCCACAGAGTGGCCCGGGGTTGACCGCCGGGCAGACGCCGCCTCCGACCAGACACTGTGACATGATCACCGCGTCGACGACGTTGGTGTTGCCGTCATTGTTGAGATCGCCGCAGGGCGGGCTGATCTGCGCCGGGGCAGCCGCGACGCTCATCAGCAGCCCCGCGGTAAGTCCGGCAAGTGTTCCTCTCCAAGAGATTCTCATATGCATACTCTCCTCATGTTGGTTTCACGGATTGAAGTTCGACGGCATTGTCGAAACATCGCGTCACGGCACCACCGTGCAGGTCACCCCGTCGACCGAGGCGAAGCTGTCGTCGCCTGCATCGATGACGAAGCAGTTGAAGTCGGCGCCGGTAGCGGCGCCACCGCACTCATTGTAGTCGATCGTCATGATCGGACCGGACGCCTCTCCGGTGAGAGTCGCGTCGATCGCCACGGCACGCAGGGCGTAGTTCATGTCGAATGCCGTGATGCTGAAGAAACCCGCGCCCTGGACCGCTGCTTGAACCTGAGCGTCGTTGTTGCTTCCCGGGATCTGCAGGACGGCGTCGTCGTAATACAGAAGTATGGTCGCGGAGACGATCGCTTCGCCTCCGGGAGCGCTGATACTGACCGTGGCCGTCGAGGTGCCGCTGACGCTACACGTCGCGACCTCACAGTCGGCCGGGCATGAGTCAGCCGCGCCAACTCCGGTGTCGCCTGAGCGGTTTCCGTCGTCACAGGTCTCGCCGGGTTCGATCGCCGCGTTGCCGCAGACCGGTGCCCCGATCGAGAACTTCACCTGACTATCGGCGATGTCGGCGACTCGGGCGCTGGCGTTCGGGATACCGCCCATCGCACCAAATGCAGCGCCAAGGTTGATCGCCGCCGCCTCCATCACCGGGTCGGTGCACTTCTTGGCGATCTTGTCGGCCAACTTGGTAACGATCTTGCTCAGCTTGTCCGCGCTCTTGGCGTCGGGGCACGTACCGGGCATGACTTTGCCCTTGATCACCGCATCCTCGCACTTGGCGAGGACCTTGGAAGTCTTGGCAAACGCGCCGATGATTTCCTTTGCGTAAGTCCGCTGACAGCCGAGCGTCTTCTTGTCGGAGCTGGGGCTGCGCAGGGTGCCGTACGACTGGCCGGCAAGATCGTCGACGATCTCATTGACGTTGCAGGCTACGCAGAGGGCAGCCTCGGCGATGGTGTCGTTCGAGCCGATACAAGCTGCGCGAGGGCAGTTTGGACCCAGCCCGGTGTCGGCGGCAGTAAGATCTCCACACTGCTTGGCGATATTGTCGAGTAGCTTCGATTCGGCTTTAGCGATGGCCGCGGAGTTCTTGGCATCGGGGCACGGCCCGACAACCTTGCCCTTGAGGATTCCATCCTCGCACTTGCGAAGGGCGGTTGCCTTCTTCGCGGCAAACTTCTGCGATTCCTTGATGACGGTTCGCTGGCATTTCTCGGGCGTCTTCGCCATTGACAACGCCGGCCCGATCAACAGCAGCATCGACGTAACCATCACCACTTTTTGCATCGAGATAGACTTTTGGTACATTGCGTTCTCCTTCCGTTTCGCGCTCTTAAGGTTGTCCAGCCTGTGCGCGTTTCGGTGGGTGCCCCGCCTCGTGCCGTGCTTCCTCTCATTCGAACGGGAGCGCGGTGCGGGGTGGGTGCTCATACCCGCTTCAAACCCTGTTTCCAGTTCCCCCCTAAGCAGCCGGCATTCCCACCTCCTTCCGGTGCCCTCGAAAGAGCTGTTCGGAGACTGCGGCGAAGTACAGTCGGTCGATGGTCCCCCTCGCCAGCTCCCTCGAATGCAATTTCGTCAACATCTTTTCCTTCGCCGGCCAACGGCTGGCGAGGCGTAATGCGCACTCCCTGCGGCCGCATCGGATTCCAATTTCAGCGCGAACAGTAACCCGCCGCACGTGAACGGAGCGTTTCGCTTCGAACAATTTCCCGTGAATCACGTCGGCGATCCTTCTCCTCGCGCTGACCGGCCTGGTTGTTCCTGAAGCGACGCCCATAACGAACGAGGTGTTACGATCGCGTTACGTACCGGTGATGAGTCCGTGATCTCGGGAGGCGCCGAGAGCTCCGCGGTTGCCAGGGCCGCCTAGCGAGGCGACGATTCCCTCGCGGAAGCGGAAGTACATGTAACGCAATGTTCACAAGCCGGTCATCGGTTCAGAACATCGCTCCGGCTATCTTCCGGACACCTTGAAGGGGGTCTCTCGAACGAATTCCGAGTCTGCGCGTGCGCAGACTCCCGAGGTGTTCACTCGAGTGAGTCACGTAATCAATAGTGTTGGACTATTCTCTTGTTGGAATTCGAGGCAGCAGCCCCGCGCTCCGCTCACCATCCGTTCGATCAGAAAAGGCGAGATAACGACGACATGCGTGTACGACCTTTCGTCCGATGGTTCAGCGCCATCGTCATTGCCGTTTGTTCCGCCACCATCTCATTCGGCCAACCGACCGGATCGATTTCCGGCCGAGTCCTCGACTCGTCCAACGGCCGGCCACTGGCGGGTGCCGTGGTGACGGTTCTCGACGCCGATATGCCGACGGCACGAACCGACTCCGACGGGCGTTTCGGCTTGAGCGAGGTTCCTACCGGTGAATACCGGCTGCGCATCAGCGCACCTAGGTTCGGGGCGACAATCGTCGAAAAGGTGCTCGTCGAAGAGAGCCGCGAGGCATCTGTCCGAACCAGTCTCTCCCCCCAGGCCGACACCGGAATCGAAGTGCTAGAAGTCGTGGCCGACGTGACGGAATCCTCCGAGGCAACGCAATTGTTGAAACGCAAGATGGCTCCAACTGTCAGCGAGAATCTCGGAGCGGAATCGATTTCCAAGACCCCGGACTCCGACGCGGCCGAGGTGGTGACTCGGATTCCGTCCGTGACCATCAAGGATGGATCCTTCATCGTCGTTCGCGGATTAGGGGATCGCTACAACAGCGCCCTGCTCAATCGGGGTCGCCTCCCGAGTACCGACCCGACACGCCGCGTCGTTCCACTCAACTTGTTTCCGGCCGACTTCATCGAATCCATCAGCCTGGTCAAGAGCTATACTCCCGATCTACCGGGCGACTTCGCAGGCGGTCTCGTCGACCTTCGCCTCACCGACCCTCCGATCGAGCGGGTCGCCTCGATCGGGCTCTCGACCGGCTATAACACGGAGAGCACGCTGCGCGACTTCGATACGTACAGCGGCTGCGGAACCGCGGATTGGTTCGGATTCGGCGCCGATTGCCGCGACCGACCATCGGACTTTCCGTCCGCACCGGATCTCCAGCGGATCAATTCCTCCGGCACGGTCCTCCAACAACGCCGTGTTGCTTCGTCTCTGCAGCACAACTGGGATATTGGCAGCACCACCGCGCCACCCAATTTCGGCGGCGACGTCCAGTTTGGCGATACGTGGGGCAAGTTTGGTCTCAACTTCGCGACGACCTACGACACGAAGCACCGGGTGCGGCGCGGCGAGACTGTCGGAACCCTCAAGAGTGATTCCGAAGAGGGTCGTTTCCAATTCTTGTACGACCGGTCGACGTTCGAAACGTCGCTGGGATCGATCCTGACCGCGAAATACCAGATATCCTCGCAACACAGAATCAATGCTCGAGCGCTCTACAATCGCAGTGCGAAGGACGAGGTGCTGAACGCGATCGAACCGGGTCTCGACGAGAATCAGGGGCTTCTTCTTCCACAGAGCTCGACCTATATCGCGGATCAACTCATTTTCGGTCAGGTCTCCAGCCATCACGATTTCGGATTCCTCGACGCCGACCTGCTGGCATCAGTCGGCCAGACGACACGCGAACAACCGGATGGAAAGTTCGTCGTCCGGCAAGACCTGCAGAACGACGGGATTTTCAGTCTGCTCATCAACACGGCCGGATCCGGTACGCGATTCTTCTCGGATCTCGACGAGACCCTGCAGGAGTATCAGGTCGACTTCTCTCTCCCCTTCGATTCCTCACTACCTCTATGGGGATCCCAGCTCGGTGGTGCCGGATTATTCAAGTTCGGCGCGGCGTACCTGTTCCGGGACCGCGACTTCAAACTCCTCACCCTCACTCACCGGCAATCCGGAGGAACGCAGATCCTGGGGAACCTGGACCTGGCCACCGCCACCCCGGATGAAGTGTTCGATCCGCTCAACTTCGGTCCCGGCGGCCTCATCATGCAAGCCGTACCGGGCGCCGAGAACGAACGCTTCCAGTCGAGTCAAAGCGTGTCTGCCGGCTACGTCATGGCCGATATGCCGATCATCCCCGACAAGTTGCGCCTGATCGGCGGCGCCCGTCTCGAGCACTCCTACATCTTCGTCATCGGCGCGCTGCCTACCGGCCCAATCCGACAGCCGATCAACGACATCGACGTTCTCCCAGCAGTCAACCTCGTCTATTCGCTGACCGACAACAGCAACCTTCGCTTCGCATACAGTCAAACCGTATCGCGTCCCGAGTTTCGCGAGCTCAATCCGGCGATCATTCCAACCTCGCCAGGAGCTCGGCAGTTTCGCGGCAATCCGACTTTGACCAGCGCGGAGATCCAGAATCTCGACCTCCGCTGGGAGTGGTTCCTCAGTCCTCTCGAACTGCTCTCAGTCGGTGTCTTCTACAAGGACCTGAAGAACCCCATCGAGCTGAGCGCCGTCCCCGGTGTCACCGGCGTCATCGAAACTCGTACCAACGCCGATGAGGCAATCGCATGGGGTGTCGAATTCGAAATGCGCAAGAACTTCAATTTCCTGGTCCCCTACGCACGTCGCTGGCGAGCTCTGGGACGTTTTGCCTACGCACTGGCGGATGTCGAGCTTCTCTTCAACGGCACCCTGGTCGAGTCCGAGGTTTCCGGCCTGCAACCCATTCCGGGTTTTCCGGAGCTGACGATCACCAACGAAAATCGGGCCCTGACCGATCAGGCGCCTTTCGTCATCAACACCGCGCTCCAATACGAACACTTCGACTGGGGTATCTTCCGTGTCCTGTACAACACGGTCGGTGAGACGATCATCGCTGCGGGAACCAGGCAAGAGGTGAGCGTTCTCGACGACATCAAGCAGCAACGCCGCGACCAAGTCGATTTCGTCTGGCTCCGCGACTGGAGGCCGTTCGGCCACCAAGTCAAGAGCAAGCTTTCGATCGAGAACATCACCAACGACGATTTCCTGGAGACGCAACGCATCATCTCGGTCGACCAGGACTTCGTCTCCGGCCGCTATTTTACCGGCGTGTCGGTCAACCTGGGCGTCACCTACAAGTTCTGATGACCGCCCGGATCACTCCAACCGCAGATGAGTGAAGGAGGTTCAACCATGCATCGTTTCGAAAGACACCAAGGATTTGCCGTGCGATTCGCCGGCGGCGCCACGGCATTGTTACTGACGACGATGGCGGTCCCCGCAGCGGCGCAGTGCCCAGGGGATTGCGACGGCAACGGCACCGTCGCGATCAATGAACTGATACGCGGGGTCAACATCGCCTTGGGCAATGCGGATGTGTCGACCTGTACGGCGATGGATGTCGACGGCAGCGGCACCGTCGCTATCAACGAGCTCATCCAGGCGGTCAATGCGGCACTGACCGGTTGTCCCGATCCCGGCACGCCGACCAATACACCCACGTCCACCCGGACGCCGACTTCGACGCCGACGCAGGTGTCGGAAAGCTGCGGCGATGGAACCGTCGACGAGGGAGAGGAATGCGACGACGGCAAGCACTGCGCACAGGGTGGAAACACCAATGACCCGTGTGAGATCGACACCGACTGCGATGATTCGCCCGATCCCGGTTTCTGTTCGACTCGCAGCGGCGATGGATGCCAGGCCACCTGCGCCCTGCCGGTGTGCGGCGACGGCGTCACGGACAACCTGAGCGGTTCGTGTGAAGGTAACGTCTGTGTCGGCCCGAATTCCTTTGCCGGCACGGCATGCACGGAAAATGCAGACTGCGCAGGCGAGACCTGTGACGACGGCAACACCTCCGAGGGGCCCAATGATTCCTGTCCGGCGAACTGCCGCATCGCTTCTTGTGATCCCAGCGGCGAGACGATCAATTTCAACGTGAACTTCACCGCACCACAGGGAATCGTGGTAACCGGGTTGGAGTATTTCCTCCGCTACCCGGACGGTGTCGTGAGCATCCCTGGGTCGGGTACTTCCCCTCTCGTTACCTTGCGTCTCGCCTCGGACGTGTTCCCCTCCCTTACTGCCAACGACGTGAATTTCGGTCTGAACGTGGTGATGTTCGACAGTTCCCTTTTCGGTGCCGAATCCGGCACCGCGATGACCATAACATTCGACCGTTGCGGCGATGCACCCGTGCCGTCCGTGGGTGCCTTTTCGTGCACCCTCGTCGCCGCTTCGGACGACGCGCTGCTCGACATTACGAACCAGGTCGACTGCGTCGTCGCACCCTGACCGATCCTCGTTCCACCCGGCATCGGGGCGCCCCCATCGCCCCGGTGCCGGCTTTCCCTTCTCGTTCTTCCCCAGGAGTTCCGATGACTCGACCGTCCCAGTCCGCTGTACCAATTCGTCTGGTCGTCCTCGCGGCCGCCATTCTTGCCCTTGCCGCCTGCGGCGGCGGCGACGACGGCTTGCGGGTACTCCGAACCTGCGGCAACGGCACCGTCGAAGCCGGGGAAGAGTGTGACCCCGGCGGCGTATGTAGTGGTAGCGGATCGCGCTGCCTGGTCGGCGGTGCCGGCGGCTGCGCGGAGAACGAGATCTGCGTCGCCGCTGACTCCGACCTGTGCTCGAGCATCTGCAACGTCCCCATGTGCGGCGACGGATTCGCGCAGGGCGGCCGCGAGCAGTGTGACCGCTTCGACCTGCGTGGATCGACCTGCGCCGACTTCGGTCGCGGCGCTGATCCGGAGGGCGGCCCGGCCGGCGGTCTCGCTTGCACGAATGAATGCGTGCTCGATCCAGCCGGCTGCGGCGGCGTTTTCACCCCGACACCTCCGGCAAGTCCGACACCGCCGGCTACCGCCACGGCGACGGCGACAAATACCCGCTCCGAGTCCGATCCGACCTTCACTCCGACGGCGACATCGGTACCGACGGCTACATCGACGCCGCCGTGCAACCTTCCCATCCTCGAGCCCGGCGAACGTGCGCCCGATCCGATCGGCACCGGTTTCATCGGCGATCCGGAAGGGACGGACTGCCCGCAGGACATCGAGGTCCTCGAATGCACTCCTTCCTCGCAGATGTTCACGCTGATGGTGGCATATGAGCCACCGGTCGGAACGTCGGCGACGTCCGTCACGTCGCTCTTGTCGTACCAGAGTGACGTCGTGCAGATTCCCGGAACCGGTCGCGCACGCGAGGTCGCCGATCGCTTCGAAGAGCTGCGCGACCCGAACCCGTTCGTCTTCACCGTTTCCGATCTCGACTTCGCGACGCGGGTCGTCTTCGTCGACACCGGCAACCTGCCAGCAGGCGTCCTCTACCAAGCGACTTTCGACATCTGCGAGGGGAGCGGAACTCCCGATGCGAGCAGCTTCGCTTGCATCGTCGAAGGATGCGCCGGCGCCGGTGGATCTCTGGCCGGATGCACTTGCTCCGTCATTCTTCCCTGACTTCGAGACCTTCCAAATCACAGATTTGTCCAACCAGCCCGAGGACCGTCATGCCGAGTTACGAACTTCGTTCCATCTCGATGCACATACTCCTGCTCGGACTTCTATTCCTCGCTTCCTGCGGCGGCGATGCTTCGTTTTCGATCCCGGCGCGGCCCACGGTCACTCCGCTACGGACCGAGGCAATGCCGACGATGACACCAACGAATGCCGCGCCCACCACCATGCCTACCACTGCGGCTCCGACCCAGCCTGCGGCGACGAGCACCTCCACTCCTGTCGCGCCCGACACGGCGACACCCGCTCCCACCAATTCGGCAACCCAGCTTGCGACCTCGACCATCGCCAGCAACACGGCAACGCCGATCGCTACTCATACGCAGCCCGCGGCTCCTTCCGACACGCCTACGCAAACTGCAACCAACACCCCGCCGCCGTCGGCGACCGCAACTCCTACCCTGTCAGCGACCAACACTCCTGTAGCCACGGCGACGCTCACCGCGATTCCGTCTCCAACCGACACGTCGATTCCGACGGCAACGCCGACGCCGGCCGATACCGCGACACCGGCGCCCTCCTCTACCGCAAACCCGCCACCCGCCGATACCGCGACGCCGTCACATACGGCTTCCGTCGCTCCGTCGAGCACGCCATCCCCCACCTCGCCACCCCTTGAAACGGCAACACCGGTTGCATCGCCGACGGGCGGTCTCGGAGCAGTTTGCGGAAACGGCATTCTCGAACCGGGCGAATTCGTCGACGACCCCGTCAACGGCCTGATCGGCGACCTCGAAGGCGTCGCTTGCCCCGCCGATACGCAGATCTTCGCGTGTGCGGCGGCGGGATCCTTCACCTTCGATGTTATCCTCGAACCGCCACTCGGCACCGACCCGAATTCGATCACGGCGGTCATCGGCTATCGCAGCGACCGCGCCAGCATTCCGGGTAGCGGGACGGCCGGCCTGGCACGCGTCACCTTCCCCAGCCCGCAGCCCTTCGTCCGCAGCGCGCGCGACTTCGATTACGCTATCCGTGTCGTCGGCATCCGCACGGGCTCATTCCCCGAGGGGCCGGCATTCTCGATCCGTTTCGACGGCTGCACCGGTCAACCAGACCCGAACCCACTCGACATGGCCTGCACCATCGAAGGCTGCGCCGGCAGCGGCGGTAGCATCGTCGGTTGCGAATGCTCGATCGTCGCTCGCTGACGGCGCTGCAGATCTCGGACACCGTTGCCCCGCCCCTACGGACGAAACCATGAGAAGAATTGGAGTCCCAAATTGACCCACCGCCGATCGTTGATCCCGTTCGTGCTTTCATCCCTTCTCGCCTGCGTCGCTCTCGCCGCGGCAGCCGAGCCACCTGCACCAGATCTGTGGCCGACGGCGGCACCGGCAGTGGAAGAAGACTCCGCTCCGGCCGCCTGCGGCAACGCGCTTCTCGAGCGCGGTGAATCTTGCGGCGCATGCCCGCGAGACTGCGAGCCCCGCGAGTGCTCAGCCAAGGGGCGGCACCGCTTTGCCCTGCGCCTGCTTCCGCCTCTCGGTGCCGAGCCGATTGCCGCCACCCTCCAGGTCGCCTACCGAACGGATAGACTACACATTCCCGGCACCGGCCAGGGCGAATCGGTTCAGCAGAGAATCGACTTCGGCGTCGATCCCGGAATCACCGCCGTCAACGACCTCGACTATTCGCTGCGACTCGTGCGCGGCGAGGGCAAGGGACTGATCAACCCCGTGGCATCAATCGATTTCGACGGCTGCGCCGACGCGCCCGCGCCGACCGCCGACGACATCGTCTGTGTCGTAGAGGGCTGCGCCGGCGCCGGCGGAGTCATCGAAGGCTGCACTTGCATCGCAGTCTCAGCACCTGCGCAGTGACGCCCGGCCACGTCCGCTTCAGCCTGTTGAAACACCTCGAGACGGCACTTCGAAGGCTCAGCGCGAGCGGAACCATCCTCTAAAATAGTGGCGGATGACCGTTCATGCTGAGCCCTTCGACTTTGCTCAGCCCTGCCACTACCTTAGGGCGGCTTGCGAGCTATCGCCCAGCCGGTGGTGACGAAGGATCGCCCCGGAACACCGGCAGATACAGGCGCACCGTCGTGCCTCTTTCCAACTCGCTCTCGATCGACATCTGACCTCCGTGCGCCTGCACGATATGTTTGACGATTGCCAGGCCGAGGCCGGTGCCGCCGATCTCGCGCGACCGCGCCTTGTCCACCCGGTAGAAGCGCTCGGTCAGCCGGACCAGGTCGTCGGCGGGAACACCGACTCCGGTGTCGCTGACGGAGAGCTCGACCCAATCGCTCACAACCGTGCCCGCGAGGCACGCTGCCGGCAATTCTTCGCGCATCGGGATTCGCGCGCTGGCGATAATGTGTCCACCACTGGGTGTGTACTTGATCGCGTTGTCGATCAGATTCAGCAATGCCTGCTCCAACCGATCGGCGTCGGCATCGACCGCCGGCAGGTCGTCGGGCAGTGAGCGCTCCAGCGAGACGCCCGCCGCGAGCGCCTTCGATCCCAATGTATCGATGCACGACTGTACGATCGTCGCAGCGTTCTGTGCGCCACGCCGCAGTTGCGTGCGTCCCAGTTCGAGGTCGGAGAGAGTCAGCAGATCGTCGACCAAGCGACCCAAGCGATTACTGTGCCGCTCGATGATGCCGAGAAAGCGCCGCGCCCGGTCCGGATCGTCGAGGGCACCTTCGAGCAGCGTCTCCGTATAACCGCCGATCGCCGCCAGCGGTGTCCGCAACTCGTGCGAAACGTTGGCGACGAAATCCCGTCGCATCTGCTCGAGGCGTCGTATCGATGAGATGTCGTGAAAGACGAGGACGAACCAGCGCTCCATGTCCTCGCGTGCTTTCAGCCGCGACGCCGTGACCTGTAACGTCAGAGTCTGCGCCGTGCCTACCGAGACTTCTTGCACCATCGGCTGCGCCCAGTCACCTTCCTCGCGAACCAAGCGCACCATCTCGTGCAGGTCGGGATGGCGGCTCAGCTCGGCCAGAGTTTTGCCGGCGTGCTCGCCGCCGCGCGGAAGGTCGAGCAGCGCTTCGGCGCGTGCATTGGCGAGAACGACCTTGCCCTCGCCGTCAATCACCAGCACGCCTTCGACCATGCCGTCGATCACGTCCGCCAGGCGCCGCACCTCGCGGTCGGCCGCGCTACGGCGGTCGTCGGTGCGTCGGATCGCGGTCAGCAAGGCGGCCTGCTCTCGCGT
>JBGTMF010000112.1:0-21307 GCA_041743795.1 Thermodesulfobacteriota bacterium | reverse complement strand
CGCATTGATGTTCGGACTTTCCTACGAACTCTGCGGCGAAGAGGGCCTCGGCTGGTCGCGACGGCTGATGATCTTCGACGCGTTCATGCGCGACAAACCCGTCGATCCCTCGGACCGCCTGGCGTGCAAGTACGGCTACTCACCGGCCGCCGCCGACGCCGCGGTGATCCGCGTACGCGACATCATCAACTTGTTCGCCGAGAGACAGCGCCAGGAGCGAGCCCGCGGCAGTCGCTTTCTCGTCGGCGACGAGCTGACGGCCGTCGACCTCTATTGGGCCGCATTCGCGACCATGATCTCGCCGTTGCCGCCCGAACAGTGCCCGATCCCGGAATTCATGCGCCCTCTGTACGACCTACGTGGACACCCGAGCCGGCTCGCCTGCGATCCGGCGCTGATCGAACACCGCGATTTCATCGTCGAGACATACCTGCCGTTGCCGATGGACTTTTGAACGGAGCTGCAATTCACCTTTACCAGCGAACCGCTCGAAGGCCCGTCGACCAGCGAGCGGCAACTGCCTGAGGAGACACGCAAGCGAAGCGCTACAACGCGCTCGTCACACCAGATGGAACGCTTGTAGAATCGAAATATCGGAACTACGTCTCGAAGGCGCTCCGCAAACAACGGCTATTCGCGTCCCCGGCTGGAGAAGTCGGAGCAAGGATGGGACCAATGGGTGCCTCGAGAGGACCGGACCACGCCGCAGGCGGGCAGCGGGGTGAGGCACCTGTCGTTGCGCCGGAAGTGAGTCGCAGCCCGCTCGCGCGGCGATCTTGGGGGCATGGGTTGCTCGCGCTCGCCGGCGCGTTGGCATGGGCGTGCTGGTGGGCAGCGGCACTGCCGCCCGAGCAGGCATTCGCACTGTGGGCCGCAACGATTCTCCTCTGGGCAGGTTCGTTCTATTCGCGCATCACGGTCTCGAGCGGAACGAGCCTGACCATCGCCGTGTCGCTCATCGTGGGCGCCTTGGTCGCGCTGCGCTTCGTCGCCCTTTCGACGATGCCGTACCGCATCGAGACGGACGAGGTGTTTCATCCGCTGTTCGGCCTCGAGGTGTTGCGCGGTGCACCCTGGACGGTGTTCGGCGGAGTGTCGCACTACTACAATACGCCGTATCTCACCCATGTATTGCAGGCCTTGCCGTGCTTGGTGCTGCCGCCACTCCTCGGCGCTCGGGTGGCAAGCGTGATGCTCGCGCTGGCGTCGTTGGTCAGCACGTATGCGCTGGCTGGGCGCCTGTTCGGCCGGAACGTTGCGTGTGCCGCGACGGTTCTGTTGGCGGCCTCCTTCTGGCACGTCGTCTATTCGCGGACTGGCTACCCGTATATGCAAGCGATCGCGGTCGTTCCCATGGCGCTTTACGCCCTGACGCGGGGTGTCGTCGAGCGACATCGGCTCCTGCAATTTCTCGGCGGGCTTCTGCTCGGGTGCAGCCTTCTGGTGTACACCTCCGCACGCGTCGTCATTCCAGTGTTTGCGGTTTGGTTCGCTTGGCGCCTGGCGCAGACCCCGCGGCAGTGGCGGGAGGCAACGAAGTCGATCACGGTGATCGGCGTTGGCGCGGCATTGATGCTGAGTCCATACGCCGGCAATCGTGGCATGACAGGTGTTCTGTTTGACCGGTATCAGCAGACGACCCTGACTTCGGAAGCGCCGCTGGCGCGACTGACGACCTTGGGCTGGGCGAGCGCGCAGGGGGTGGAGTTGTTGTGGGCGCAAGTTCGCGCCGCGGCGCGAGTCTACCACGCGCCCGGGGCTTGGTTGGCGGTGCACAGTCCGGCTCCCAGCGGTCTGCTGGACCCCGTGACTCTATCGCTCGCTGTTCTCGGACTGGGGATTGCCATCGCCGGCATTCGCAAGCCGGCGTATCTGTTACTCGTGGTATGGGTCGCCGCCACATTCACCTTCGGTCAGGTGCTGACCGATGTGCCGCACGCCGCCTACCGGGCGGCACCGGCGTTGCCCGCGTTGGCGATATGCGGTGGAGTTGCGATGGCGTGGTTCGCACGTCGCCTTCCCAGCGCCAGGCGTCCCTTGCATGCCGGTGTGCAGGCGCTGGCGCTGATTGGATTCGCGGTAGCGCTGATGCTGATGAACGCGCCCGCCCTGCGCGCGTACTTCGACGCGAGAACGGTGGATCCGGTCGGCAGTCTGGCGCGGTTCGTCGCCGCCGGGCCGCGCGCTGCCACATACCACGTGCTCGGACCGGAACCGTTCGCAACCGAGCCTATCCCGCTCTTCGTCGGCGCTGGGCAGACTGTCCACGATGTCTACAGCTTGGAGGACACCTTGCAGGTCGGCTTGAGCGCCTCTCGCGGTACTATTTTCCTGATCCACTTCGAGATGCGCGGCGCTGCCGCGATCATCCAATCGTGCTACCCGGAGGCGACGATTGTAGGCGACGCGGAAGGAGAAGGCCCGAATTCGGTGCTCGCCCTTCTCGTGCCGCCGTCGGTGGATACAATCGAGCGCAGGTGTGAACTCCACTCGGCGGCGTCCGGACTGCTGGCACGGTACTTCCGCAGCGCTGACTGGAGCGGTCCGGTGGAGTTGGAGCGCGTCGAGAGGTGGCCGATGCGGTGGGGCAGATCGAACCACCATGAGCCCTTCTCCAGCGTCGAGTGGATCGGCTCCCTACGCATTCCCGCAGCGGGTGAGTATCGGTTCCAGTTGGTCAATCTGAATGACGCCGTCGGCATGGCGAAAGTCGGGGATGCGATCGCGCTGGATTCGGCACAGCCGAGGGCAGAAACAACCCTGGAACCTGGCAATCTCCCGTTGCGCCTGCAGTGCCGGCTGGGAGCGGCACAGATCTGCTGGCTACGGGTAGCGCGACCGGGCAGCGACTTCGAGTCTCTGCCGCCTGACTGGTTGTCGCCCGCGTATGCAAAGGAGACGGCCGACGGAGCGATGTCCGGGGTGGCGCAGATCGGCAGCCTTTCGCCCTAGAAAGCGAAGGCAGGTTCGTTCCGCCGCGGGACCAACTTGTCTGGGCAGGGGACGCGTGCGACAACATTCCCATGTATCCGGCGCGTGCATGGCGGGGCGTTGGCGATCGATGAGCGGCTCGTCGCCCAAACCCAACGGCAAGAGGGAGTCCATTTACGAGGGACACGTCGTCCACCTGTGGCGCGAAGGGGTAGACATGCCGGACGGTCGGTCGATCGACTTCGAGGTGGTGCGCCACGCGCCGGCGACGGCGATTCTCGCCATCGATGACCAGGATCACGCGATCCTGGTGCACCAATTTCGCCACGCGCTCGGCAAACAGATCTGGGAGGTTCCGGCCGGCATCATGGAGGACGGCGAGGATCCGCTGGTCTGCGCCCGGCGTGAGTTGCGCGAGGAGACCGGCTACGCCGCGACCGAGTGGATCTCGCTCGGTAGTATGTACACGGCTCCCGGCTTCTGCGACGAGGTCATCCACCTGTTCCTCGCGCGCGATCTCTCGTCCGGCGAGCAGAATCTCGACGACAACGAGTTCCTCGCCCCGCACGCTATCCCCCTTCCAAGGGTGCGCGAGATGGCCGCCAGCGGCGAAATCGACGATAGCAAGTCGATCGTCGCCCTCTACCGCGCAATGCCGCATCTCGCGTCTTCCCGCTAACGAGCGCCAAGTATCCAGAGTCAGAGATTCATCACATGATTCGGCGGCCCTTGGCGCCCATACCGGCGTTGCTCCTCCTCGAAATATTGCAAATATTCCTTCGTCGTCGCGCCTTGGCACAGGCGCCAATTGCTCGCCGACTCATGCAACGAACTTCCAACTCAGGACACTAGCGATGGACTTGTCCTTCTCTCCGAGCGAGGAGCATTTTCGCAGCGAGTTGCGCGGCTGGCTCGCCGCCAACCCGCCGGGGCCGGAGCCGGAAATCCTCGATCGATGGGTGGCGTACGGCAAGTCCTGGCAGCGCAAGCTCTACGAGGCCGGCTGGTGCGGACTGCACTGGCCCACCGAATACGGCGGTCGCGGCGCGACCTTGATCGAGCAGATCATCTTTCAACAGGAGATGGCGCTGGCGAAGGCACCGCTGTTGATCAACCTGGCGGGTCTGACGATGGGCGGCCCGGTCCTGATCGCGCACGGCACGCCGGAACAGAAGGAGCGGTATCTGCAGAAGATCCTCAACGCCGAGGAGATCTGGTGCCAGGGCTTCTCCGAGCCCAACGCCGGTTCCGACCTGGCCGCCCTCAACACCAAAGCGGTCCTCGACGGAGACTCCTTCGTCGTCAACGGCCAGAAGGTGTGGACCAGCTTCGCCCGTTACGCCGACTGGTGCATGCTGCTCGCGCGCACCGATCCGGAAGCGCCGAAGCACAAGGGAATCACGTTTCTGCTGGTGGACATGAAGAGCCCTGGCGTGACCGTGCGGCCGCTGAAGCAGATCAACGGCGACGAGGATTTCAATGAGTTGTTCTTCGAGGACGTGCGAGTACCGCGGGACAACGTCGTCGGCGAGCTGAACGGGGGCTGGAAGATCGCCATCTCGACGCTCATGCACGAGCGCCAGACGCTCACCTTCAGCCGCCAACTGCAGTCGAGTATCGCCTTGGAGGAATTGCTCGGCCTATCGCGGCGGTACCCCTCGGTGCGGACTCCGCTGAGTGCCGACCCACTGGTGCGTCAGCGATTGGCCGCGGCGTACATCGACAGCCAGGCGATGCGCTACACGGCGCTGCGCAATCTCACCAAGTCGCTGCGCGGCGGCGAGCCCGGACCCGAGGGATCGGTGGAAAAGCTCTTCTGGAGCGAGATGTACCAGCGCATGCTGGTCGACGCCGTCGCTCTACTTGGTCCGTTCGGTCAGTTGATGGCGGGCGATCCGCGCGCCATCGACGACGGCCGCTGGGGCTACTTGCATCTCTACTCTCGCGGTCGGACGATCGCCGCCGGCACTTCGGAGGTCCAGCGCAACATCATTGCCGAGCGCGTGCTGCAGATGCCGAGGGCGTGAACATGCAGAAGCGAGTCGTCACGGATTCGATGATCGGCTTGAAGCTGCCTGACATCGACCAGTGGTCGGAACGGGTGACCGTGGTGTTGGGGCAGAATCCCGGAATGTTCTCCGGTCCTGGAACCAACACCTACATCATCGGAACCAGCGCGTGTCCGATCCTGGTCGACACCGGTCAGGGGATAGAAGCGTACCTGCCGCTGTTGTGCCAGGCGATGCGCGAGCGCTCTGCCGAGAGGCTGCAGGAAATCGTGCTCACCCATGCTCATCCGGACCACAACGGTGGCATCGAGCAGGTTCGTTCCGCATTTGGCGACTTGCAGGTCTCCAAGAAACCGTGGCCGGGGGTCGATGATGAGAGCGACATTCGCGCCATCGACGATGAGGACGTCGTCGTCACCGACGGCGCCACGCTGCAGGCAATCTGGACACCCGGGCACGCTCGCGATCACCTGTGTTTCTACATCCCGGAGGACAAGGCGCTGATTACGGGCGACGTCGTCCTCGGCGCGGGCACAACGGTCATTCCACCCGACGGCGATCTCGGCGATTACATACAATCACTGCACCGGCTGCTCGACTTCGACGCCGATGTGCTCTACCCGGCGCACGGCCCGTGCATCCGCAACCCGCGCGAGAAGATCGAAAGCTACCTTGCCCACCGCGCGTTGCGCGACGAACAGATCCTCGAAGGCGTGCGCGCAGACGTCGGGACGATTCCCGATTTGGTAAAGCGCATCTACACCGACATTCCCGAATACCTTCACGGGGCCGCCGCGATGTCGGTCGACGCCCACCTGCGCAAGCTCTTGAAGGAAGGCTCGGTGCGGCGGGACGGCGAGCGTTGGTCCGAGACTTGATCGACGCTCTACGGAATCAACCTGATCCACCTCTCGAGGAGCAATGCGCCGGCGTGTCAACTGGTGCGGCGCCTCATAGCGACTCCGGCAATCGCCATCAAAAGGAATAGGGCGATGATCAGGCCGAGCCCCCCGATCGCGGGGGCCCCTGAACGCTATCGAGCATTTTGCCCACGTGGTTCGCCTCGTTCTTTACGATGGTATTGACGGTTATCCTCATCAACGCGGACCGCGTACCCATCTGTCAGGGAGCGAGGAGTTCGTCGAGGCGGGCCGAGAGGTCCGCGACGATCGCAGCACTTGCCGGAACCTGTGCGATGTTGTCGAGTTCGTAAGGATCCTCGGCGAGGTCGTACAATTCGGCGAAGTTGTTGACGTGCCGCACGTACTTGTAGCGCTCTGTCCTCAACAGGTCCCAAGGGGGGACGACGAAGCCGGCGGTGAAATGTTGTACGAGTACCTCTTGCCGCCAGTCGCCTGCCCCGTCGATCGCATCGAGTAGACTACGACCATCCACCTCGTGCGTCATCGAAACCCCAGCCATATCGGCCAGGGTCGGCGCGATGTCGACATTGAGCGCGAACTCGGAGCGGACATCGTTCTCGGCGAGGCGAACCGGGTAGCGGATCGCCAGTGGGATACGAATGCCCTCTTCGTATGGCACCTGCTTGTAAATCCAACGATGCTCGCCCCAAGCGAGTCCATGGTCCGAGGTGAAGACGAAAATTGTGTTGTCCGACAAACCCAAATGCTCGAGCTCGGCGTCGAGAGCCGCGACCGCTTCGTCAACCGCCAACAGCGATTCGCGCTGCTTCTGGATCTCGGCGTCGTGCGCCAACAGGGTGGCGTCATTGACCGCGAATAAGCGGAGCCAGGCGGGCTTGTCTGAAACGTTTTCGGCCCAACTCGGGGGGCGCCAGAGTGGAAGCGAAGCGAGAGCGCCGATATGGCGGGCGGCGACAGTGCTCGGCCCGTGCGGAGCGAAGGGATTGAGCATCAGGAGGAACGGTCGGTCGGCGTTCGAGTGCATGAACTCGAGCGCCTGTCCCGCGATCACATCGGTCGAGTAGTCCTGCACAGAGTTGCCATAGGAACGAATCTGACCATTCTCGTTCATCAGGTAGTCGACGAAGTTGTTTGCCTCGTGAACGAACGTTCTCCAGTCATCCCAGCCTTGCGGAATCCCGGGGGAGAGTTGGCTGTAGCCGTTCAGGTACTTACCGAAATGTCCCGTGCGATAGCCCGCTGCCTGGAACCATGTCGCCAGCGTCGACGACTCGTCGAGGGCGAGCGCTCCGTTGCTATGGCCGCCCTGCCCATCGGGAATCCCGTTGGCAATGACGCCGTTGGTCGTCGCGTACTGCCCGGTGAGGATTCCGGCACGCGCCGGTGCGCAGATCGGTGTGGTCGTGAAGGCATTGGCGAAGGAAACGCCCTGGCTGGCGATGTCCTGCACGCTCGGCATCACGTCGACGGAGTCGGCGCGCTGGTCGTCGGTGACGATCAGAACTACGTTGGGGGCCACTGGCGGCAGCTCCAAGAGGGAGTTGACGGCGTCTTCGAGCGCCGGACGCAGGCACCGAGCGAGGCGATCGCCGAGAAGGAACCCGGTCGCCTCGTCGGCGACCGACGCGCAGCGGCCGCCGAAGTGGGGCAGCGGTCCATTCACCGTTTCCGTCGGCAACAGCGTACACTTCTGTTCGATCCGGTGCGCCCATTGCCCGAGCCGCTGTTGGCGCTGTCCGTCGCGCCGCTGTCTGATCCGTTTTGCCAAGAACTCTCTTGCCGCTCGATAGGCGGTGGCCTGGCAGTGCCGCTGCGATGAGGCCGCGGCCGCTTGGGGAAGCGCGCCGCCGAGGAGTTCGACGATCCGATCGAACTCCTCGGCTCCGCAAGGCGGTGGAGCTTCCGGTTGGCAGGATACGTCCGCCCCGAGGCGGAGTCTCTTCGCCGCGCAGTTGAGGGTTGTGAAGCGCGCGCTTGAATTCGCGGTGCTGCTCCGGAAGGGGACAGCCCGCCTGTGCCGGCTGCGACCCGAAGACGACAAATGCCGTAACGACAAATATTGCCCCACGTAGCTGTGTCGCCATCGACTGCCCTCTTGGTAAGCGGCGGCAAATATGGACCGTCCAGACCCGTTTGTCTAACTATTTTATGCACCAGGGGGGATGGAGCGACACGGGGAGTGGAAGTTGCCATCAACCGGGGTGGCGATGGGCGCCGGCGAGGTCGCGAGCAATGGTCTCACGGTAGACGCAGGCGGCTTGACGCAGCCCGCCCGGAGCACAAGTTGCTCGCCTTCGTGAAGCGAGCGCGGGCAGCCTTTTCCGGTCAGCCGATGGAGCGATCGTTGAGGAGCTGCGTCGGTCGTGCGTTGTTGTGGAAGAAGTCCGTGAATGCGCCGACCTGGGACGCCGACATAATGATGGGCGTACCCAGTACGAACCAGCGGACGCCCTCGTCGCACGGAGGGGTGGTCAACGAGCCGTCATACCGCCAAGCCGAGAGATGTGGGGGCAGCGCATCGCCGATGTTGATCTCCACTCCCTCGATCTCATTGGTGGTTCCGGCCGAGGGGAGGTGATCGAATACGGGGGCGAGAATTTCGTTGTGTTCGCCGATCTCGATGAAGGTTCCGAGAACCGCACGGGCCCCAGTGGGATCGCGATGCACGATGTGCAGCTCCATTGGTGCTGCGTTCCCCTGAATCGTATGCTCGCTGCTGCTATGGAAGTGGAACTGCGTCACCTCCCAGCTCTCCCCGGCCAGAGACAGGGAGCTCCCCTCCAGGTACTCAACCTCGATCGTGTGGCCGTTGTTGGTGAGCACGAGCGGCGTGGGGTGGTAGTCCACCTCCAGAGCGGGGAGGAGGCTCGGCATCGCGCCTGCGAAATCGACTGGGGACTGCTCTACGCCTTCGCCGCAGGCCGCGTAGTCCATGGACAGCTCGGCCCAGTGAGAAGGGCCGAGATCACCGGAATAGCTCCACTCGACCCCCGAATCGTCCGAACGGGACGCCTCGTCACCGCCACCTCCGCAGCCGAGGACGACGAGCAACACGATGTAGGGGACGCGAGTCATGGCCGCTTCGACTGCAAAGTTCGCACCAGTCCGTTCACCCTTTGCTGTTGAGACGTAACCCCGATCCTTGGCGCCAACCGAATCGCTACTGCTATCGAAAACTATCCGGCCGTATCAGTCGCCGGGAAAAAGGAGGACGGGCAACAATTTCACCAATCTCGGTGCCGATTGGTCAACGTCGAGCGGGCAGTGGCTTCTCAATGCCGGATCTCGTCGTGTCGTAACCGCCGAGTCGGCCGACCGCCGTCTTGAAGTCGTCGGAGCAGATCGCGGCGAGGAGCTTCTCGCCGATAGGCGAAGCGGCGAAGTCGTCGCGCAGGATCAGATCGTAGTCCTCGGACTCGATAGGCAGGAAGTCGAGGCCGAGGGCGGTCGCGGCGGAACGAATGCCGAGGCCGCAATCGGCCAGGCCGCTGGCGACCGCGACGGCGACGGCCATGTGGGTGTGTTCCTCGCGCTCGTAGCCGATGATTCGCTCCGGCCGAACACGCAGCTTGGCCAGCCTGAAGTCGAGCAACACCCGGGTCCCCGCCCCGGGTTGGCGGTTGACGAAGCGCACCCCCTTCTTCGTCAGGTCGCGCAACGTCCGAATCTGCTTGGAATTGCCGCGCGCGCATATCAGACCCTGTTCGCGGATGACGAGGTTGACGACGCGAATCTTCGGCTTCCTGCCGAAGATTCGCGCGATATCGGGCAGGTTGTAATCTCCACTGGCCGGATCGAGAAGGTGGCAACCGACGACGTGCGCTTCGCCGCGGTGCAACGCGACCAGCCCGCCCAGGCTGCCGATGCTGGTTGTCGAGATCTTCACTTCCGGTGAGCGGCATTTGATACAGTCCTCGAGCACGCTGACCGACAGGTCGTGGCTGCCGCTGAAGACGATTGTGTTCTCGATGTCGCTCGCCGGCCGCAACAGCTCGACGTCGACCGTCTCCCCGGCATTGACGCCCTCCGACTGCGACGGCACACGCAGAAAGGCGTCGGCGCGAACCATCGTCGTGATGACCCCGGCGCCACGCGCCAAGGGATTGGCGACCAGGCGATCGCCGACGCGGCCGAGAGTGACGCGGACGAACTCTTCGGTGCCCAGCCGCGATGGGAGTTTCCGCGGCAGCACTGCTTGCACCGTCTGCGGCCGATCGGCACGGCGTCCCTGCAGGCGCGCCAGGAGTGGATGCAGGACCTGTTGGCAGATGACGACGGCGGACACCGGATACCCGGGAAGCCCGAGTACGGGTTTGCCAGCGACTCGAGCGCAGATTGCCGGCTTGCCGGGCATCACTTCGATGCCGTGCACCAATACATCGCCCGCCCTCTCGAGGACGCTGACTGTGAAATCGCGCGCGCCCGCCGACGAGCCGGCGATGATGACGACGACGTCGAACTTCGCCGCCGCCTTGCGCACCGCGCGCTCGATGGCACGAGGGTCGTCGCCGACGCGGACGATGCGGTGAGGTTCGCCGCCCCATTCGCTGATGAAAGCCGCGGCGACACGCGAGTTGAACTCGACGATCGACCCAGGCGATCGTCGATCTCCGGGTTCGATCAACTCGCTACCGGTAGGAATGATGGCGACAGAGGGCCGTCGTGCGACGGCAACCTCGACGTGACCGGCAGCAAGCATCGCACCGATGTCGAATGGCCGGATGACGTGACTGCGCGGCAACAGCGCCTCGCTGGCGACGACGTCCTCGCCCACCAGGCGCACATGCTGCCAGGGCGCCGCGGCGGCGTGCAGGGTGAGTGCTTCTGCCGCCGTCGGGATGACGTTCTCGATCATCACCACCGCGTTCGCCCAACGCGGCAACGGATGTCCAGTGTCGACGTACTCGAACCGGCCAGCCGCCGTCGTTCTCTTGCCAGCGGGCCCGCTCATCGGCGCCAGGGTGATCGGATTCGCCTCGCTGGCGCCGAAGGTATCCTCGGCACGAACGGCGATGCCGTCCATCGCCGAGCCGTGGTAATGCGGCACCGAAACGAGAGCAAAGACTGGTCCGACGGTGACGCGGCCGAGACTGTCTTCCACCGCCACGATTTCGGATGGCGGTTCCTCCTCGATCGATTCGACGACCAGCGCCAACGTCTCCGCCAGCGACTTTTTATTGAGGTACTTGGTCCGCCGCGCCAGCTTTGCCTCACTCATCTGCTCACCATCAGAACACGATCACATCGACTTCCGTGCCCTCGTCGAGCCCCTCGCTATTGGCAGGGATTCGAATCAAGCCGTCCGCCGATATCAGGTGGAAGATCGCGCCCGATTTGCCCGGCATCGGCTTCGCCCACGTGCGATCGCCGTCGCGCTCCAGCCGCACACGCACGTAGTCCTCGCGACCAGGTTTTGACGCGACGTTCTGCGCCAGCGTCGCGCGGCCGGAGTGCGCCGGCCGAAAGGCATTCTCCGCCGGTTCGCCGCCGAGAATGCGCAACAGCGGCGCGCCGAACAGGTCGAAGATGACCAGCGCCGACACCGGGTGGCCCGGCAAGCCTACGATCGGTACGCCGCCGGCCGTGGCGAGCAGCGTCGGCTTGCCCGGTGCGACCGAGATACCGTGAAAGACGATCTTCGCTTTTGCGAGCGATAGGATCACGTCGGTGGTGAGATCCTTGACGCCGACAGAACTGCCGCCCGAGATGAAGACGACGTCGTTCGTGCCGAGCGCTCGCCTCAGGGCGGCGGCGAGATCTGCACTCGTGTCGGCAACGACACCGTAGTCGGTGACGATGGCACCGGCCGCCTCGATCATCGCGCCGAGTGAGTATTGATTGATGTTGCGCACCTGCCCCGGCCGCGGCTTGCGCTCCGGCGGGATGATCTCGTCACCCGTCGACAACAGCCCAACGCGTGGACGCCGGTGCACCCGCACCTTGGTGACCCCGAGGCCGGTCAGCGCGCCGATATCACGCGGGCGCAGGCGGCGACCCGCGGAGAGGACTTCAGTGCCGCGCGCGACGTCCTCGCCCAGGCGCAGCACGTTCTGCCACGGCGACACGCCGCGATGCACCTCGGCCATCTCCTCGACTTCGTCGGTGTGCTCAACCATGACCACGGCGTCAGCGCCGGGCGGCAACATGGCGCCGGTGGCGACCCGCATCGCCGTTCCCTTGCGCACTTTCGTCTTCGTATGCCGTCCCATCTCGACGGTGCCGAGGATCTTCAGGTACGCGGGTGTGCCGGTCGAGGCGCCGAAGGTGTCGGTCGCCCGCACGGCGAAACCGTCCATATCGGCGCGATCGAAGTGGGGCATGTCGATGGCGGCGGCGATCGGCTGGGCCAAGACTCGCTCGGCCGCTACGCGCGTCGCCACCCACTCGCTCGGCAATGCCCCGACTTTCGCGATCTGCGCACGCGCCTCGGCGGTCGAGACGACGTTGAAGAAGGGCCTTACCCGCGGAGTACGCGATGATCGAGGCATGGAATCTCCCGGCGAACGCGTTCGAGGTAGGCGAGGTCGATTTCGGCGAGTATGACGCCATCGCCGTCAGCCGCATGCGCTAGAACGGTTCCCCAAGGATCGACGATTACCGAGTGGCCGTAGTTGAGAACCCCACTGGCACCGCGCCCGTGCTGGTTCGGGGCGATGATGTACACCTGGTTCTCAATGGCGCGTGCCCGCAGCAGCGGTTCCCAGTGCGCCGCGCCGGTAACGAAGGTAAAGGCCGACGGCATGCAGATCACCGTCGCGCGCTGATCGACGAGCCGGCGAAACAACTCGGGAAAGCGCAAGTCGTAACAGATCGTCAGGCCGACCGTCGCCGAATCACAGGCGGCGACGACGATTTCGCTGCCGGCAGCCCGATTGGCGGACTCACGGATCGAAAAGCGGTCGGCGATCTCGACGTCGAACAGGTGCAGCTTGCGGTAGGTCGCGATCGTCGCACCGCGCGGGTCGAAGAGCACGCATGTATTGTACACCTTGGCACGGCCGTCGACTTTCTCGAGAATTGATCCGCCGACCAGATAGATCCCGAGTTTTCGAGCCCACCCGCTCAGCGCGTTCGTCGTCGGGCCCGGAATCGGCTCGGCCGCATCGATTTCGGCGTCGCGCTTGCCTCCCCAAAAGAACAATTCGGGCAGAGCGATCAGGGTAGCGCCCCGCCGCGCCGCCTCACCGACGAGGCGCTCAGCCAGCGCGAGGTTGGCGTCCTTATCGGAGGTTACTTGCAGCTGTATGGCTGCCGCGGTGAATCGTTCCACCAGTGCTACTTACCCGTGATCTCCGATGGATTCGAGTCCCGGGCGATCTACGCTCGGCATTCCCAGACCAAACGGAGGATGGCAGGCCGGTATGTTTGATTCCGACAGCAGGGTTCTTTCCTCGATGATTCGGCGGAAGCTCCGCTGGAACCCTCGTTCGCTGTCCGCCAGGGGATGACAGCGGGTACTGTCCGGTCAAGACAGAACCCTCCGTTCCTTGCCGCTGTCGCGACCGCTGTGGTAGCCGATTTCAAGGGTATCGCCCCGAAAGGCGGCTGGAACGACCATGACAAAGACTCAAACATCCGCGACTCGCATCATCAAACGCTACGGAAATCGCAAGCTGTATGACGTCGAGAAGAGTCGTTACATCACCCTCGACGGCATCCGCGCACTGGTGCAGGCAGGAGTCGACGTCAAGGTCGTCGACAACCGCACCGGCGAGGACCTCACCGGGGTGACGTTCGCCCAGATCATCTACGAAGCCGAGAAGCGCAACAGCGGAGCGCTGGAACTGCCGATGCTGCGCCGCATGATCGAGATCGGCGACGAGACGGTGCAACGCAGCCGCGAAGCGATCGAAAGTGTCGTCGACGCGGCGGAGAAGGGCGTGCGCAAGCTCGTCGGATCCGAGGGCGGGCATTTTCTCGAGGACATGCTCGACTTGCCGCAGCGACGTCTCGACGAGATCCAGCGGCGGATCGACCACCAGGTGCGGCAGTCAGTCGAGCGATTCACTCACAACCCCGTTCTGCAGAATGAACTGCGACGCCTGGAGAGCAGTTTGCGCCAACTCGAGGACAAGCTGGCTAAGCTGACCGGCTCGCGCCGAACATCGCGCAAGAATGCCAAGCCCGCTGCGAAGGCGACGCCGACGGCGCGACGGCGCACCAGCAAGCGAAAAAAGTCCAACAAGTAGGCCTCCGCCTTTCTACGACTGCTGGGGTCCGCTCGCAGCGCGCCTCGCTCGCTCCTTTTTCATCGGTGCGGTGGGGTGCTACGGTGGCCGCATGGCTATTCGCGTCACGCATCTGGACCACATCGTACTGAGAGTGCGAAACCTCGACGAGTCGCTCTCTTTCTATGAGGGACTGCTCGGGCTCGAGGTTGTCGGACGAGAGGAATTTTCATCGGGCGCGCGGCCGTTCGTGTCCGTATTTGTCGGCGACCAGCTGATCGATCTGTGGCCGGACGAGACCTATGATCGCGAGCTGGGCGGGCGGGTCGGCGGTCTCTTCCACATTTGCGTGCGCGTCGGCGGCACGCTCGAAGCCGACGTGCTTCCCGCGCTTCGCCGTGCCGGTGTCGAGTTTCTCGAGGATGCACCGGCCGTTCGCTTCGGTGCTACCGGCTACGGCAAGTCGACATACGTGCGCGATTCCGATGGTTACATCATCGAGTTGAAAGAGAACACGGTGACCAAATGAGGAGCACGCCGAGATACACAAGTCTCCCCATCTTCTTCTGGATGGCCCTCATCCTGGTCGTCCCATTGGCTGCCGTCTTCGTGCTTTCGCTCGCCGCGGCGACACTCCTCGGCGCCGCGGCGCTGGCGGTGTACGTTCTTCTTCGCCCGCGCGGAAGGCGGCCGTTGCCACGGCGGCCGCCGGCACCACCCCGGGGCGACGAGATCGAACTCGATAAACGAGACTACCGGCGCATCCCGAGCGATCGGCCGACGGAGTAGAACGATGAAGGTGATCCCCATCCCGCAGCTGTCCGACAACTACGCCTACCTGGTCATCGATCCGTCGTCGCGCGAAGCGGGCATCGTCGATTGCGCCGAGGTGGCGCCGATTCTCGCGGCGGTCGAGCGCGAAGGCGCAACGCTGACGGCGATTCTCCCGACGCACCATCACTACGACCACGTCGGCGGCAACGAGGAATTGCTGGCGGCGCGCCCGGGCTTGACCGTCTACGGATTCGACGACCGCGTGCCGGGTCTGACCGATCGGGTGGGGCACGGTGATAGGGTGCTCGTCGGCGCGCTCGAGGGGCAAGTGCTCTCCATCCCCGCGCACACCACCGGTCACATCGCCTACTACTTCGAAGCGCAGGGCGCGGTCTTCACCGGCGACACTCTTTTCGCCGGAGGTTGTGGCCGCCTCTTCGAGGGTGACGCGGGGATGATGATCGGGTCGCTCGAGAAGTTGCGCGCATTACCGGATGCGACGGAAGTGTACTTCGGTCACGAGTACACCGTAAAGAATCTCGAGTTCGCGCTGACTCTCGAACCGCAAAACCGGGCGTTACGCGAAAAGCGCGATTGGGCAGCGGCGACGACCCGCGATGGCGGTTACACAACGCCGACGACGATGGCGTCCGAGAAGGCGACCAATCCGTTTCTGCGATGGGAGAGCGCCGAACTACGTGCGACCCTGGCCGAACGATTCCCGGACTTGCCCATGGAGGATGTCTCGGTGTTCGCCAAGACGCGCCAGTTGAAGGACAACTTTTGAGCACCACGCACGCGGTTGCCGTTGACACTGCCAGCGCAACCGGGCATCGAAGTCGGCGATGAAGGTCGTCGTAACTGGTGGCACGGGCTATATCGGGGCACACGTGACGCGCGGCCTCGCCGAGGCGGGTCACACACCGATCATCGTCGACGATCTGCGGGCCTCGCGCGCCGAACGCGCTCGAGGATTCGTTCTGGAGCAGGTGGCACTCGAAGATACTCCGGCGCTCGTCGATGTCTTTTCCCGCCATCGCCCGGAAGGCGTGATTCACCTCGCCGGCTCGATCAGCGTCGGCGAATCGGTGCGAGATCCAGACCTGTACTGGCAGAACAATCTGGCTGGCGGCGCCAGCCTCTTGCTCGCCTGCGCACTTCACCCGGTCAAGGTTTTTCTCTTCTCGTCGACGGCCGCCGTCTACGGCGATACCGACCAGTCGCCGATCCCCGAGGATGCGCGGCTGCAACCGACCGCGCCGTACGGTTCTTCAAAGTTGGCGTTCGAGCGTCTGTTGCACCGGAGCGCGCCGGTCCTCGGAATGCGATCGGCGGCGTTGCGCTACTTCAACGCTGCCGGGGCCAACCCCGCGTGGGGAGTCGGAGAGGCGCACGAGCCGGAAGAGCACCTCATTCCGCGCGTCATCGCCGCCGTACTCGATGGCAAACCGTTGCAGGTCTACGGCAGCAATCACCCGACGAGCGACGGTACCTGCGAGCGCGACTACATTCACGTCACCGATCTGGCCCGCGCCCATGTTGCCGTGATCGAAGCGGAACACCTCGACAGTGGTCGCAGCTTCAACATCGGTACCGGGACGGGCCACTCGGTGTTGCAGGTGATCCAGGCCGTTGGCAGCCGCCTGCAACGCGACCCGGTCATCGAGCATACGGACCGGCGACCTGGCGATCCTGCGAGTCTCGTCGCCGACCCCTCTGCTCTGAAGGAGTCCCTCGGTTGGCAACCGCTGCACTCGTCGCTCGAAGAGATCGTCGATTCGGCAGTGCTGTGGGAATTGTCACGGCGCGGCTGACGGTCTGGGCGGATATTGTCCACGCGGCCAATCTCCCGCGGGTGGCTGTTCTCGCGCAGCAGGGGTGATGTGGAGTCCTACGACTACGACTTCTTTGTGATTGGTGCCGGCTCGGGCGGCGTGCGCGCAGCCCGCATGGCCGGCCAATTCGGCGCCAAGGTGGCGGTGGCCGAGGAACGGTACCTCGGCGGGACCTGCGTCAATGTAGGCTGCATCCCGAAGAAGCTCCTCGTCTACGCGGCGCATTATCAGGAGGAGTTTCGCGAGGCGGCCGGATTCGGTTGGAGCGTCGGTCCGTCGAGGTTCGACTGGGGGCAGCTCATCGCCAACAAGAACGCCGAGATCGTTCGTCTCAACGGCGTTTACGACCGCCTGTTGCGGAACGCCGGTGTCGACGTCCTCGAGGGCACCGCGCAACTGCTCGACGAGCATACCGTCGCCGTCGGCGAATCCCGGATTCGCGCCCGCTACATCCTCATCGCCACTGGCAGTTGGCCGATGATGCCGGTGATTCCCGGCATCGAGCTCGCCATCTCCTCAAACGAAGCATTCTACCTGGAGAAGCTGCCGCGCAAGGTCACCATCGTCGGCGGTGGCTATATCGCCGTCGAGTTCGCTGGAATCTTCCACGGTCTCGGCGCCGAAGTCACGCTGGTGTACCGCGGCGAACTCTTCCTGCGCGGATTCGATGACGATATCCGCTGCGTGTTGCGCGACGAACTTCGGGCCAAGGGAATCGAACTGCGCTTTTCCTCGTGTGTCACGCGAATCGATCGCGGCGAGTCGGAACTGAGAGTTAGCATCGATGATGGCAGCGTCGTCGGCGCCGATCAGATTCTCTACGCCATCGGCCGCAAACCGAAGACCAGCGGTATCGGCCTCGAGGAGTGCGGTGTCGTTCTCGACACAGAGGGAGCAATCGTCGTCGACGAGTTCTCGCGATCGGCGGTGGCGAACATATACGCCGTCGGCGACTGCACCAACCGGCTCAACCTGACACCAATGGCCATCGCCGAAGGGCAAGCCGTGGCCGAGACATTGTTCAACCACAATCCCAGCGTGGCCGACCACCATGGCGTTCCGACGGCGGTCTTCAGCCTGCCGAACGTCGGCACGGTGGGGCTGACCGAATTGCAGGCCCGGCAGCAGTACGCCGAGGTCGACGTGTACCGCTCGCTCTTTCGGCCCCTCAAGCACACTCTCACCGGATCCGCGGAGAGGACGATGATGAAACTCGTCGTCGACCCCGCGACGGATAAGGTACTCGGTTGCCACATGGTCGGCCCGGATGCCGGCGAGATCATCCAGGGGTTTGCCGTTGCGCTGAAATGCGGAGCGACCAAGAAGCAGTTCGACAGTACCGTCGGTATCCACCCGACCGCCGCCGAAGAGTTCGTCACGATGCGACAGAAGGTGGGGTGAGAGGCCTCTCGGCGTCCGTGGTGACGAGTTCTGATCGTCCTGACGACAGCCCCCGACCGCAGCGCGAGTCCTATTTCTCGGTGGGCTGTGGCAGAAACGGGGCGTCAGCCGACGGCCTTCTTGCGCATCGCCTTCTCAGGTCCGGGCTTCATCGTGAAGCGGTGGTCCTCGACCAGCTTGAGCAGGTCGAACGAACTGAGAATGCCGACGATCTTCTTTTCGTGGGTGACGACGACGTGATTGACCCGATGATTTCGCATCAGCCGGGCAGCCAGGTGAATGCCGTTGTACTGGGGGATGGTGTGAACGTGCTCGGTCATGATCTGGTTGATCGGTGTTTCGTCTTTGAGGTGCTCGGCGAGATCCTTGGACGTGACGATTCCGGCGACGCCGCCCTCGTCGTCCTCGATCGGAATCGCATGTACCTTGTTCTTCTTCATCATCGAGCGAACGTGCGAAACGGTGTGATGCGGCCGGGCCGTGACGATCCTGGACGTCATGATGTCTGCAACTGTGGCGGTCATACTCTCCGGTTCCCCTTTCCAGTGGACGGATCCATCCGCACCGGTACCGGAGAACGGCCCCCATGTCGATATGGGAAGGTCGACCTGGCGAGATGTCGCGGCACCGGCGTCCGGGTGGGCGCGAAGTCCGCGTCCTGCTATAGCGCCGGTCATGGAAAAGCTCGTTTATCTGCTTCGTGAGCCTGCCGTCACCGGCGGCGGTGAACTGCGTTCGCGGATGCTCGAGGTCGCATCGGCGCTGCCAGCGGTCGGTGCGGACCGCGTCACGGTCAATGTCGACGACGACGACGTTGCGGCCGGAAAGGCGGTGACGATCGGCGTGCTCGATCCACCGATTCGCTCCATGGTGTCCTTCTGGATGCACAACTCGGACGACCGTGAAGCATGTGAGGCGCTACTGCGCGCCGCGGCGTCGTCGGTCGCTGGTTATCTCGTGGTGGAATCGGTGCCGACGCTGCCGCCACAGCGCGCAGGCGCACCGGGAGTGCGTACGCCTGGGGTCAATATGGTGACCTGTATCAACTGCCTGCCGGCGATCTCGCGAGAAGAGTTCCTGCGGATCTGGTACCAGGATCACAAGCTGGTCGCGCAGCAGACGCAGTCGACGTTTGGCTACATCCGCAACACAGTGGTCCGCCCATTGACTGTAGAAGCACCCGCTTGCGACGGAATCGTCGAGGAGTTGTTTCCCGTCGAAGCATTGAGCGATCCGAAGGTGTGGTACGCCGCGACGTCCGACGAGGAGTTACGCGCCAACCTGCAACGTATGATGGACAGCGTGCAGCGCTTCCTCGATCTGCGGCCGCTCGAATCGCACCCGATGTCCCGCTACGAGATGTAAACGGGCGAAGGCGCAAATTACGAGAATCGTTCGATCCCCGACGCGTCGACAAACGGTGGAATAGGTTCGCCTCAGTCCTGCGCTGCGTCGCCAGCAGGCATGCGCGCCCTGTACGATGCGGCCGCTTCGGCGGCGCGCTCTTCGTCGCCGAGGTGCGAATGCATCTTGGAGGCGAATAGGTGGCGCCCCGCTTCGACGAAGCCGATCTCTTCGTCTGTCAGCTGCGACAAGTACGGATCGCGTCGGGGTGGTAGTTGCTCCGCCAGCTCCGCATAAAAACGGTCGAGTCGATCCGCGGTAAACCACTTGGCCCCGCTGCCGCGCGTCTCTCGCTGCGTGATCGGCGCCGAGTATTCTATCACCGGCCAGTCGTCGGTGTTGACGTGGTACTGCGCGAACATCGCGCGGTTGGCGGAGAGGTTGCCCGCGTAGAACAGAGCTGTCATTGCCATCAACGAACCTCTCTCGACGACGGCGTCGCCCTTGCGTCGGCGAAATCCATCGACGAGCGCGTCGACGTCCAACGCCGTGTCGTCGGCATGTCCCATCAGGGCGACGATTGGTCGATCGGGAAGGAAGTCGCCGCGCCACATCGTGACCAGCGGGAACACCTCGGTCATCGTTCGGGCGATGACGAGGAACTCGGCGCGTGACAGTTGGTATAGCGGCAACCACTGCGCGAAGATTCCGCCAGCGCGCAAGCGCGCTCGTACGGCCTTGAAGTGTTCCTCGGTGTAAAGGCTGGCCGCCCCCGATTGCCAGGGAATGAACAGATCGCCGATGACTACATCGTACGTCTCGTCGGTGCCGCGGAGATAGTTGCGCCCATCCTCGACGACGATCCGCACGCGCGGATCGTCGAACAGTTCGTTCGTATATTCGCCGAAGTACAACCGGGACGCCTCCACGACTTCTGGAATGAGTTCGACGACGGTAATGCTGTCGAGCGGGTGCTCGATGGCGGCGCCGGCAGTGATCCCGGTGCCGAGGCCGAGGAAGAACGCCGCGTGAGGATTGCCGTGGACGACCAGCGGCAAATCGGCTTGCGTGCGCTCGTAGGTCGCCGCCCCGGTGCCGCCCAGCGAGTAGTAGTTGTCCACCTTGATGCGCAGGCTTTTGTTCCGCCGCATGACGGCAACGACGCCGTGCGCGCCTTCCCACCAACGGTAGACGACTTCGTTGTGCGCCGGGTCGATGCGCACCATGGCAAGACCACTCGGGTCGAACACCGTAGCGAAGAGAAACAGTGCCGCGATCGGTGCGACGCGCCATACCGTCGGCAGTGCGGCCCGCTGCTGCGCCAGCAGTGCCGCCGCGGCCAGGTATGCCAAGCCCATACTCTTGACGCTGGCCCAGAGACCGAGTGCCGGCAACAGGACAAACCCCGCGAGGCCGGCGCCGGCGATCGAACCGACGGTGTTGGCGGCGAGCATGCGGCCGACGGTTGGACCCGTCGCCAGACCGAACGACTCGGCCATCTTCAAGGTGTAGGGAAAGACGGTTCCCATGAGGACCACCGGCACAAGCAGGACCAGGGCAGCGGTGACGAACACACTGCGCACGTACGAGATCCAGCCTGCCTGCGCCGCCACGTAGCCGAGACCTTCGGTCACCAGGTGAAACACGTACGGCACCATCACGACGGAAACTCCGGCAGCGGTGAGCAGCGCCAGCAGAGTGCGTATCGGCTGCGTCGCGAGGCGACAGAGCGCGTGGGCAATAGCAGAACCGAAACCGAGGGCGACGAGGAACACCACCAGGATCGCGGCGAAGGAATACACCGAGTTGTGCAGCACCTGGGCGAACATTTTGGTCCAGAGAACTTCCAGGCTGAGCGTCGTAAAGCCGGAAAGCACGGCGATGGCGTACACCGCGGCCGGCGGCAACACATCGGGCGAGGGCGTTTCACCGCCGGCCGGCGCCGCGCCGCCGGCCACCGC
>JBGTMF010000111.1:0-8828 GCA_041743795.1 Thermodesulfobacteriota bacterium | reverse complement strand
ATCGAGGTCGTCGCCTCGCGCGAGACGAGTGTCGAGGACGCAGCGGCGGCGGCGACCGAACTGGGCTTCCCCCTGGTCGCCAAGGCGATTGCGCCCGGCCTCCTGCACAAGAGCGACATCGGCGGCGTCATCCTCAACTTGACGTCGGCGGAAGAGGTCGCCGAGGCGACGCGCGACCTGCGCCAGCGCATCGCCGACGCAGACGCCGAATTACAGGGCGTGCTGCTGCAGCGCCAGGTCAAGGGCAGTGTCGAGGCATTTGTCGGCGTCACCACGGACCCGACCTTCGGGCCGCTGGTGGCGTGCGGCATCGGCGGCACCTGGGTCGAGTTGCTCAAGGACGTAGCCTTTCGCCTGCCGCCGGTGAGCGACCTCGACGCAAGAGAGATGATCGCGGAACTGCGGTTGGCCAAGCTGATCGACGGCTACCGCGGTCAGCCGGCCGCCGACAAGGCAGCCATGGAGGATCTGCTGCAGCGGATCAGCGGACTGGTCGACGTCATGCCGGAGCTGGCCGAGCTCGACCTCAACCCGGTGATGCTGCGCGAACCGGGTAAGGGCGCGGTCGTCGTCGACGCACGCCTGCGCTTATTCCGCTGACCCCCCTCCCCTACCCGAGGGATTATCAGGGTCGGGGCACAGAGAGCCGTGCTGTGCCGCCTCAGCGCTGTACGATGCGCTCCAACAGCTGTGCGTTGGGGACGCTCCAGCGACGGTCGCCGTTCTTGAGCAGCGTGTCTGTGGCGCCGACGCGCTCGACTACGCCGCGGTCGCCGTCGATCTCGACGAAGCGATCGCGGGGAAGCGACTGTTTGAGGAAGTGGCCGGCGAGGATATGCGTGATCACCGGCCGCGCGCCGAGCGCCAACCCCAGGCCGGCTGAAAGGGTTGCCGCCGTCAGCACCGCGGTGAGCGGCAGGACGAGAATATCGGTCCTCAGTCCGAGTTGCTCGATGGTCAGCGCGATGACCAGGCCGACGCCGAGCGCCTGTACCAGAAAGCCGATGCGCGGCGCCGCGTCGATGCCGGCGGCGATACCGGCCGACGCCGTGACGCTGCCGACGAAGCGCGCCGCCAACAAGCCCAGCAACGCCGTCAGGGCGGCGCCAATCAGGTTGGGAACGTAGGCGATCAAGCGGTCGAGGGTCGCCGTCACCGCGCTCACTCCGAGCGAGTTGACGCTGCTCAAGAGGAAGACGGTGAGGATGCTCCAGAAGACCAGCGTCGACAGGGCGTTCGAGAGATCCTGCTGCAACCCAACCCGCTCGGCGACCCGGTGACGCGAGCCGAGACGGTCGACGCCCAGGGCGCGCAGGGCGCGCCGCGAAACGCCCGCCAGTAGCCAAGAGATTGCCCAGCCCACCAAGAGAATCATCACCGCGCCGACGATGTGTGGGAGAAAGGCGGCGACCTCGGCGCCGAATGCAGAGAACTCTTTGACGACGATGTCGCGCCACGCCTCAATGGCAATCTTATCCATTCTGTGTTCTCCTCTGCCCAATGTCGTCCCCGACATCGCAACCCGACGTCGCGCCGGTGTTCGCGTGCGAGGCTCTGTCGCAGCGTACCACCCAACGAAACGACAGGCACGCCGCGGATCCGAGGATTCGACGGCGAGGGCGCGGGCCGACGACGGCCGGATACTCTTGTTCGCTCGCGCGAGGACGGCAATGAACCTGGAATCCCGTCTCGCGGCCGAACTCATCCGCACGCATCCGGTGCGCGCCGCGGCGGTGCTCGACCGAATGGCGCCGGAGCAGGCGGCGATCGCCCTTGCGCGGGTCAGTCCCGCGGAGGCGGCCCCGGTGCTCAGCGGTATCTCGCCATTGCTGGCGACGGAGATCGTCGAACGGCTCGGCGCCGCAGTCGCCGCTCCCATCCTCTGCGCCATGCCCGACGACGTCGCCGCCCGCTACCTGCGACGCGTCGATGGCGAGAGCCGCGACGCCATCTTCGCGCACCTGCCGCAGCGCGAGGCACACACTTTGCGGATACTGTTGCAGTTCGCGGAGAACACCGCCGGCGCGCTGATGGATCCCGACGTCCTCGCCATCGCGCAGGACCTCACCGTTGCAGAAGCCTTCGACCGCATCCGCGATTTTCCCGACCAAGCGCGTTATAACCTCTATATCGTCGACCGCGACGGCGTCCTCGTCGGCGCGGTCAACCTGCGCGAACTGCTGCTCTCTCCGCGCGACGCGCCGTTGGCGAGAATCATGGTCGCCAATCCACATCGGCTCGAGTCGAACGCCGACCGCGCGCGCATCGCCTCGCACCCGGGCTGGAAACACGTCCACGCAATCCCCGTCGTCGACGAACGCGGGTGCTACCTCGGCAGTGTTCGCTACCGCACCCTGCGCCAGTTGGAAGAGGAGTTGCTCGGCGCCGCCCAAACCGACGCCAACACCGCCGAGGCGCTCGGCGACATCTTCGCCTCCGGCGCCTCCGGCATGCTCGAAGCCTTCACTGGCGGTCCGTCCAATCGCGGCGGTGCGCCATGGTAAGGACGGTCGAATGCGCATGGAGGTGACGGTCGAATGCAGTCCGGCCGAGCGCGCCCTGGCTCGGGTACTGCTCAGCGAGTGGCCGATCCAGGCGGCGCGCCTGATGGAGACCGCGCAGGACTCGGAGTCGGCGGCGCATCTGGGGGAGATGCCACCCGATGTCGCGGCGACGATCATCCGCCACCTGACTGCCGACCGCGCGGCGCGCATCCTCGCCTTGCTTTCACCGCCGGCGTTGCGCGGAGTGCTGCTGGAACTCGACCCGAACCGCGCCGCGGCGATGCTGGCGCGGTTGGACGAGGACGAGCGCGAGCGCTGCCTGGCAGCGGTCGACACGAACACTGCGCAGGAGTTGCGCGATCTGGCGGCGTTTCCCACCGATACCGCCGGCGCCATGATGGATGTGCGGGTAACGTCTTTCCGACCCGACGCCAAAGTCAGCGATGTCGTGCAGCGCATTCGCCGCTTTCGCGATCGAAAACTGCTCGACGTATTCCTCGTCGGCGAGGACAGCAAGCTGATCGGAGCCGTATCGCTGCAGGACGTCGTTCTCGCCGACCCGGAGACTGAGCTGGCGGCGTTGTCGGACGGTGTTCCCGTCTCGGTGCGCGACGTTGCCTCGCGAGACGAAGTCTCAGAGGTGTTCGAATCGCACCGCGTCAGCAGCCTGCCGGTGGTCGACTTCGAAGGCCGCCTGCTCGGCGTCCTACGGCAGCGCGCGATCATGCAGGCGACACAAGCGGCAGCGACGTTGAGCGCGGTGACGATGGTCGGCGCCAGCGGCGACGAACGCGCCCTCTCGTCGCCGTTCTTCGCGATGCGCAAGCGGCTGCCCTGGCTCGAGGTGAACTTGCTGACCGCGTTCCTCGCCGCATCGGTGGTCGGACTCTTCGAGGGTACCATCGCCCAGGTGACGGCGCTGGCGGTGCTGCTGCCGGTGGTCGCCGGTCAATCGGGGAACACCGGCGCACAGGCGCTGGCAGTGACGATGCGCGGATTGGCGCTGCGCGAAATCCGCACGCGACACTGGCTGAAGGTAGTCAGCAAGGAAGTCCTGGCAGCGGCCGGCAACGGCATTGCCGTCGCCCTGACCACCTCCGCCGCCGTCTACCTGTGGAGTCGTTCGACCGGCCTCGCCATGGTGATCGGCATCTCGATGGTGATCTCGATGGTCCTCGCCGGTATGGCCGGCGCCGGCATCCCGATGCTGCTGACCGCTCTGCGCCAGGACCCGGCGCAATCGTCGTCGATTATTTTGACTACGGTCACCGACGTGGTCGGCTTCTTCAGCTTCCTCGGAATCGCGACGCTGTTCATGAAGATGTTGTAGGTAGCGATCAGCTCGAAGCTTTCAGCCGCGCCGCCGGCGGGACGCCGGATCATTCGCACTGGAAACTTGTCCATCCCCACCGTCATGCCGGCGAAAGCCGGCATCCATCCGGCCTACCAGGTGGACCCCGGCTTTCGCCGGGGTGACGTGGGGGCTGGGGTGATGTGGGAGCCGGGGTGACGTGGGAGCTGGGGTGATGCGGGACAGCGGAAAGGCCGAAGTCTCAGCTCAGCGGGCGGCTACGTTGAGAAAGTCGGCCGGGCTGCGCCTTCGCCGACGATTCCTCAGAGGGGGTAGGTCACTCCGGTGAGATCCTCGGAGATGGCCCAGAGTTTCTTGGCCGCTTCTTCGTCGCGGGCGCGCCGGGTCGAACGGACTTTGACCGGGTAACCGCGCATCTCGCCGATGCCGTTGGGTCCGATGTAGTCGCCACCGGCGACGCCTGGAGCGGTGCTGGCGTAGAGTGTGGGCAGCGCGCCCATCGGCGCGCTTTGCGCGACGATGCGGTTGATCCACCCCCAGGCGGACTCACCGAACGATGATCCTGCCATGCGCGGCCCGGCCGTTTGCAAATTGGTACTGGCGTAGCCCGGATGACAGCCGACGCTGATGGTGTCCGCACCGGCGGCCGCCAGGCGCCGCTGCAGCTCGTAGGTAAACAGCAGGTTGGCGAGTTTGCTCTGCGCGTAGGCGCCCCACTTCCAGTACGTCTTGTCGGCGTGCAGATCATCGAAGTTGATGCGACCCGGCTTGTGGAAAGTGCTGCTGACGTTGACGACGCGTGACCGCGGCGTCGCCAGGAGCTGGTCGACGACGAGACCGGTGAGAGCGAAGTGGCCGAGGTGATTAGTACCGATGTGCATCTCGAAGCCGTCGACCGTCTTGCGTTTGGGCAGCGCCATGACACCGGCATTGTTGCAGAGCACATCGAGGCGGCTGCGCGCGGCGGCGAGGGAGGCGGCAAACTTGCGGATCGACTCGAGGCTGGCGAGATCGAGTTCCATCGACTCGACCTTCGCGTCGGGGTGTCGTTCGACGATCGCCTCGGCTGCGACGCCGGCCTTCTTCAGGTCGCGACATGCGAGAATCGTATCGGCGCCCTTGGCGGCGAGTTGCTCGGCGGCTTCGAAACCAATGCCGCTGTTGCCGCCGGTGACGACGATCGTCTTGCCGGCGAGATCGGGTATATCCGCTGCGGTCCAATTCATGGGCGCCAAGTTACAGGGGCTCGCGGCGTTGGGCTAGGGCCAGGGGCTTGGGGCTTGGGATTTGGGATCTGGGATGTGTTACGGAGGGAAGATGGTTTCCGTGGTGTTGCCGCATCACCGCTATGACGTCGTCGTCGAGGCGGGGGCTTTGGCGCGACTGGGTGAGATCGTCCGGGCGACGGCTCCGGCGCGTCGATGCGCGCTGGTTGCCGACGCCAACGTGGTCGGTTTACACGCCGCTGCCGCCCGCGCGGCGCTGGAAGCGGCCGGCTACGATGTGCTGTTGGTGAAACTGCCGACCGGCGAATCGCACAAGACCCTCGACACGGTGCGCTGCGTCTACGACGCCTTGCTCGACGCCCGGCTCGACAGGCGCAGTCCCGTGATAGCGCTCGGCGGCGGCGTCACCGGCGACACCGCCGGTTTCGTCGCGGCGACGTATCTGCGCGGTGTTCCGTTCGTGCAATGCCCTACCACCTTGCTGGCCATGGTCGACTCCAGCGTCGGCGGCAAGGTCGGCGTCAATGTGCCGCAGGGAAAAAACCTGATCGGCTCCTTTCACCAACCGGTAGTCGTCGTCGCCGATCCGCTGGCTCTTTCCACCCTGCCACTGCGTGAAGTGTGTTGCGGACTTGCCGAGTGCGTCAAGCACGCCATCATCGGCGACGAGACGCTGTTCACCTTCATCGAAGAGAACGCCGATGCCATCCTGCGCGTCGACGCCCGTGTCGTCACCGCGCTGGTGCGCCGCAACGTCGAGATCAAAGCCGCCGTCGTCGCCGCCGACGAGCGCGAGTCTGGCGTGCGGGCGCATCTGAATCTGGGCCACACGTTCGGTCATGCCATCGAGGCGACCACCGGCTTCGGGCCCATCCAGCACGGCGAGGGCGTGGCGCTAGGCCTCATCGCCGCCACCACCGCGGCGGCGAACCTCGGCATCTGCGACAGCACTCTTCCCCGGCGCGTCAGCGAGTTGCTGGCCCGCCTGGGACTACCGGTGCGGGCCATCCTCGGCGACGAGGATAGTCTGTACGCTGCCATGCGTCTCGACAAGAAAGCCCGGGACGAGCGCATTCGCTTCGTCCTACCGGCGAAGATCGGCGAGGTGGTCATCCGCGACGACCTGCCGCGCGCGGCCGTGGCGGCCGCCTGGGGGGCGATTCGCGAGTGAGTGGGGCCCCCTTGCTCGCCGACTTACGTAGCCATATACGCCCCAGGACGGCGTTGGCGGGCTGATCCACGCTGTCGCGACCGCCCCTGCTTTGACCTCGCCCCGCAGTCCCGGCAAGTTGGAATCTTCGTCAATCCCAGATAGTCCCTCACCCTTGGAGGAAACATGCGTAAAACACTCATCCGTAGATTCACCATCGGCATCGGCTCGCTGAGCCTTTTGGTAACCGCTGTCGCCGCCGAGCCGCTGGCGACCGTCGGCGACCGCAAGATCGAGCGCGAAGCCGTCGAGAAAGTCGTCGCAAGCCAGCTCGTCGCCATCGAGAACAACCGCTACAAGGCTATGCGCGAGGGGGTCGACGCCCTCGTCGCCGAGAACCTGATGGAGCTCGAAGCAGCCTCGCGCGGCGTCACCGTGCAAGCGCTCGCCGAGGCCGAAATCTTCGCCAAGGTGGGCGATCCCACCGAAGACGAGGTCAAGGCACTGTACGAACAGCACAAACAAAGCTTTCAGGGGGCGCCCCTGGAAGACATGCGTGCCCGCTTGGTCGACTATCTCAAGCAGGGCAAGATGGCGGCGCGGCAGGAAGCGCTGCTCGACGAACTGCGCAAGAAGTTCCCGACGACGATCGCGCTGCGGCCGCCGAAGGTGGATGTCGAAGTCGGCTCGCGCGTGCGCGGACCGGCCACCGCTCAGGTGACCATCGTCGAGTTCTCGGACTACGAGTGTCCGTTCTGCAAACGCGCCGAGCCGGCGCTGAAGCAGGTGCTCGACACCTACGGCGACAAGGTCCGTCTCGCCTACCGCGACTACCCGCTGGATTTTCACGCCAACGCGCGTCCGGCCTCGCTGGCGGCGCACTGCGCCAACGCGCAGGGTAAGTTCTGGGAGTACCACGAGAAGGTGATGACCAGCGACGACCTTTCACGCGCCGCGCTCGACAAGATTGCCGACGACACCGGCCTCGACCGCGCCGCCTTCGACACCTGCGTAGAGAAGGACGAGTTCAAGGCCGCCATCGACGCCGACATCGCCGCCGGCGCCGCCGCCGGGGTGCAAGGGACTCCGGCGTTCTTCATCAACGGTCGCATGCTCGACGGCGCCCAGCCGTTCGAGGCCTTCAAGGCGATCATCGACGAAGAACTCGAGTGGAAGAAGGGTAAAGGCAAGGGGTAGCCGTCGCGGCTCGCGGAGTGGGGCGGCAACATCCTGCATGCTGGACGCGTGAACAGAGTGCGCGACGAGCCGCCCCACACCGAGCAAACACGATTTCGCCTATTGTACGACTTGGGCTGCGCGTTTGCCGCCCGTATCGAGCTCGATGAACTTTTCCCCCTCGTCGTCAACGAATGCCGCGGCGCATTCGACGCCGAGGGGGCGGCGGTTCTGCTCCTCGACGAGGCGACGAACGAGCTCTTCTTTCCCCTCGTCGCCGAGGGCGATACGCAGGTCGGCGAACGCTTGCGACAAGTTCGCATTCCGGCCGGCAGCGGCATCGCCGGTTCGGTTCTGCGCAGCGGCCGCGGCGTTCGCGTGGACGATGTCGCGACGCACGAGCTCTTCTTCTCCGGTGTCGACACGGAAACCGGCTTCACCACCCGCAACCTGATCTGCGCACCGCTACAGACTCGCCAGGGAGTGATTGGAGTCCTGCAGGTCGTCAACCGGCGCGGAGGCGGATCTTTCTCCGACGAGGATCTCGCCTTCCTGGAATCGCTCGCCGGCGCCGCCGCGGTGGCGATCGAGAATGCGCGTCTCTACGCGCGCGTAAAATCCTCCGAACAGGTCCTGCGTGTACAGGTGGGCGCGCTGCGGCGCGATCTCGCCCATCGCAACCGCTTCGCCGAGATGGTCGGCTCCGGTGCGGCGATGACCGACGTGTTCCAGTTGATGGAAAGCGCCGCCGCATCGCCAATCACGGTGCTGATTGAGGGCGAGACTGGCACTGGCAAGGATCTCGTAGCGCGCGGCATCCACGCGGCCAGCGCCAGGGCCGACGGGCCCTTCATCGCCGTCAACTGCGCGGCGGTGTCGGAGACGCTGCTCGAGAGCGAGCTGTTCGGGCACCGGCGCGGCGCCTTCACCGGCGCGACACAGGATCACCGCGGACTCTTCGAAGCCGCCGCGGGAGGCACGATCTTTCTCGACGAAGTCGGCGAGATGCCTCTCTCGATGCAGGCCAAGCTACTGCGCGTCCTGCAGGAGGGAGAGATCCTGCCGGTCGGCGAATCGCGGGCGCGCAAAGTGGACGTCCGCATCCTCTCGGCCACCAACCGCAACCTGGACGGCGAGGTGGCGGCGGGCAACTTCCGAGAGGACCTCTTCTACCGCCTCGCCGTGTTTCCGATTCACATCCCGCCGCTGCGCGAGCGACGCGACGACATGCCAGTCCTCTGCGAGCACCTGATCGGCAAACACCGCGCAGCGACCGGATGCGCCGGCATCAGCGATGACGCGCGTCGCGTGTTGATGCAGTACGATTGGCCCGGCAACATCCGACAGCTCGAGAACGAGTTGGAGCGGGCTGCCGTCCTGGCCGGTGAGGGACGTTCGATCGATGCCGCTCACTTGTCGGTGAAGATCCGCGCCGCGCCGCCGGCGAGCGGCGACCGGCC
>JBGTMF010000110.1:0-9294 GCA_041743795.1 Thermodesulfobacteriota bacterium | reverse complement strand
GGCGGCGCTGCGCGCCGCCAGGCCGACACAAGGTCGGCCGGCTACCCGGATACGTGGGTTCGCCTACAGGGGCGTGTATCGGTACGCGTTGTGCCCCCCCGTTGCGAATGGGGGGGGAATCGGTTTCACTTGCCGACACTCGTGGGGAGGAACGCCATGCTCGATCCGCAGACCAAGGCACGCATCGAAACGACGATCCGTAGCGGCGACGTCGTGCTGTTCATGAAGGGCAACCGGGCGATGCCGCAATGCGGCTTCTCCCACAAGGTCGTGCAGATGCTCGACAGCCTGGTCGACGACTACACCACCGTCGACGTGCTGTCGGATGCCGAGATTCGCGACGGCATCAAAGAGTTCTCGGCCTGGCCGACGATCCCGCAGCTCTACCTGAAGGGCGAGTTCGTCGGCGGCTGCGACATCGTCACCGAGCTGTTCGCCACCGGCGAGCTGCACGAGAAGCTCGGCGTGCCGGTGCCGGAGCGCAAGATTCCGACCCTGCACATCACCGACGCGGCCGCGGCGCGCATCCGCGAGTACATGGACCGCAACCCGGGCAACCACCTGAAGCTGACGATCGACGCGCGCTTCAACGCCTCGATGGGCCTGGCGCCGCGCGGCGAGCACGACGTGGTCAGCGAGGCCAACGGCATCACTGTCTGCCTCGACGTGTCGAGCGCCGAACGCGCCGACGGCGTGACCATCGACGTGGTCGAGTCGCCGAGCGGCACCGCCTTCAAGATCGACAACCCCAACCAGCCGGGTGAGGTGCAGCAGATCACGCCCGCCGCGGTGAAGGCGCTGATCGACTCGGGCACGCCGTTCCAGTTCCTCGACGTGCGCACGCCCGAAGAGCATGCCATCGCGTCGCTGCCCGGCACGATCCTGGTCGATCAGACGGTCGCCGCCGAGATCGAGCAACTGCCGAAGGACACCATGCTGGTGCTGCACTGCCACCACGGCGGCCGCAGCCAGGCCGCGGCCGAGCATTTCGCCCGCCTCGGTTTCACTGATGTCCGCAACATGTCCGGCGGTATCGACGCCTGGTCGAGCGAAGTCGACCCCGACGTCGCCCGCTACTGATCGGCGATCCACATGTCTCTCGAGATATTCGACACGGGCAGCCGCATCAAAGCCGCGATTGAATCCGCCATCGACGACGCCGTAGTGGACGTCAAAACCGGTGGTCACGGCCACTTCGAAATCGACGTCACTTCGGCCGTGTTCGCCGGTCAGTCGATGGTCAAGCAGCAGCAGCTCGTCTACGCGGCGATCAAGGATCTGATGGCGGGTGACAACGCCCCGGTGCACGCCGTCGACCGCCTGCGCACAAAGACGCCATAGGTCGCAGGCAACGGTGGCGAACTTTCCGCGATGGCAGGTGACCTGCCTACGTTTGACTCGGGCGGCGCGAATTCGGTCGGTCGTTTTCCGTCGGTGAGGATCGAGCGGTCCGCGCTATCACGGGGCCTGATCTGATGGTGCTCGAGGTGGCGATCCTCAGTGTCCGCGCCGGCATGGCGGCGGAGTTCGAATCCGCCTTCGGCGTCGCGCAGGCGATCATCTCAGCGGCGCGCGGTTACCAGCGCCACGAGTTGCGCCGCTGTGTCGAGGAACGGGATCGCTACCTGCTGCTGGTATGGTGGGACTGCCTGGAAGATCACACCGTTGGATTCCGCGGCTCGCCCGCCTATCAGGAGTGGAAGCGCATGTTGCACCATTTTTACGATCCCTTCCCCGACGTCGAGCACTACCTGCCGATCGAAACCGGGCGGCCTGTCGGCGAATGAAACGCGGCAGACCGCTCGGCGAACATTCCGAATTGCCCATTCGTCCGCCGCGCGGCAACCGGCGGGTGAAATGATCAAGCTGATCTTCTGCTTGCGCCGTCGCGCCGAGTTGTCGCGCGAGGAATTCCAGCAGTATTGGCTGACCGTGCACGCGCCCTTGGTGAGAGAGCGCGCGCAGGCGATCGGCGCGCTGCGCTACGTCCAGGTCCACACCTGTCACGACGATCTCAACGCGCTGCTGCGTGCGGGGCGGGACGGGCCCGAGCCGTTCGACGGTGTCGCCGAGTTGTGGTTCGCCAGCCGCGCCGCGCTGGAATCTTCCCTCGGCACCGAGGCCGCCAAGCGCGCCGGCGCCGAACTGATGCGAGACGAGCAAAACTTCATCGATCTCACCCACTCACCGATATGGCTGGCGGAGGAGAAGGACATCTTTCCTGGGTGACGCGATCTACCCGGCCGGTAAACCGAGAGATCGGGATCCGCAGTCGGCCACCCTGGAGATCAATCCAGCAGACGGGACTGGAGTTGATCGAGTTGCGACGCGGTGACGCCGGCGTCTAGGGCGTAAGCTCGGATGGATCCGTATTGCTCGCCGAGCCTGGCGAGGAACGAGATCATCGTCTCGGGGTCGGCGTGCAGGGTATCGGGCGGCAGGGCTTCGAACATGCCGCGATAGCCCTCCGACGAAAGCAGACGGTCGATGATCGCATCGAGATTCTCGCGCGACGCGGCATAGTCGGCGACGATGATCTCGTCGGGCACACCCAGGACGCTGAGCACGATCGCCGAGACGATCCCCGTGCGGTCCTTGCCGGCTGCGCAGTGATATACGGCCGCCGTATCCGTCTCCGCGAGGACGATCAAGATCCGCCGGATCGCCTCCTTGGCGAGTTCGGCGAGGAAGTAATAACGATCCGCCAACGTGACGCTCTCCGGATCGTAGTCGGGATGTGTGCGGCGATCGGTCTCGCGGTCGAACAGCGGCAGGTGGTGAAAGCGAATCGGTTCGCCGCCGAGTAATCCGCGGCCGTCGGCGCGCAGCTCACCGGAGGATCGCAGGTCGATGACGTCGCCGAGGCAGATTTCCCGCCGCAACATACCGATATCCGACGGCGTCAGGTGATGTAGCCCGTCGCTGCGGAATAACCGGCGCCAGGCGACGGTTCGACCATCCGCAGTTGGGTATCCGCCGAGATCGCGAAAGTTGAAACATCCTTCGAGAGCGATGGATCGCTGCATTGGCGCACCTGGAACCGTGAATCTCGAAACCGGCCACTCAACCCCGATCGCCGCGCCCGCCGGCCGCCAACTGACAGCGTTCGAGGTAGGTCCTGCGCACCAGCTCGATGTCTTTGACGAAGAGGTCGAATTCATCGAACAGCAGCGCCTGCGGCCCGTCGCACAGGGCCTCCTCCGGATTGGGATGGAAGTCGACCAGAACCATGTTGGCGCCGGCGATGATGCCCTGGGCGGCCGCGTGTTGGATGTCGAGGAGCCCGTCCGGCGCCACGGCTTTCTTGCCGACCGAGTGCGAAGGGTCGATGCACACCGGCAATCGCGTCAGACGCCGCACCACGGGCACGTGCGCGAAATCGACGAAGTTGCGATGCGGATCGCCGAAGCTGGACTTCATGCCGCGCAGGCAGAAAATGATGCGGTCGTTGCCGCCCGACGCGATGTACTCGCAGGCGTTGAGGGACTCGTCCAGCGTGATCCCCATGCCGCGCTTGAACAACACCGGATACTCGGTCTGCGATCCGGCTAGTTTCAGGAGTTCGAAGTTCTGCGCATTGCGAGTGCCTATCTGCAACAACACCCCGGTCGGGTTTCCGGAAGCTTCGAGGGCCGCGTGGATTTCGTCGATGTGGCTCTCGCGGGTGATCTCCATTGCAATGACGGCGATGTCGTATTTTCCGGCCAACTCGAAGACGAACGGGAGACAGTCCTTGCCGTGCCCCTGGAAGTCGTACGGACTGGTGCGCGGCTTGTAGGCGCCGGCGCGGGTGGTGCGAATGCCGCGCTCCTTGAGCAGGCGGAACATTCCTTCGACGTTCGCCGGCGAATCGACGGCACAGAGTCCGGGGAAGAGATGGAATGTGTCCTGGCTGAACTCGATTCCGCGGTATTCAAAGCCGAGCACCTCGGAGCGATCGTGACGGCCAATCGAGCGGTAGCGTTCGCGAATGCGAATGGCTTTTTCTACCGCCGGGAACTCCTGAAACGGTTCGAGCGCGATAGAGCTGGTGGAACCGAGGAGATAGACCTCGGTCAGGGAGCGCGTCGATCCCTGGATTTGCCGAACTTCGGTGTGCACGTCAGGGTAGCGCTCGGCCATTCGTATGACCTGCTGCACTTCTTCCGAGTCCGGCCGCACATCGGCCTTCATGACGATGATCATGACATCCTCCTGACGAATTCGGACGATACAGGGGACGCCTGCGGATATCTACGAACGCTGGCGTCCGACGTCCACCAACCGGCCGAGCAGCGCCGGTACGGCGTGCTCGACGCGCAGGGTTCTCGGCCCGAGACTCACCGGCGCAAACCCCCGGCCCACCAGCATCTCGATTTCGTAGGGAATCAATCCGCCCTCGGGACCGATCACCAGGCTGACCGGCTGCGTCACCGATGAGGGACAGGCGCTCGCCGCCGCTGCGTCGCCGAGCAGCCTGATGGTGCCATTACTGACCCCGGGCAGTTGGTCCTCGACGAACGGCTTGAACGCCGGCTGCAGGTACACCTCGGGCAATATGGTGTCGCGACCCTGCTCGGCGCCGAGGATCAACTCGTGGCGCATTCGCTCGGTCCGCAACAGAGGACTGCCCCAATAGCTCTTCTCGACGCGCCAACTGTTGATCAGGTACAGCGAACGCAGTCCCATCGCCGCGCATCCCTGCACGATGCGCCGCAGGTTCTTCGGCCGCGGCAGCGCGAGCACCAGTCGCACGTCGAGGCGGGGCGGCGGGTCTCGCTCCAGGCGCAACCGCACCTCGACCTCGTTATTGCCGAGCCTGACGACGTCGCCACGGCCGAGTTTGCCGCCCAGCAAGCCTACGGCGACGGTCGAGCCGAGTTCGACCCCGAGGACATCGAGCAGGTGAGCGGCGCGGCGGTCCGCTACCCGAGCGGCGCAACCGCCATCGATCAAGTCGCGCTCCTCCAACAGCAACAGGTTCATCGCCCGCCGATCAATGCTGCCATCGCGGCGTGGACGCAAGTGGCCGCGACCCGCGGCATGCGGTCTGCCCCGCACGGCGATCTGCTCATCGCCGGATCCGTTCCTCCGCAGACGATCCGCTTGACAGCAGCGCGGTCGCGCCATAGCCGGAACCAGTCTGATCGACCTCGCCGTGGACGACCGCGGTGTCGCCGGGCAGCCCGGACCATCAGATGCGAACCTACGCGACCTTCTTCCTCCTTTGCCTGATTCTCAACGGCGGAGGCACGGCCGTCGCGGCGCCAGTGGTGGCGCGGCCGCAGTACGACATCAAAGCCACGGTCTCGCTCGATCCAGCGATCGTCGACGGCACCGTGAGCATACTTTTTACCAACCGCAGCCGCGTCACGCTGCGCGACGCGGCGGTAATGCTCTTTCCCAATCGGTTCTCCGCCGACAATGAGATCACCGACCTCGCCCGGCCGATGATTCATCCCGAGGAGGTTTTCGATGCCGGTGGCATGACCCTCTCCCAGGTCGAGGACGACGGCCGGCCGGCCTCCTTCGTCACCGAAGCCCCGGCTGTTTCCGGAACCGTCGTGCGCATCGCCATCGCCCCGCTCGAACCGGGCGAGACGCGCCGCCTGCAAATGCGATTCCGCACCGTGGTGCCGCACCGTTTCGGCGGCTTCGGCGAGTTCGAACGACAACTCACCCTGATCGGCGGCTGGTACCCGTACCTGGCGCCACTCGGCGACGACGGCGCTTGGCGAAGCGACCGGCCGCCGCCGCTGGCGGATTTCCACGCGACGATCACGCCCTCTTCGACGATGCACATCGCCTGCGCCGGCCACTTCAGCACTGGCACGCTGCGCGCTTTCGTGCCGGCAGTCCCCTACCTGTCGCTGATCGCCTCGCCGCAGCTCCTCAGGGCGACACGCCGTGTTGGTGACACCACGGTGACGTTGCTGGTGCGACCCAAGCGTTTCAGTCACCGCGTCGTTTCGGGCCCCGACGAGCCAGGGCTGATCATGAACGCCGTCGAAGAGATCCTGCGCCACCGCCCGGCCGGTGTGGCAGCTCCATCGCGCGACTTGCTGCTGATCGAGGCGCCGCTGCGCCTGCACTTGATCGAGGCCGGCGAGGGCATGGTGGTGTTCTCGGACCGTCTCTACCAGGCGTTGGGTCCGCTGCGCGCCTTCCACGAGGCGCATCTCGCGCAGGGTGTCTACCGCGAGCTTTCGCGCCAGAGATTGAGCGCGAGCGAGCGAGCGGAGGATTACGGTTGGGTCAGCGAGGGCCTCTCGCACGAAATGGCGACCCGCTACATGGACGGCAAGGAACCCGAACGCCGCCGCCTCACCGATTGGTTGAACATGTTCGACTTCCTCGCCGCCGTCGACCGCTTCGAGAAGGTGCCGAAGATCCCGTTCGTCGGCTCCTATTTCGAGCAGATCCCGACCGATGATCCGGCCGGCGACCGCATCCTGACGTTCAATCACCCGCGCCCGCCAGGCCGCGTCATTCTATCCAAGGTACGCGACCTGGTCGGCCCGCCTGCCTACCGCGCAATGCTCGACGCTTGCATCGGCAGGCCGATGCCGTTGCGCGAGTGCGCCGATGTCCAGCTACCCGAACGCGATATCGACGCATTCATCGAGCAGTGGAACGACGCATACCCCGCGGTCAATTATTGGATCGAACGCGTCGACTTCAATCGACGAGTCGGCGACGGCTTTCGCACCGAGGTTTCGGTACGGCGCGACGCCGCGCGCGACGTCACCGAGCCGATCACCATCCGCATGCGCACTGTCGGCGGCGCCGCCGTCGATCTCAAGTGGAACAGCCAAGGGGAAGCGGCGCTGCTTTCGGAGACGACCCACCGCCGCGTCTACCAGGTGTACATCGATCCCGACGAGTCCCTGATCGAGACCAGGCGCAGCGACAATGCCTGGCCGCCGCGCCTCGAGTTTCTCATCGACAGCGCCGATATCGAGGTCAGTTCGTCCGAATTCGGTTTCGGCTCCAGCGGAGTCGCGCGCGTCTATCAGGACTACCGCCGCGACATCGCCCTGACCGCGTTTTACACCAACCGCGGTGTAGGCGCCGCCATCGGCCCGCGCTTCCATTTCGGCAAGCCGATCGACCCCACGCTCTACCGTCACAACTTGTACCTCTTCTATTCGCACGTCGCCCTCGACTCCAGCTTCGACGACCTGGCGCGGCCCGGCTTCGTTACCAAAGGCAACACGGCAAGCCTGGGATTTCGCTACGACTACACGGATGTCTTCTACGATCAGAATCCGAGCCTGCAGCGCCGCCTGCGGATTCACGGCGACTGGAACGACGGCGCATTCGGCAGCGACTTCGACTTCACCAGTTGGGGCTACGACGCCTCGCTGATCGTGCCGGTGTGGACACGGCGAACCCTCCTCGGCCTGCAGATTGTCAACGGCTTCAGCCATGCTAGCGGCGGCAGCGACGTGCCCAACCAAGCCCACTACAGCCTCGGCGGCGCGCGCTCCATTCGCGGCATTGGCTTCGGCGAGCACCTGGGTCGCAATCTGTTCGTCGTCCGCAGCGAGCTGCGACAGTCGATCTATCCCGAACTCAACTGGAACCTGCAGGACATCTTGATTCTCCGCCGCACGCAGTTCCGCGTATTCGCGGAGAGTGGCAACGTCAGCAATTCGGCTGGTCGCATCTACGACCCGCGCGATTGGGCGGTCGGCATCGGCGCCGGATTCGGGCTCATCTACGATGCCGCCGGTTTCTTTCCCGCGGTTGCCTACCTGGAGATCGCCACCCGAGTCGACGAGCGAGACGACCTCGGCGATATTCAGATTCTGTTCGGCACCAAACAGCCGTTCTGATGGGCGGTGACGGCCATGGCCTAGCAGCGGGCGGCGATCCGCATCGGAAGTTTCCTACGCGGGCGAAGCAGGCGGAGCCCGGGGGAACGCCAGCTCCGGGCTTGACACCGCGAAGCATTCCGTTTGTTTCGTAGATTCGATCGGCGGCGCGATGCGCGCGCGGCCGAGCGCCAGCGGAGAGAGGACTTGCATGCCAGCAACCCGGCGAGCTTCGAAGACCAGAGAGCTGTCGACGACGCGAAAATCGCGCAAGCGCAATTCTCCGGCCGGCAATCGCAAGACTCTGGCGCTGATCGCGCACGACGGCAAGAAGGCCGACATGCTCGCGTTTGCCAACGATCACCTCGCCGTACTGCACCGTTACGACCTGGTCGGCACCAAGACGACGGGGCAACTGTTGACCGACAAGACGGGCCTCGCCGTCAAGGCTATGTTGTCCGGGCCGATCGGCGGCGACGCCCAGATCGCCGCAATGGTGGCACAAGGTGAGATCGCCGCGGTATTCTTTTTCGTCGATCCGCTCGGCAAGCATCCACATGACCCCGACATCCAGACTCTGATGCGGATCTGCAACGTGCACGACGTCCCCCTGGCCACCAACCCGGCGACCGCCGGCTACATCATTTCCGAAAAGGCGCTGTGAGCGGTGCATTCCGATTCTCTCGGCAAGACGATCCGCAAGGCAATCCACGAGATGCGACGATGACGATGGCCTGCCGACTTGCCGCTCTCGGCATGGTCAACGCGCTCGGCGATTCGACCGAGTCAATCGCCCGAAGCCTCTTCGCCGGCGAATGCGGGTTGATCGAGCGCGACGACGCGGTGCCCGATCGAACGCTCTTCCTCGGCGAGGTGCGCTCGCCCCTGCCGCAAGTGTCCGATCGCCTCGCCCGCTATCGCTGCCGCAACAACGCCCTGTCGCTGGCGGCGTTGCGCCAGATCGAGGACACGGTGCGCGCGACGATCGATCGCGTCGGCCGCGAGCGCTTCGGCGTACTCTTTGGCACCAGCACCTCCGGCGTCTCCGATGCCGAGGAAGCACTGCGCTACCAAAGGCAACACGGCGGCCTGGCGCCGGGCTTCGCCTACGCACAACTCGAGTTTGGCGGCGGGGCCGGATTCATCGCCGACTATCTCGGTGTGTCCGGACCCACGTATACGATCTCGACGGCCTGTTCGTCGGGCGCGCGCGCACTGGCGTCGGCTCGCGCGTTGCTCGATCTCGGCATCTGTGACGCGGTCATCGCCGGCGCCACCGATACTCTCTGCAACCTCACCACGTTCGGATTCTCCGCACTGCAGGCAGTCTCCGACGAGGTGACGAATCCCTGCAGCGTCAATCGCAAGGGGCTTTCCCTCGGCGAGGCGGCAGCGCTTTTCCTGGTCACTCGCGAGAGCGGTGGAATCCAGTTGCTCGGGGTCGGCGAGTCGAGCGAGGCGCACCACATGTCGGCGCCGGATCCGACCGGCGCCGGCG
>JBGTMF010000109.1:0-2653 GCA_041743795.1 Thermodesulfobacteriota bacterium | reverse complement strand
CTTTCGCCGGGGTGACGTGGGAGCTGGGGTGATGGGACAGCGGAAGAGCCGAAGTCTCAGGTCGGCCGGGCCACCGGCGCGACGCCGGATCATTCGAATGAGAACCGATGGAGCGATCGCGCGAAGCGCGCACCACCCTATGCCTATGCCTGTGCCTGTGCCTACGAGCGAAGCGAGTTTCAAGCTAGGTTCTTGATGCCCTCGGATTCCGCACTCGATCATCGTTACCGCTGGTTACCGGCTCTCGCGGGATGCCTCGCATTCTCGGTGTCCTGCGCGACCTTCTGGTGTTTCGAACATCCGTGGACACTGCGCGGGGATAACAAGGCGGTGATATTCCCCATGAACCTGGCGGCGTTCCGGTCGTGGATGTCCGGCTATCCGCCTGAGTGGTCGGACGGAATCTGGGCAGGCTTTCCGTTGTTGGCGGATCCGACATCGCTGAGTCTGTACTGGCCGAACTTCATTTGGTACCTGTTGACGCCGGAGCCGCATCTCAGAGCCTTTGATCTGGCTACGGCCTTTCATTGTGCGATTCTCGTCGCCGGCTTGGTCCACCTGCTCCGTATGCTCGGCGTCGGCACGGCCGCCGCACTTCTCGGCGGTCTGCTGATTGCCATCGCGCCGATGTATCCCTGGCAGGCGTCAGCGATCTTCACCGTTTACGCTCCGGTGGCTTGGTGGCCGTGGATGCTGGTTGCCGCCGAGCGTCTGAGTCGGGATGGAATGCGCTTGAGCAGTCTGCTGCTTGGCTGGCTGTCTCTTGCCACCTGCGCATTCGTGTTTCCGGAGTTCGCCCTCTATGGCGGTGTCGTCGCATCGCTGTGGCTCATCTCGGGCGGACTTCGTCCGCTGCGACAGCGCTTGGTGGCTGCGGCGGTGTTTTGCCTTGGTGGAGTCGTCTTGGCGGCACCGCAACTATTGGCGACCGCGACGCTACTGCCGGACACGATGAGGGGGGCCGAGGGCGTACGCCATATGGACCAACCGACGCGGATGTTTACCGCGGCGATGGTCCTCTATCCGGGGACTGAGGACTGGTTGCCCTCTTTTCTCGGCATCGTGACGTTGATCATCGCCGTCATGGGAGTCTGGCGCGGCGGTCCTCGTGTCTGGTTTTTCGCGGGACTGGCGATCGTCGCGTCCCTCCTCTGCGTCGGCAACGACACTCCGCTCTACCCGCTGATGCGCTCCTTGCCGGGATTCGGAATGTTTCGCGGTGCGATGAAGTTCAAGTTGCTGACCGAACTGGCGGTGATGGCTCTGGCCGCGTTCGGCACCGATTGGTTGCTCCGACAACAGTGGCAAGGGCCGGCGCGAAGACTTGCAATGCTTCTCATCGTTCTCATGCTGTGCGAGCACGGAACATACACGGCGATGCGAGTGCCGTCGGTAAAGCTACTGCCCGGGAGCTTGGACACCAGCTTCGCGGACCTCTACCACAGACTGACGGCGAGTGGTCTCGCCGAGCACGTGCGAGGCGACGCGGAACAGCCGCGTCCCCGGATCAGCGAGCGTGTTGCACTGCGGGCACTGCCGATTCTTGCGGGTATCCCATCGATGAGTGGCGGACCCAACAGCCTCCTACCAAGGCGGCACGATGAAATAGCTCGCAGATACAGTTCCTATCGCGGTCCGACTCGCGAGATGATGCGCTACTTCGGGGTGACCTTCGATCTACGGCGCGCGCTACCAAAGAGCGCCGTCGACAAGAACCCGTGTTTGCGCAACGCAAGATTGCGGCGCCTCCTGTTGCTTGGACAAAACGATGAGACCTGTCTCTATGCCGATCCCAGTCCTCCCGGTCGGTTCGCAGTGCCTTTCACGGCGCGGGCATCTCCCAGCCAGGACGCGATGCTCCGAACCGTGTACGAAGAGGTGTCTGGTGTGACGAAGGTTACAACGGTGGCCGAATCGGTGAATGAGTGTGGCGTGTCGCCGCCCGATCGCACGCCGGCGTCGTTAGGAGTCGTTACTCTGGCAGTCGACGAGAGCGTCCCCATCGTCGCACCGATCGAGGAAGTAGCGAAGAGGATGCGATCCACCGGGCAGGTCGAACTCATCGACTTTCGGCAGGGAGATTTCAGACTTGCGGTTGCAGCGAATCGACCGGCATTCCTGCTCGTAAAGGAGTCCTACTTCGAGGGTTGGGAGGCGACCGTGGATGGCAAACCCGCGGCGGTTTACCCGGCGGCCGGGCTCTTCTTCGCCGTACCATTTCCGGCGGGCCAGCACGAGATTCGGGTGACCTATCGCGCGCCGGGATTTCGGCTCGGAGTGTGGCTGGCGTCGACCTGGATCGCCGTCGCCTTCGCGGTGGAGTTGCTCCGCCGTTTCCTCGCCTTGCGCGGTCGCCGCCATGCCGTGGCAGGTTCTGCCTGATCACGGCAATCGGCGTCCGCTGGTATCGAGCTGTGGCAATCGAAGTCGGCCGGGAAATGAGAACGCGAGGCGCAGGTTTTCGCGCGGGCGGTGTCGGTTGTACATCTTGCGCTCGATCTTCTCGATGGCCGCGCGATTCTCCACCATCCAGGGCGGCGCCATGCCGCGCTGGATTGCTCCGCTCAGGCGCGTGCGCCGGCGGCGCAATCGCGCCACGTCTTCGACCAACGGCGCCAGCGCCGAGCCGTCTCCCGGCCTGTGCCGAGGCGAC
>JBGTMF010000108.1:0-28307 GCA_041743795.1 Thermodesulfobacteriota bacterium | reverse complement strand
ATCGCTCACGGTGCCAGGCGGGCGGCGGTGATGGCGCCGGCGGCAAGCCATGTCGCGAACATCCGCGCCGGGTCTTCTTCGCTGCCGGCACACTCCGCCAGGCTCGCCATTGCCGTGGCGAGGGTCGAACCGCCGAGGAGCGATTCGAGGACGATCGCGTGCGCGTCCGGCAGCAGGTCGCAGTCGACTTCATAGCCGCTGCGCCGGACGAGGACCGACTGCGGTCGGTCGGTCAGGTCGATGTCGATCTCCGTTCGCGGGATCTGGCGAGATTGCCAGAGATCGCGAATCGGCCACGCCGAGTGGACGATCGCCAGCGACGGTTGAAACGAGAAGATTGCCCGCTCCCAGTCACTCATGTCCCATGTGGAGAAGGAAGCGGCATCGATCGGATCGCGCTGGCGGCTGTGGAAGGCGCACAACACCGCCCATTCGAGGCGGGCGAGATCGGCGAGGAAAGGAAGATTGGCGGCCAGCGGATCGCGCGTGCAGTGCGCCGGAAGTTGGCGCCCGATGTCGTTGAGTGACGAAGCGGATACATCGCAGGCGCGCAGGTAGCGGCGGACGAGATTGGCGAACGAACCCTCGCCGCAGATGTTGGCGATGGCCGGATACGCCTCGCGCAACGCTTCGAGGATGCGCGCCGGGTACCCCTCGCGATAAACGTCGAGCCTGGTGAGGCTGTCGACCCCCGGTGGCACGCGCAGGTCGGCGACCAGAACGTCGTCCCCTTCGCCCGCACCGGCGGCGTGGCGGAGGATCTCAGCGGCCAGACGCCGCTGCAGAGTCTTCAACGACGGCGCGTTCATTCGCTACCTCGTATCCGCCGCAGCCGGCGAACTCCCGGCGGGCGCGATCGACTTCTTCGCAGAGTCGCTCCAGCGCGGGGATCTCAGCATCCCATTCGACCAGCGTCGACACCGCGCCAAATCGTCTGCAGGCACGGCGGTATAGATCCCAAACCTCCTCGTGCACCGGCGCGCTGTGCGTGTCGAAGAGATAGGTGCCCATATCGGTGAAGCCGGCGAGGTGGATCTGGCCGACGCGGTCGATCGGGATCGAGTCGATGTAGACGCGGCCATCGAAGCCGAGGTTGCGAGCCGAGACGTAGATGTTGTTGACGTCGAGGAGAATGCCGCAGTCGCTGCGCTCGGCGACCTCTGAGAGGAACGTCCACTCGTCGATCGTCGAATGGTTGAAGGCAACGTAGGTCGAGGGGTTCTCCAACAGAATCTTGCGCCGCAGGTGGTCCTGCACCTCTTGCACACGTTCGACGACATGCGCGAGTGCCTCCTCCGTATACGGCAGGGGAAGCAGGTCGTGCAGCACCTGGCCGTCGATACCGCACCAGCACAGGTGGTCGGTGACCAACGCCGGTTCGATGCGGTCGGCGAGCGCGCCGAGCCGGTCTAGATACGATCGGTCGATCGGATCCATCGAGCCGATCGACAGCGCGACCCCGTGCAGTGCGATCGGGTAGTCGCGCCGCACCTGTTCGAGCACGTGCAGCGGGCGCCCGCCGCTGTCCATGTAGTTCTCGGTGATTGCTTCGAACCAATCCAAGCCGGTGGCAGTGGCGAGGATGTCGCTGTAATGCTCCGCGCGCAGGCCGGCTCCAAAACCGAGCCGCGGCCAGGCCGGAGCCGGCCCGCACGCGTTGTCCAACACCGATCAGCCCTTGTCCGCTTCCGGCGTCAGACGCCCGCCCTCGATCTTCAGGCACGTATCCTTATCGAGGCTGAGCCAACCCTTCCCCTTGCACGCATTGTTGCCGGCGCAGGAATAACCCGTACCGTCGTCGTGCTTACCGCCGCAGGCGCCGGTACCCTTGCACTTGTTGATGCCGTAGCAGGGAGCCTTTTCGCCGCTACCGCCGCCATGCGCATCGGCCGCGAAAGCGGCGGTGCCACCGACGCTCAGCAGACCTGCGACCGCGGATGCCATCAGTACATTCATCGTCTTCATGATTCCCTCCGATAATAGGTAATGCGCATTCAGGGGGTCCGAATGCGCGACCAAACGCTTACTCGACTGGCGTTGCCTCGACGTTGATTTCGATCTCGACCTCTTCGCCGACGAGAAGACCCCCAGAATCGAGAGTTTCGTTCCAACTAATGCCGAAGTCCTTGCGATTGAGCGTGGTTTTGGCAACGAAACCGCTGCGGTTGGTACCCCACGGGTCCTTGGCCGTGCCCAGGTATGCGACGTCGAGGACAATGGGCTTCTCGACCCCGTGCATCGTCAGGTTGCCGTGCAGCTTGGCGGTCTTCTTGGCCTCATCGACATCGGTGACCTTGGTGCTCTTGAAGGAAATCGTCGGGTGGTTCTCGACGTCGAAGAAATCCGCGCTGCGCAGGTGGTTGTCTCGCTTCTCGTTGTTGGTGTTGATGCTGGCCGCTTGGATGGTTCCTTCCACCGAGGCGCTTGCCAAGGCCGCGGGATCGAACTCGATCTTGCCGTCAAACTCGCTGAAATGGCCGGGGACGTTGGTGAAGATGTGGCGGACTTTGAACGCCACCGCGGTGTGCGCTTTGTCCACTTTGTACTCGGCGGCGAGAACGGCCAGTGGTGCGGCCAGCATCGTGACAGCAGCCAATCCGAAGATACGTCGAAACATAATGGAGCTCTCCTTCCGCTTCGCCGATGGCGAAGGTTTCCCGATGACGGGTTGGGGGCTGGTTCGAGAAGTTGCCGTACGGCGCTCAGATGCCTGCGGCGCCGGAAACGTTGCAGGTGGCCGCGTTTCGCTGGCGGACCACTGGAACCATCGAACCGGCACCTCTGCCATGAAAGTTCCCGCTGGCGGCAATCGCCTCGAGTGGGTCACCGCACAATTAGGCGGGATTTCGCCCGCGACAGCAAGCGGTGCCGGCGGCGCCACTGCGGCCGCATCCATGTACCCTATCTGCGGACCATCAATCGGAGAGATCCGGAGCAGCCCGCATGGGCGTCCCTTATAAGGGGAGAATCCGTGAACTGGCGAAAATCGACGATCTCTTACTGGACCCCGGAAAATTGCGTCGATTGTCTCCAACATTGCCCGCCGGTCGGGTCTCGGCGACAGCAAGCGCCAAGTTGCCGAGAGGCGCTTGCTGCCCGGGATCTCCGAAATCTCGAATTCTGCCCCGATTGCGTTGCCGGGGCCGGGGGGGCCTCAGCGGCCGTTCGAAAACGCGACCGGAGAATAACTGTCGAGACGCTCTACCTGTTTGGCGCGTTCGGCGAGCCGCTCGAGGCCGCGCAGGGCCAGCGGACTCGGGCGAAACCGCCCATTTTCCCAACGGTTGACCGTCCCGACCGTTACGCCGAGTTCGCGGGCAAGCTGTTCCTGGGTCATCCCCAGACGCTTGCGCAGCTCGAGCACGCCGGGCTGGTTGCGCTTCGTAACGCCGTTGCCGCCATTCGAATCGACCCAGGTCTCGCCGCTGTTTGGTTCATCCATTCTCATCATGACCGTCTTCCCTTCAGGTGGTTGAAGTGGATTGCGTTGCCCTTGCTGCTGCCGGCTTGGGTGCTGGCACCCTAATCTCATTGCATATGCCGTGCCGACTCGGCTCTCCACAAAGCACTGCACATGAGGACCCCAAAATGCTGGTCAAATGACGGCTAAATGATCGCGGTGCCGTATTCTGCTCTCGAAATCGCAACGCATTTGACACAGTACAGCGGGCAGCGAATCGCGCTGATGGTGCGAAATGGCCAGTCGAGGGCGCGTTCCGGTGAAAGGGCGGCCTCGCTGGCGTCGGGCTGGCCTTGCTGGAACGGCGGGGGACAAACTGCTATCCACGGCCACCTGATGGGTGCACGGACATCGGCAAGGGTCGCCGGGCGGCTCGACATCGGCGAATTGGTGCGCGTCGCGATGCAGCTCGAACAGCGGACCATGCAGCTCTACTGTCGCTTTGAGGTACTCTTCCCCTCGCCATCCGCGGTGAAGGATTTCTGGCTCGACATGGCCGAGCACGAGTCCCGTCATGTCGGGGCGCTGGCCTTGGTCGCCGGGCTACTGGAGTACGACGCGCAGCGGGAAATGCCCCCCGTGCCTAGCGCCGCCTCGATGCACGTGGCTCGCTTGCGGCGTCTGATCGAGCGCGCTGAGGGCGAGGCTGCCGGAGGGCTGTCCCTCACCCGGGCCTTCGCAATCGCCTTGGAGATCGAGAGTTCCGAGGTCGAGGGGCTGGTATTGGATCTTCTGCAGTTGCTGCGCGGGACGCGCGAGCGCGAACGCGCCGCCCTCAGTCTGATCCACGACCTCAGCGATCTCAGTTTGATGATCGAGCGCTACGGCGACGACGCTAAGCTTCTCGCCCGCGCCGATCGGGTGGTGGAACGCGAGTTGAAGCGGCACGGGGCGACAGCGCGCCTCGGCGCACCGTCGCCCCGCCGAAAGACTTCGCCCGCCGTCGGATCCGGCAGTCAACCCTGATGTGACAATATCCTCACCACGAAGGGCACGCAGACCACAAAGAACGAAGGATTAACGGCGTCAGATCTGAGAAAGTCCGACTCCGTCACGAATGAGGTTGTCTCGGGGAGACACTCGATCCCTGCCTCGTTTCCACCGTGGTTCTCGTGCCCTTCATGGCGAAATTCTTCTGTCACATGGATGCCAGCCTAGCTGAAGGCCTTCATGATAAGTCCGAGTTCGTCGCCGATGTTGCTGGGGATCGTGTAGCCATCAGTGTTGCGGATCTTTTCGAGCTGGGCGGCGACATCGTCAGCACTGACCGCGGCGCCCTTGCCGGCGAACCATCCGGGCGTAACGCCGATGAAGATGCGGGCGAAGCGGCCGCCGCCGATCGAGAAGATCTCGTGCGTCGTCTGGCAGTCCTCGGAGGAGAGGTAGACGACCATCGGTGTTACCGTCTCCGGCGCGACGAACTCTGCCATCGGGCCGAGCAGGTCCTCGGTCATGCGCGTCTTGGCGGTCGGCGCGATCGCATTGCACTTGATGTTGTACTTGGCGCCCTCGACGGCGAGGACGTTCATCATGCCGACCAATCCCATCTTCGCCGCGCCGTAGTTGGTCTGGCCGAAGTTGCCGAATATCCCCGCGCCCGACGATGTGAAAACGATGCGACCGTAACCCTTTTCCTTCATGACTTGAAACGCAGGCTGGGTGACGTAGAAGGCGCCGCGCAGGTGAACGTCGAGAACGAGGTCGATCTCTTCGACCGTCATCTTGACGAACGTCTTGTCGCGCAGGATGCCGGCGTTGTTGATGACGATGTCGATGGTGCCGAAGCTGTCCAGCGCGGTCTGGATGATCCCCTTGCCGCCGTCCGGCGTCGACACGGAATCGTAGTTCGCCACCGCGGTGCCGCCGGCGCTCTCGATCTCGCCGACCACCTTGTCCGCCATCGACTGGCTGGCACCGGTCCCATCGGGCTTGCCACCCAGGTCATTGACGACGACCTTGGCGCCGCGTCGTGCCAACTCGAGCGCGTACGTGCGCCCCAGACCGCCCCCAGCTCCCGTGATGACCGCAACGCGGCCGTCGAAGCGGATGTCACTCATCGCATACTCCTTTGCTTGGTTTGAATTGTAGGTAAGCGCCAACACAAAGCAGGCTCGGCGGGTCGCAGCAAGGTGGGCCGCGCACTTTACATTCAGGGTTGACTGTTTGTTTGTTGTGGACTACTTCTATGTGCCATGGACATGGCGGTGGTGCGGCCGAGGCCGCGGCGGACGCAGGCCGAGCGCAGCGAGGCGACGCGGCGCTGCCTGCTCGATGCGACGTTGGACTGTTTGGTCGATCACGGCTATGCGGGCGCCACGACAACGGTGATCGCCGAGTGCGCCGGTGTTTCGCGCGGCGCCCAGCTGCACCACTTCCCGACGCGAGCCGACCTGGTGGCGGCGGCGATCGAACATCTATTCGACCGCATGCGGCGCGAGTATCAAGAGGCATTTTCCGGCGCCGACCGGGCCGATGCTGGCGCCGCCGTCGATCTACTGTGGGCGATGTTCGCCAAGCGACACTTTGCCGCTGTGCTCGAACTCTATACTGCGGCCCGAACCGACGCCGAACTGCGGGAGAAACTGGTCCCGGTTGCCGAAGCGCACCAGGTGCACGTTTACCGCTTGGCGGTCGAGTTGTTTCCGCGGGTACCGGCGACGAAGCTGGCGAGCGCGCTGCGCACGATCCTCGACGCAATGCAGGGAATGGCGGCGGTTGGCTTCATGCCATCGGCAGCGGCCGAGCGCGAAGCGCGCCTGGAGGCTCTGCGGCAAATGGCGACGGCGGTGATCGGCGGCGACGGCCGCCGCAAGGGAAAGGTCTCCTGATGGAACTCGATCTGACGATCTACGCCATTCCCGCGTTCTTCGTCTTGATGCTCGCCGAAGCGGCGATCACGGCGCGGCGGCGAATTCGCGGCTACGAAACGAAGGACACGGCGGCCAGCCTGAGCATGGGTGTCGGCAATGTGCTCATCGATCTCGTCATGAAGTCGGTGCACTACGCTCTGCTGGCAGTGGTCGCAACCGCCGCCCCGGTGCGCCTCGGCGGTGCTTGGTGGGAGTGGGCGTTGCTGCTGCTCGGCACCGACTTCTGTTACTACTGGTTCCACCGCCTGTCGCACGAAGTGCGCTTCCTGTGGGCGGCGCACGTCAACCACCATTCGAGCCGGCGCTACAATCTGTCGACCGCCCTACGCCAGTCGTGGACGACGCCGTTCACCGTGATGCTCTTCTACTGGCCGTTGGCACTGATCGGATTCGACCCGGCGCACATTCTCGCCGCCATCGCCATCAACACGCTTTATCAATTCTGGATCCACACCGAGGCGATCGACCGCGTCGGCTCACTCGAAGCGGTCCTCAACACACCCTCGCACCACCGCGTGCACCACGGGCGCAACATCGAGTACCTCGACCGCAATTACGCCGGCATGTTGATCATTTGGGATCGCTTGTTCGGCACATTTGAGCCCGAGCGGGCCGCGGTCGACTACGGCCTGACCAAGAACATCGACACCTACCACCCGCTGCGAATCGCCTTTCACGAGTGGCAGGCAATGATGCGCGACGCGCGGCACGCCGGCAGCTGGCGCGACGCCTGTGGCTACTTCCTGCAACCGCCCGGATGGAGCCCGGACGGTTCGACGCAGACAGCGCAACAGATGCGGTCGCACGCACGCATCGCCGGTCAAACCTGAGCGATTCGCCAGCGGCAAGTGGCGGCGCCCAGCCGGTTTCCAGGCCACCGGCTGGTTCGCGGGACGAGCCGGTATTGTCGTCTGGCGCGCGCCCGTTTACTGTCGCCGGCTCGGAGATCGATGATGCGAGCGCCCAGGCCCTCCCCCTTAACCGCCGGTGTTTCCCGCCGCGACATACTTCGCCGGGGGATGTTCGGCATCGGTCTGGTCGTCGGCGGATCCGTCGTCTATAGCTGCGGCGGCAAGGAGCCGAACCGCGCCGCGAGCAACCTTGCCAATTTCGGCCCGCTCGCTGCCGCCGATCAGAATGGCCTGCGCCTGCCCCCCGGATTCTCCGGCCGCGTCGTAGCGCGCAGCGGCGCGGCGCCAGTGCCGACTTCGAGCTACCTCTGGCATGGCCGGCCGGCCGGCGGCGCGACGTTCGAAACGGAAGACGGGGGCTGGATCTACGTTTCGAACAGTGACCTCGAACCGGGCGCCGGCGGCGTCGGCGCGCTTCGCTTCGACAGCGAAGGCACCGCGATCGGCGCCTATTCCATTCTTTTCGGTAGCGCACACAATTGCTCCGGTGGTGCGACGCCGTGGGGAACATGGCTCTCCTGCGAAAAAGCTACCATCGGGCAGGTGTGGGAATGCGATCCGATCGGCGTACGACCGGCGGTTCTCAGGCCGGCCCTCGGCACCTTTCGGCACACGGCGGTCGCCGTCGACCCGATTCAAGGGCATCTCTACCTGACAGAAGACGAGGTCGATGGGCGGTTCTATCGATACGTACCGCTCGGCGATCCTGCCGGCGACCGACTGGACCTCGACGATGGCCGACTCGAAGTGGCGCGGCTGATCGGCGACGGCCCGAGCGGGCCCGTCGAATGGCTGCCAGTGCCCGATCCGACCTTCATGGGCGAGGTGGCTACGCGGTACCAGGTTCCGGCGAGCACACCATTCCCCGGTGGCAAAGGGATCTGGTACGGCAACCACGTCATGTACTTCACCACGAAGTTCGATAATCGCGTTTGGATCTACGACATCGATTCCGCGCGCGTCGAAATCCTCTACGACGATGATACTTCAGAGAACCCGATCCTCAGCGGCGTCGACGATGTCACCGTATCGGCCCAGGGCGACGTACTGGTCGCCGAGGACGGCGGCGACATGCAGATCGTAGGCTTCGCGCCGACCGGTGAGATCGTCCCGATTGTCCAGATCGAAGGCCACCAGGCTTCCGAAGTCGCCGGGCCGGCGTTCGATCCGTCGGGCACGCGCCTCTACTTCAGTTCGCAGCGCGGCGCAGGCGATCCGCCGAGCGGCGGCGTCACCTACGAAATCAGCGGACCGTTTTCTACCTGAGGAACTTTCCGCTCGCCCTGAGCCTGTCGAAGGGCCGTCTCGGGGTTTGTCAACCGGGACTGCTAGCGGCGGCCATTGCCGAGCAAGCGGTACACCAGCTGCCTCTGCGCGAAACCCTTCAGTTCGATTTGCCCGACGGGCTCGCTCTGGTAGTCGTTGGTCAGCTCACTGCTGACGCGCTGGGTGATGAGGATCTCGCCACCGGCCGCAGCGTCGCTGAGGCGCGCCGCCAGGTTGGTGACATTGCCGATGACACCGTAGTCGCGACGACCCTCGTATCCTATGAAGCCGCAGGTCGCATAGCCGGTGTGGATTCCCATGCCGATGTGCATGTCGTATCCGCGGCTGCCCCAGTGCATTCGCAAGCGCTCGACGTCGGAGCGCATCGCAAGTGCCATCTGCGCGGCGCGAGCGATGTGGTCGACCTGCAGAACCGGATCGTTGAAGAACACCATGAAGCCGTCGCCGGCGAAGCGCTCCAGCGTGCCGTCGAATTCGGCGATGCGCACGCCCATCGCCTCGTGGTACTCGGCGAGCGTCGCCATCACCTCTTCCGGTTCGACCGCGTCCGAGAACGAAGTGAAGCCGCGCAAGTCGGCGAAGAACACGGTCACCCACTTGCGCTTGCTCTTGAGCTCCGAGGCCCCGCCGCTGGCCATCACCTTGTCGATGATCTGTGGCGAGAGAAAACGCTTGAGATCGGCAAACTCGCGTTCGCGCGAGCGCAGCCGCTCGGTTGCCTCGACGCGGATGATCGATTGCACCGCCTGTTGCGCGACGGTCGTCAGCGCGTCGAGTTCGGCGTGTTCGTAGACGTCGCCGGTGGCGCGCGGACCGATCGCAAGCCCGCCGATGGCGCGGTCGTGGCGAATGATCGGCAGCAGAATCTCCGCGCCGAGACGATCGAAACCGGCGTAACACTCCTCCTTGATCTCGGAGAAATGCGGCTGGATCGCGATCTGGGTACGCAGGATCGACTTGCGCATCGCCATCAGCGTGCGCACGACGGCTTCCGCGTGCAGTGGCGGGCCGGGCGCCAGCGTCGATCCGTCGCTCACCCGGATGTGCTCGTGTCCGTGATCTTCGCCCGGAACGATGAACGCGACGCTGCGAGTCGTATCGCACAATCGCGCGGGGGCGTCCGCCAAGCTGTCGAGAACCGCGTCGACCGATGTTGAAGCGGCCAGCTCGTCGCCGATCCGCCGCAGGATCTCCGGAAAGCGCGCGCGTTTTGGGTAGAGGACGCGGTTCAGCCGCTCGACGAATCGCGGCCAGACATAGAGGAGCGGCAGCAGCAATCCGGCGACGGCAAACGGGCTGACCGCGGTGAGGACGGATGCGACGACGGTGAGGACGAGAACGGCCGTCGCGTAGAGAACCGCGCGCCGCACCGCGATGCGCGCATTCATCATCTCTTCGCGCAGCGTCACTCGCCCGAGCGCGAAGAGAAAGATACCCAATGTCCAATAGGTGAAACGACTGTCGATGGGGAAGACGCCGAATCCCTGCTGCACGACCTGGATGATGGCGACGGGAGCCAGACCGAGTAGCGATCCGATCAGCAGGATGTGTGCCCGCTGCCGCACCAGTCGATCCTCGTCGAAGGACAGCTGCACGCAGCGGCCGATGAAGATGGCGATGGCGATGAGCAGGAGGACGGCGCCGAGAACGCGAGACGATGCGAATGGGCCGTGGGCGCCGAAGCGCCATGAGGCGATGTAGAGACACGCTTGCACGAATCCATAGCCGTAGATCACCCAGAGGATGCGCGGGTGGCGTGTCATCCACGGATGAACCACGGGGAACGCCAGTGCGCTGTGCAGCGGCCCGGCGTTGATGAAGCCAACCAGCGCCAGGAAGTAGAAAAGCGCCAGATCGTGTTCGGTGACAGCCGGAATCAACATCATGCTGAGCACCCCGCCGACCATCGAACAGAGAGCCAGCAGCGCCCAACTGGTGGGTGTGTACGGCCGCAAAACGAATGTCGTCGTGCCGACGACGAAAAAGAGAAGGCCGAGGGCGAAGGTGGCGCCCTCGCTGAAGATCGCATCGTGCCATTGCCAGGCCCGCACCGTGATCTCCATCTCCGCGAGCTCACCGGTAGTGCGTTGGAACTTCAGGTGATTAGTCGATCCAATCGACGTGCGAAGGCCCGGGTGGGTGCTGGTCGGACCCAAGCGCGGCATCTGGAAGGGGACGCCATTGATCTCGAGCGCCCGTCCGCCACCGCGCAGGCCGGCCTCGGATACCTCGGGCCGGGTCGGAGAGAGGTTACCGTCGTCGACGATCCAGCCAATGTCCGGTCGACCGATGCGGTCGAACTTGTCCCAGAGGTTGATGCCGACGCCGAGGGCGTATACGGCGACGAGCAGGGCGAAGATGACTCGCTGACGCGTATCGCCGTCGCGAAACCGCATCGTACCGCTCCCTCCGAATAGCCCTGCGCGCCTGGTCGCAATTGCTCACCAGGCGAGACGGGATTGATTGCATGGCCCGCCGGGTAGCGGTCAATTCACTGGCGCGCCCGGCGCGGACGTTACTTGACGCGTTCGATGTATCGCCCCTCGGTCGGATCGACCCGGATGAACTCGCCAGATTCGACGAACTGCGGGACCTTGACGACAACTCCATTGACCAGGGTCGCCGGTTTTGGCGAGGCTGATGCGGTCGCGCCCTTCATCGGCGGTTCGGTCTCCCTCACCTCGATGTCCACCGACTTCGGCAGTTCGATCCCCATTGCCTCGCCGCCGATGTACTGAACGACGATCTTGATGTTTGGTTCGAGCCACGGCACCTCGGTTTCGATGAAGTCGCGCGGCAGCGTGAGCTGTTCGTAGTTCTCGGTGTCCATGAACACCAACCCGTCATTGTCATCGTAGAGGTACTCCATTTGACGGCCCTCGACGCTCAAGCGCTCCATTGTGTCGGTCGACATCAGACGCGTCTCCGTCTGCACGCCGGTGCGCACATTGCGCATCTTTGCCTGGACCACGGCATTCCCCTTGCCCGGCGTCCGGTGCTGGAAGGACATGACGCGGTGCGGTGCGCCCTGGTAGTCGACGACCATGCCGGGCCGAAGGTTGGTGGCTTGGACCTTTTCCATGAATCACCTCGGTGAGCGGAGCGATCTCGCACCGCTGTAGAACTGGATCAAGGAGTGGCTAGCCGGTCCCGGTTCTCGCCGCAAGCCACCGAGTTTGCGGCGCTGAGTCGGCGGCTGCCGAGCGATCCCCGAGCCGCTGCCGATCTCGTCCGAGGGCGGTCGGGATTCGGTGCGATTGGCGCCGCGTCCGCCGGCCGGGTATTACAGCCTCAGGCGAGGTTGGAGGAAGCGGATGGCGGTGTTGCATCGGCACACAGGAGACGCTCTCGACAGGCTCATACCGGCGCGAGGCTGACGGCATTCGGGAGGGGAGATGGAGACGCTGCGAACCGAGGTCGACGACGGAGTGTTCATCATCACACTGGCGCGCGGCGACCAATACAACACCATCACGCCGGCCCTGCGCGACGAACTGGCGGCAGCCATCGACGAGGGCGACGATTGCCGCGCCGCACATGTGATCTTGCTGCGGGCCGAGGGCCCGGCCTTCTGTGCCGGCTATGGGCTTGACTGGTCGACCGCCGCGCAGGCGGCTGAGGCGGAGCGGGACGCGCCCGGGCGCGTCTGGGACTCGGTTGCCGACATGCGCATGATGGGTCGGTTCGTCGACACCTACATGAAGCTCTGGTACGCGGCGAAGCCGACCATCGCGGCCGTGCAGGGATGGTGCATCGGCGGCGGCACAGACATGGTCCTCTGCGCCGACCTCATCATCGCCGGCGCGGGGGCGTCGTTCGGCTATCCGCCGTCGCGGGTGTGGGGGACGCCGACGACGGCGATGTGGGTGTACCGCATGGGCCTCGAGCGGGCCAAGCGGTACCTGCTGACCGGCGACGAGATCCCCGCGTCGGAAGCGGCGAGGATCGGGCTGATCCACGAATGCGTCGCCGACGAGCAGCTGCAGGAGCACGCCATGGCGTTCGCTAAAAGGATGGCCCTGGTGCCGGTCAACCAGCTGGTGATGCTGAAACTGCTGTGCAATCAGACGGCAGAAAACATGGGTCTCGCCTCCAGTCGGCAACTCGGCACCCTGTTCGACGGAATTGCGCGGCATACGCAAGAGGGATTGGACTTCGTCCAAAAGGCGGCCGAAGTTGGTTTTCGCCAGGCCGTGCGCGAGCGCGACGATCCCTTTCTCGACTACGGCAGCCGACCGGGACGGAAACCGCAACGGTGACGGAACGAATTCGACCACGGTCTGAGATCGTGCAGTCGACTGACCGGATATCGGCGCCGATAATCAAATGCCGTTTGCAAATGACTCCGGCGGCCCGTACGGACGGATGTCGCAATCTGCCCCGCGGACACCCTCCGGAAGTGTGGAACGTCATTTCACACAACTCGTGCACGCTTTGGCCCAGTACCGGGCGCTGGGACGTTCCCTCTGAGGTAGGAAATCACGCTGGATTTTTGCGTTGATCTGGTGTACCCCGCACAGGTCTAGATTCATCGAACGAACTAGCGGAGGGTTCATGACACAGTCCGGTAAGGCCACTTGGAGTCTGATCACAGCATTATCGCTTGCCGCGACCCTCTGGAGTTTGACGTCAGCGGGCGGCCAGTCCTCTCCCGGTTGTTGCCTGCCGCTGAACGGCACTTGCGTGAATATCGGGAACGAGCCCGCTTGTGACTTTTTGAACGGAACCTTCAGCGAAGGGGAAATCTGCGCGGACAACGCGACGTGCCGTCCCGCGGAGGTGGGCTGTTGCGATGCTACGTTCGGGTGCTTGGACAATTCCAGCGAGGTCGATTGTGCGGTCTCTTTCAATGGTACGTTCGTCGGCGATGCGATTTGCCCGGAGCAAGGCAATGCGGTGTCGTCGGGACCATCCCAGAACGGCTGCGCAACGTACACCGCGACCGCAACAGTAACTGAGACGGCAACGGCAACCGAAACGGCAACCGCAACCGAGACGGCAACGGAAACCGCGACGCCGGAGGCGACGCCGAGCATCACCCGCGTTCCCGATGGCGGTGATTGTGTCGACCCGACCGACTGCATTTCCGGCAACTGCGTCGATGACTTCTGTTGTGACACTGCATGCCTGGGGGCCAACGAGTTCTGCGGTCTGCCGGGTCTCGAGGGAACGTGCTCTCCCTTGCCCGCGGCGGCCCCGACGGTCTCCCACAGTGGTTTGATTGCTGCACTGGTCGGTCTGCTTGCGATCGGCATGTTCGCGCTGCGACTGCGGCGCCGCACCGAGGTCTGATACCGAATAGGGATGAGACACCCCGCGCTGGGTGTCTCATCCCTACGGAATCGCTCGCAATCGACGGGCTTGCGTTGCGAATAAACCTGGATCTCAACTCTCGCCGGCGAAATCGCCGCGAAACCCGGCAGTGATCTCAGAGAAGTGGCAGGACCTTCTCCTCGAAGAGGCGGAGGCTCTGCCAACCTAGTTCCGGCGGCATGCCTCCCATCAGGGGGTGGAGTACGAGGCCGCCGTCGCGTCGCGCGATCTCGGTGCACTGCTCGGGCGTGACTACCAGGTAGCCGCCGCTGGCGCGGAGTTCCTCCGGGGTCTTGGCGTCGACGTGAACGGCCGAGCGCTGGCCGCGTGTCTGCCATGCGGCGTATGTCGTCGCCTCGTGCAATGCGTAGGGCATGAGGCGCTCCCAATCACTTTCGGGATCCTCGCTGACGTGGATGAAGCCCGGGCCTCGCGGCAGGATGATCGGCCCCGGCGGCAAGCCCCGCGCTGTGCATTCCCGCCGGTAGAGATCCGCCAACGCGACGTCGTTGACGGCGGGAAAGAAGCCCGCACCCAGTCGAGCTGCGCGGCGGGCGGCGTTTTCGCTGGAGCCGCCGACGAAAACCACGGGCGGCGCCGGCGGGCGCGGCGTTACCTGAATCGTCCGGCCGCGCCACTCGAACGGCTCGCCGCTCCAGGCTTTCTGCATCACTGTCAGATGCTCTTCGAGCAGTTGACCGCGCTGTCGACGCTCGATCCCCGCCATCTCGAATTCTTCGCCGCGGTAGCCGAGCCCGGCCACCAGCATCAGCCGGCTATTGCTGATGAGCTGAATCGCGGCGCACTGCTCGGCAAAGCGGATCGGGTCGTGCAGGGGCAAAAGAGCGGCGACGATGCTGATTCCCAGCCGGCGCGTGCGAGCCGCGACGGCAGCCGCGATGGTCAATGGCGCCGACATGAATCCGTCCTCGACGCCGTGGTGTTCGCAGAGCGTCACCGAGCGAAAACCGAGGCCGTCGGCCCAGGCGCACTGGTCGAGGCATGCGGCGTACCGTTCGGCGTGTGTGCCACCGGCAAACGCCGGAAAACGCAGGTCGTAGCGCAAGGAGATGTTCAACATTCCCACCTCGGCATCGGGCAACCATAGAAGGCCGCGGAGAAAGCGCAAGTTCCGCGCCCGCCAGGACAGCGGCAGGCCAGTGCGCAATCCGGTATTGAAACCCGACGGCCCGTTTGCCATGAGATCCCATGACAAAAGTACACGACTTCTCGGCAACGGTGATCGATGGTGGCGAGAAGAGCCTCGCCGACTTCGCCGGTAAGACCCTGCTCATCGTCAACGTCGCCTCCCAATGCGGCTTGACGCCCCAGTACAAGGGCCTGGAGGAGCTGCACCGGAAATACAAAGGGCGCGGCTTCTCGGTCCTCGGCTTTCCCTGCAACCAGTTTGCCGGGCAGGAACCGGGCAGCGACGAGGAAATTCTCACGTTTTGCGAAACGCGATTCGACGTGACGTTTCCGATGTTCTCGAAGGTCGACGTCAACGGCGAGGAGCGGCACCCGCTCTACGAGTTTCTCACATCGCGCGAGACACAACCGGACGGCCCCGGCGACATCAAGTGGAACTTCGCCAAGTTCATCGTCGACAAGCAGGGCGAGGTCGTTGCGCGTTTCGATCCGGCCGTGGAGCCAACCGCGAAGGATCTGACGAGCGCAATCGAAGCCGCGCTGTAGCTAGTGTCCTGACGTCGGAAACCCGTCACTGGATTGGCCTGCACGTGGAGCTAGTGCCGCCTTCGCTCCACCTCGAAATCATCCGGAAATTTTTGTCGCCGCACGCTGGCAGGACGCTATCGGCCGTTGCCTGCCCGAGCGAACCCCCTCGCGCGCGGATGGTTTCGATTCGGTAAGTGATTCACCCCTTGACAGCCTCTCCATAATCGTACTAGTTGGTATTTATACAGACCGGTACGGGATGTTCCGAACCGGTACCAAGCGAGGAGAAAGCCATGGGTAGCGCGGAGAGACACGATATCCCGGTGCGCAAGGTGAGCCTGCCGTTTGACGGCAACATTCCGCGCCATTGGTTTGGTGACAACGCCATGCAGACCCACATCTTCAATGGGCTCAACCTGGTTTTTCCGGATGGCGAGCGGTTCTTCGTGCGGTCGGTGATGGATCACCTCGAGCAGATCGACGACCCGGCCCTGCGCGAACAGGTCAAGGGCTTTGCCGGCCAGGAAGGCCGCCACGCGCACGAGCACGAGCGCTATTTCGCCACGATGCGGGCGCAGGGTTACAGGATCGACAAGTTCCTGCGCCGCTTTCACAAATTCACGACACTCTCGACGAAGTACTTTCCGGCGGCACTCCGCTTGTCGGTCACGGCCGGTGCCGAACACTACACCGCCACCCTGGGAAGCTTCACCCTCGCCAATCCCCGCCTGCGTGAGGCGCATCCAGTGATGCAGAAGCTGATCGCCTGGCACGCGATGGAAGAGATCGAGCACAAGGCGGTCGCCTTCGACGTCCTGCAGAAGGTGAATCCGAGTTACCTGCTGCGCGTCACCGGTTTCCTGCTGGCGACGTTGGTTCTCATCACCTGGACGGTCTCCGCATCGCGCATGTTGCTGCGGCAGGACGGCATCAGCAAGGCCGAGGGCAAGGCCATGTTGCGCGATCTCGAGCGGCGCGACGGCGGCAAGATGCGCCGCGCCATCAAGGAAGGCTTTCGCATTTACTTCCGGCGCGATTTCCACCCCAACCAGATCGACGATCTCGAGTTGGCGCACTCCTATCTGGACGAGATCACCGCCCCCGCCTGAACTGACGAGACCTTGTAGTCCCCCCCGCAAGACGGCTAGCTTGCAGAGCTCGCCGCCGGTCTGGCGAGAGATGCAGGTTGAGGGTTCTGTTGGCCCGCCCGGGATTCTCCGGGCGGGCCGATTGCCGAATCTCGAGCGGAGGGATCATGGGACTGGCATACGTTCTCGACGCGGTTCGCACGCCGCGCGGCCGCGGGCGATCGTCGGGCGCTCTGGCCGGTGTTCACCCGCAGGAGCTTCTCGCCCAAGCGCTCAACGGTCTGCTGCGTTGTGGAATCGACCCTGCCGATGTTGAAGACGTCGTCGCCGGTTGCGTGCAACAGCACGGCGAACAGAGCGCGTGCATCGGTCGCCTGGCTACCCTGGCGGCGGGCTGGCCGAACGAAGTGACGGGTGTCTCACTCAATCGCTTCTGCGGTTCCGGATTGCAGGCGGTCAACTTCGCCGCCATGGGCGTGGCCAGCGGCATGCAGGATCTCGTCGTCGGTTGCGGCGTAGAATCGATGTCGCGAATTCCAATGGGTTCCGACCCGGGCGGAATCGACGGCGCCAATCCGCATTTGATCGAGTTGCACCCGATCGTCCCGCAGGGAATCTCGGCCGATCTCATCGCCACACTCGAAGGCATTTCCCGCGAGGAGTGCGATCGCTTCGCTTGGGAAAGCCAGCAGGCGGCGCAGCGCGCCACCGTAGAAGGCCGCTGCAAGAGCCTGGTCCCGGTGGTCGACCTCGAAGGCAATGTACTCCTCGAAAAGGACGAGCACCCGCGCCCGGAGACGACGCTGGAAGGGCTGAGCCAACTGAAGCCCTCATTCGAATCGGTGATGGACTTTCAGCCGCCGGTCGGTCCGGGCACGCTGCGCGAGAGGGTCCGTTCGCGCTACCCGAACGTTACGGAGCTACGCCACGTGCACACCGCCGGAAACTCGTCGGGCATCGTCGATGGGGCGGCGGCGGTCGCGTTGGCCTCGGAACGGTACGTGCGCGAACACGGCCTGCGGCCGCGGGCGAAGGTCATCACCACTGCTACGCGCGGCGCCGAGCCGGTGATCATGCTCACCGCACCTGGCCCGGCCAGCGAACGCGCACTCGGCAAGGCCGGAATGAAGGTAGGCGACATCGACCTTTTCGAGATCAACGAGGCGTTTGCCGTCGTCCCGCTGAAGATGATGCGCGATCTCGGCATTCCGCGCGAGCGCGTCAACGTCAACGGCGGCGCGATTGCGCTCGGCCACCCGTTGGGAGCGACGGGGGCGATGCTGGTGGGAACTCTGCTCGACGAACTCGAACGCCGTGATGAAACGACGGGACTTGCCACGTTATGCATCGGCGGCGGCATGGGCATCGCCACGATCATCGAGCGGCTGAACTGACCGCCGCGGCGCGGACTAACCGGCCGTGTCGAATGTTCGAATCACCTGGCGGGCCGTCGCTGAGCCGGCGGGAGACCAACAGTGACGACGTCGGTCGCCGGCGTCGCGCCCGCCTGCTCGGCCGCGGCGCTCTCCTTCGTGCTGGTACCCATGGTGGCGCGATTCGCACGCCGCTTCGCGATCGTCGATCGACCCGGCGGCCACCACGGCAACGGCCGCGCCGTGCCGATTCTCGGCGGCGTCGCTATCGCCGCGTCGGTCGGTCTCACTCTGGCGATCGCGGGTTGGTTCGAGGGATCTCTCCTGCGTCCGCTGGCGGAGCATGGAGCCGGCGTGCTTTGGGTGGCGACGGCTTGCCTGCTGATTCTGCTGCTCGGTGTCGTCGACGACGTCGTCGGAGTCGGTCCGCTGGCCAAGTTGGCGGTACAGACTACCGTTGCGTCTTTGGTCCTGACTGCCGGTTACGGTTTCGCCGCGGTGACCAACCCGCTGACTGGCGGCCACATTGAGTTGGGGTGGCTGGGTCCGTTGGCGACGGTCGTCTGGATCGTCGCCATTACGAATGCGTTCAATCTCATCGACGGTCTCGACGGTCTGGCCGCCGGCGTTGCCCTGATCGCGACGCTGACTCTTCTTGGCATCGCTCTGCTCGAAGGGCGCGACGACGCGGTGCTGGTGTGGGCAGTCCTCGCCGGCAGCCTGATCGGTTTCCTCCCTTACAATTTTCCCCCGGCGTCGATTTTTCTCGGCGATTGCGGCAGCCTCTTTCTCGGATTCGCCGTCGCCGTGCTGTCCATCCAGTCGCTGCAAAAGGGTGCGGCGACAGTCGTCCTCGCGGTGCCGATCTTGGCGCTCGGTCTACCGATCGTCGACGCGTCTTACGCGATCGCGCGCCGCTGGCTGGTTTCGGGTGTCGCGGCCATCGTGCGGGCCGATCGCGATCACATTCACCACCGTTTGCAACGCTCCGGCTTCACCGACCGCGGCGCCGTACTCGTACTCTACGCCTGCTGCTCGGCATTCTCGGCGTTCGCCTTTCTCGCCGTCGTCGCGCGCGGTCCGTTGCAGGGGGTGCTCGTCGCGCTGGCCGCATGCGGCGCCTATCTGGCAACGCGCATGCTCGACCGCGGCGACCGATCGCGCAATCGCCGGGACGACCGGCAATGAATGTGTTTCGCCTCGCCTTGATCGTCGTCGCCATGGCGCTGGTGGTATGGGTGCGGCTGCTGCCGCTTTCGCTCGACGGCGCCGAGCACGGCGCCGAATCGGCCGTGCGTGCCCAGATCAGCCGCGACATCGGGGCTACCGGCGGAGAAGCGCAGGCGGCTGTAGATAACTGGATTGGCGAACGACGCGACCGCTTCGAGCGTATGCTGAACGACGAACGCGAACGCCGGCGCGACTTTTATTCGTTCGCATCGGACGACGGTCTACGGTTCCCCTACCTCGGCGGTTTTGACAGCTATCTGTGGCTGCGCAGCGCGCGCAACCTCCTGCGCCACGGCAGCGCGTGCGACTCGGTGGTCGATGGCGAGTGCCGCGACGAGTTCACTCTGGCGCCGGTCGGCACGCGCGGCCGCTACGCCGCCTCACTTCATGTCGACGCCATCGCAGCCACTCACCGCGCCGCGTCGCTATTCTACCCGGCGCTACCGTTGAGTGTCTCCGCGTACCTGCTCTCGGTGTTGGTTGGTGCGCTCGGAGTCATTCCCGCCTTCCTGCTGGGCAGCCGATTCGGGGGATCTGTCGGCGGCTTCATCTGCGCCGTACTCAGCGGCCTCAATACGATGGTGCTCTTCCGCAGCTTCGGCGCCGATAACGACATATGGAATGTTGTATTGCCGTTCGTTGCAGTTTGGGCGGCCGTGGAAGCGATCTACGGCGAATCGCGACGGCGCCGCACCGCCTATGTCGCCGTTGCCGCCATCGCCACCGGAGTGCACGCGGCTATATGGGCCGGATGGATCTTCACCTCCGGCATCATTGTCCTGGGCTTTCTCGCCAACGCGCTTCTGTGGGGAATGCGGCGGGCCGTACACGGCACCGCCGCCGACTCGAGAAGCCAGACGCTGCAAGCGGTGCTTCTCCTCGGCGGCTACCTGGTCGCGGCGAGCGCCGCCTCTTGGGCGGCGGGCGCGGCGGAATCGCCGCTCTCTAGCGTACGCGAGATGCTTCGCTCGTTGCCGATCGCGCCACGCACTGCCGCCCCGGTCGGCGTAGTTCCTCAGCTGGAATGGCCGAGCCTGTTCGGCACGGTCGGCGAACTGCGCTCTCCCAATCTCGGCGGCATCGCCAGCTCGATGTCGGGTCCGCTCTACTTCTTTATAGGCTGGTTGGGTTTGCTGCTCCTGATGTTGCCGCGTTCCGACTGGAAGCCGCGGCACTTCGCCCTGCTCATCGGCGGCAACCTCCTGTACCGCTATTTACTGAGCCTCAACGCGATCAACCCGTGGAATCTGGCGGGACTGCTGTTGTTGCCGCTCGCCATCGGTCTCGGCGCGTATCTGGCTGACCGCGATGGTCCCGTCGAAGACCAGGGCGCTGGTATGATGATCATTCTCTGGTTCCTCGGCGGTCTCGTGCTCGCGCACCGCGGCACTCGTTTTCTCATCATACTGGCGCCTCCGTTGGCCGTCCTTTGCAGCGTGACGGTAGGACGAGTGAGTCAGTGGATCGAGCGCCAGCCCTGGGCAGCCGCGCCAGCCGTGCGCACGGTGGTGATGCTCGCTTTGCTGGCGTGTGCCTATCCACCCGTTGCGCAGGCGACCAAAGCGGCGCGCGCCTATCGGCCGATCATGAACGACAATTGGCACGGGGTTCTCGACAGGTTGCGCGTCGAGACACCGGCGGACGCGATCATCAACACCTGGTGGGACTATGGATATTTCGTCAAGCATGTGGCCGATCGACGGGTTCTCTCCGACGGGGGAACTCTGAGCACTCGCGTGCACCATTGGTTTGCTCGCGCCCTCATCGCCGACAGTGAGGCGGAGTCACTGGGCCTGCTGCGCATGCTCAACTGCGGTTCGGACGCGTTTCCCGAACCCGAGGGCAGACGCGGTGCGTTCGCCGCACTCAAGGAGAGCGGCCTCGACGCGGTGCAGTCTTACGCGACGATTATCGAGCTCGCGGCGATGGAGCGCGAGGAGGGACGCCAGCACCTGCTCTCCCTCGGTCTCTCGAATCAACGCGCTGCCGTGGTAATCGAAAGGACGCACTGTCTACCGCCGCCGGCGTACCTGCTTCTGCCCGACGATCTGGCCCGCTCGATCGGTTGGCGCCTGCTCGGCGGATGGGACTTCCTGGAAGCGGCGGCGGCCACCCTGGATGCGGGCGACGGCGGCGATAGGGCGGCTGAATTGGCGTCCCGCTTTGGCGTCGAACGACCGATTGCCGAGGCGGCTGTTCGGCGCGTCGAGGCAACCGGATACTACCGCCCGCAGACACCGTCGTACCTCACCGCGCGGTGGTCAACCTGTGCGGGCGAGAGACAACTTCGCTGTGAGATCGGTGCGGCGATGCCCTCCGGCGGGGTGCTGCGCGCGGTCGTCCTGCAAGTTGACGATCCGGCAGCGACTCGCTTCGTCGTGCATCGCCCACCACATGGCGAGGTCGAGGTGCGTCCGGCATCCGTCGTCCTGGTCGACACGGACGGACTGTCGGAAATAGCGTCCGACGGCGAAGCCGAGCCGAGCGTGTTGATCGATCTCGCGGCGAACCGAGTCCTCGTTGGCTCGGCGCAATTGCTGCGTTCGACATTTACCCGGTTGATCTTCCTCGACGGACGGCATCTGCGCCATTTCGAAAGCTTCGATCGGCGCAGTGGCTTGTCGGTCGAGCTGCGAACCTGGAAGATCGCCTGGTGAATCTGCCGTTCGATCGAGCTTCCGGGGCGCAGCATCCGCGCGTCGGACGGTGGGCTACCGTGGTCGTACTCGGCGATCTCGCTCGCAGTCCGCGGATGTGCTGCCACGCAATGGCACTCGCCGGTGCGGGATTCCGCGTCGAGATAGTAGCGTTCGTCGAATCACCGGTGGGCGGCGAGCTAGCGACGAACCCCGCCGTGCTCGTCAGCGCGATTGCCGGAGCGTCGCCGCCCGGTGAATCTCGTCGCGCCGTCGGGCGTGTGATCGGCCGTGCCATACGCCAAGTGGCGCGCGTCGCCGTCGCCCTCGTCAGGTCCGAACCTGCCGCGCTGGTGATCGTGCAGAATCCGCCGGCGCTTCATGTACTACCGCTGCTCCTACTCCTATGCTGGTGGCGGCGAAGTCTCTTGATTGTCGACTGGCATAACTTCGGTTGGACCATTCTGGGGCTCAGCTGGGGACCGACGAGCCGGCTGGTTTCCGGCGCGGGTTGGCTGGAGCGAAACCTCGGACGTCGGGCACGGCGGCATCTGTGCGTCACTGAGGCGATGCGGAGAGAGCTCGATGCTCGTCTCGCTGTCGACGCGATCGTCCTTCGCGATCGCCCGGCGGCCCGATTCGTCGCTGCGGCAGCAGTCGATCGCGCTGCCCACCGTCGTTCGGTGCTGCCGCGACTCGAGTTGACGAAAGCGGAGTGCCGCGCGCTCTGCGACGGACGCTCACGCCTGCTCGTCAGTTCGACCAGCTGGAGTTCGGACGAAGACTTCGCGGTGCTTCTCGAGGCGCTAGGCCTGTGGGCGAATCGGTCTGACGCGGTGGCGTGGCCGCATCTGATCGTCGCGGTGTCTGGTAACGGCCCGCTGCGCGCGGCCTTCGAGGCGCGGGCGCGGGCGGTGCGCCTGGCCGGAATCACGCTGCGCACAGTCTGGCTCTGCGAAAGCGAGTATCCGGCGCTGCTCGCCGCCGCGGACCTCGGCATCTCTCTGCACCGATCCTCCTCCGGAGTCGACTTCCCGATGAAGGTCGCCGATATGCTCGGCGTTGGGTTGCCGACGTGCGTGCTCGACTACGGGCCGTGCCTGCACGAGGTGTTGCGCGATGGCGACAACTGCTTTCTTTTCGAGGATGCCGCCGGCCTGACGCGGATCTGGGAGAGCGTATTTGTCGACTCGCCCGAAAGGCTGACGGCGATGCGTGCCCGCCTGGCCGCCGAACCTCGCCAGACGTGGCAGGAGCACTGGTGTGAGAGCATGGCGCCGTTGCTCTCCGAGCTTTCCGAGGCTGAATCGGATGGGCGATTCCACTGATGATGAGCTATGTCGAGAAGACCTATGCGCTGCTCTCAGCCGAAGGGCGGCGGCGCTGGATTCGCTCCATTCCGCTGATACTCGCGACCAGTGCCAGCGAAGCGGTCGGCGCCGCCGGTGTCTTCGCGCTGGTTGCCTCGGTCGCCGACCCGCAAGCGGTCGGCGCGATCCCGATCGTCGGTGAAGCCCTTCGGAACTTCGGCGGCAGCGACCCGAAACGGGTTGGAGTTCTCCTCGTCGTCGCGATTACGGCGTTTTACGTTCTCAAGAGCGGGATCGTCATGCTGACCGAATACGCGCAAGCAAGCGCGTCTGCGCGGACCGCATCTGATTTGTCGGTTCGCCTGCTCACCCTATACCTGCGAGCGCCGTACCTCTTCCACTTGCAGCGGAACTCGACGGATCTGGTTCACGCGACGACGCAATTGGCGGGAACCAGTTTCGGGCTCATCGTCTCTGCGATGGTGCACAGCGCCGCCGAGGTCCTCGTACTGCTGTCGATTCTGTGTGTGTTGTTGCTCGTCGCGCCAGGAGTGACGATGTTCGCCACGGCTGTTCTCTCGGCGCTGGGCGGCCTGATGCTTTTGGCGATGCGCCGGTACTCGGTACGGCTCGGCCAACTCGCCCGCGACCTGGGCGCTATGTCGATGCGGCACCAGACGCAGGCGCTCAGCGCCGTCGACGAAATCACGGTGCTCGACCGCGCCGATCACTTCATCAACCAGTACGAAGATCTTGCGAAGCGCCTCGCCGGGGTCCTGGCGAGGGAGAGCTTCTCCCGCGCCTTGCCACGGGTGATCACCGAGACCCTCTTCATTTGCGGCGCGCTCAGTGTGACGGTCGCGCTACTGCTGGCCGGCGTCTCCAACACCCGGACGATCTCGCTGCTCGGACTGTTCGCCTATGCCGGATTTCGCATCATTCCGTCGACCAATCGCATTCTCCTACACGTGCAAACCATTCGGCATGGCCAGGCCGCCATCGACCACATCCTCGCCGACATCGAAGACATCGAGAACCTCGCCGCGCCGATCGTCAGCGCGGATGACGCGATGTGGCGATTCGCCGAGCGAATCGAACTCCGCGGCGTCACCCTCGAGTACGGCGACGCAGCGGCGGTCGTGTTGGACGACGTCGACCTGTCGATCCCGTGTGGGAAAACCATTGCGATCGTCGGCGCGACCGGTTCCGGCAAGAGTTCCTTGGTGCGCCTGCTCGTCGGCCTCTTGCCGCCGACGCGCGGCGAGGTGACGGTAGACGGCGTGCCGCTGGCGGAACGACTCCGTTGGTGGCGGCGGCAGTTGGGTTATGTGCCGCAGGAAGTGCATCTGGTCGACGATACCCTGAGGCGCAACGTCGCATTCGGCCTGTCCGATTCGGAGATCGACGCCGCGGCCGTAGTCGAGTCACTGCAGCGGGCGCAGTTGGACGGCTTCGTCGACTCCCTGGCGGAGGGTTTGGACACGCGCGTCGGCGAACGCGGAGTGCGCCTTTCCGGCGGTGAGCGTCAGCGTGTCGGAATTGCCCGCGCTCTCTATCACCGGCCGGCGGTTCTGATCCTCGACGAAGCGACCAGCGCGCTCGACCCTCAGACCGAATCGGCGATCCTCGGGGCACTGCGAGCTGATCTGAATGAGTCGACGTTGATCGCGGTCACGCACCGGCTGCACGCGGTGCGAGAATTCGATCGGGTGGTGTTTTTGGAACGCGGGCGCTTGCGAGGCGTCGGGTCCTACGACGAGTTGTTCTCCAGTTTGCCCGAGTTTCGCAGCCTGGCAGCCGAGAAACCGACGCAGATGAAGCTGCGCGGTCGGAGGTAGCGCCGTCACTCGATGAAGATTGGGCTCGACCAGGCGAGCCCGCCGTCGGCCTGCACGACGCGCACGTAAACATACTCGCCGGCGACGGGCGTGGTGAATGGCAACAGGACTTCGACCTGCGATTGGCCCACTTCAGTGCGCACCACTGTGCCGCTTCGGATAATGTCGAGCCAGCGAATGACATCGGTCCCGATGGCATGGACGTAGAGGGTGGCTCCGCTCTCGTCCGCTGCCAGATCGCCGGGGGCGACGACCGAACCCATCGGATAGGTTGATAGAGCGGTGCGCAGGTAGATGCGCGGTCCGGAGGTGGCGTAGACCCGACGTCGCCGGAGGGCGTCTAGAATGGCCGAACGCGTCAGCTCGTCAGCGAGGATCGCGGCCAGGCCACCAGTGCCGCCGCTGGAAATATGCGACAGTCCCGGATGCCCGTCGTGACTGTCGCCGCTGCCGACGAAGCCGAAGCGGTAGCCGCGCTCGATGACGTCGCGGACGAAATTGCCCACCTTCGCATCATAGATCACCGACGGCGAATCGGCCGCCTCGCTGACGCCGTGCACCGAAACCACTTCGGTGACCGGTTCGAGAACCGGATCGGGCGGTATGGACCAGTCTGTGGCGATAGGCCCTCCCGCGGAGTGATGGGCCATGGTGATGGCATCGACACCGCGCAAGGCGCGCCAGAGCTTTTGCGGTGTATCGAAGGTGGGGTCGATCGACGAGTGCACTGCGCCGTCGTCGTTGAAGTACAACACGTGGCGGTGGCCCGATTCCCAGCTGGTCCACTCGTAGCCGAGTAGCGTGACGAAGGAACCGGGCCGGTGAAACTCTTTCACCTGTGTGCGGATCTGATCCCAAAGCGCCGGGTGCTCGTCGAGGTGCAATACTCCCCAGTGATCGTGGTCGGTGAGGGCGACGACGTCGAGCGCCGCGACGTCGCGGGCGTAGCGAAAGTAGTCCTCAGGCGTACCGGTACCGTCCGACAGGCCGGAATGTCCGTGCAGATCTCCCCAGTAGATACCGGGGCCAGTACCGGCGACGACGATCGAGTTGCTGTACGCCACCATGCCGCCGTCGGCTTCGACGTGCAGGCGGTAGACGCCGTCGGCAGGTGCTACGACGGCGAGCGCGATGGTTCCGCGGTCGGAATCGTTCATCGCCGCAGCCGCGGCGACTTCGAGCCCCGCCGGCTCACTGGCAATGCGCAACGGTCCGACGAAGGAGGTGCCGCTATTGCCGCGTTGATCCAGCACCGACACCCGTACGGCAAACTGCGACCCCGGCCGGACCGTACTCGGCGCGATGGCGACCAGGCGCGCCGGCGCACCGGCGAGGACTTCGACGCTCGGCGAATCCGCCAGGAAGCGGTGCGTGCCGTCACCGTCGCCGTCGACGCCGATCCAGAAGGTAGAGCGCGACTCGGTGAAGCGATCGGTGCGCGCGCCGGTGCTGCCGCCGTAATCGATGCTGACCCGCTCGCCGGCTTCGAGCCGGCGTCCTTCGACCGTGATGGCCATCATCGGCGACATATTCGTCGTCACGGTGAGGGTGACCCCGGTCGCCTCTGTCGTCGCCGACGCGTGGCCGGGAGCCTGTTCTGCTGCGTCCTGCGGTGCGGTCCAGCCCCAGAACGGCGATACCATGAAGATGATCGCGCCACCTTCGGCGATCCCTGCGGGCCCAGCTTCGTAGATAAAACGCCAGCTGGCCAACGACCCAGCCGTCACCGAGCGCGGTCCGCTGGCGATCCAGGCGCGTCCGGCGCCATCGGCCGGATCGTGTCGTATCGCCCTGGCAGTGCGCATCTGATCGGCGACATCCGAGCGACCAGCGTGCGTCGGCAACGGTGTTGCCGACGTCTCGGCCGCTGTGCCCGGTTGCGCCTCCCGCGACGAGCCCTGGCACGCTGCCGAGAGGATCGCCGCCAGCAAGAACATCCAACCGTGGCGCCCCGTCATCGCGTCAGGCTACTCCGCCGGGGTCCGACTCTCGCGCTGTTTCTCAAGAGTGTGTTGCCTCGTCCGATTTCTGCCTGCGGGTGCGGCAAAGCCCGCGCAGTTTTAGATGGTGCCACCGAGCCCGGCGAGGAAATCCATCGTGCGCTTTGTCGAACCGTCGTCGCCTGGAGTCGGGAAGATTGCGCCATAGAAGTCCGTGGCGCCGGATGCGGCGAGTCGCTCGAGGCCCTTGCGGACCGTCGCCTCATCGCCGACCAGCGCGAGGTCGGCCGGCCCTGGCACGCCCTCCGCATCCAGGCAGGCGCGGTAGACGGGAAGCATGCCGTAGATCTGAAAGGCCTTGGCTGCGAACGTCTTGGCGCCATCCGGGTCAGAGGTGACACTGAGCGGCAGCGACGCGACGACGCGCGGCGCCGGCCGCCCGGCTCGTTTCGCCGCGTCATTCAGCACCGGGACGATGTTCTTCTCGATGTGCACTGGGCCCGACATCCACGTCAGCGTGCCGTCGCAGAGTTCGCCACACACCTCCAACATCTTCGGCATCAGGGCGCCGATGAGGATGGGGAACGGTTTTGATTCACTCACCGTCAGTGAGGCGGTGACCTTGTACATCTTTCCGTCGACCGCGCAGCTACCCTTCTGCGTCAGATCTCGCACTACCGTCAGGTACTCGCGCATGTGGGTGATCGGCTTGTCGTACGGGATGCCGAACATGCCCTCGATGACCATCTGGTGACTGCGGCCGAGGCCGAGGGCCAGCCGGCCGCCGCAGGCGACGTTCACGGTTGCCGCCTGTTGCGCCAGCGCGTGCGGATGGCGAGGGTAGGTTGGCACGACCGCGGTACCGAGTTCGACCGTCTTCGTCCGCTCGCCCGCCAGCGCCAGCACAGTCAGCGCGTCGAGGCTGAAAATGTTGGCTAGCCACACCGACGGAAAGCCGGCGGCCTCGGCCTGAACGATCCGATCGACGAGTTGCTTGGGAGTCTCCTTGTCGCCGCCCCCCATGGCCAAACCGATCTTCATCGCACCCTCCTTCAGGCATTCCGGGACAGGCGGCGAACATAGGCTGACGGGCCTGAAAATGCGAACCTGCGGTCTTGACGAGGGGCCTGCGGAAGCGGATGGTCTCCAATATGGAACAAACGGTACAAGACGATCCGTGGAAGGGCTGCAATCCATTCGAGGAGAGCTACCGCGACGACCCGTACCCTTTTCTGCACGTGTTGAGAGCCGCCGACCCAATCAATCTGACACCGATCGGCGTGTGGCGGTTGTCGCGCTACCGCGATGTGGTGCGCCTGCTGCGCGAAGTGCCGGCCGGCGTGCGCACCACGACGGGCCTGTTGCCGTTCGCCG
>JBGTMF010000107.1:0-1950 GCA_041743795.1 Thermodesulfobacteriota bacterium | reverse complement strand
CGCGCCGGCGAACAGAGCGACGCGATGCGCCAGTTGACGCAGCCGACATTGCTGGTGCGGGGTGCGCAGAGTACCGCCATTACGAGCCGCGCGCTGGCGGAGTTGCGCGGCGAGATCCCACACGCCGAGGCGGTCGAGATCGCCGGCGCACACCATCACGTCATGCTCGATCGCCCGGCACCCTTTGCCGCGGCACTGGACTCGTTTCTGCGCGGTCGGACCGAGCCCGCCTGACTCCGTCGACGCAACGCCGATGCGCCGCCGGCGCACCGTGGACGCGCCGCATCGCGCGGGGTAAGAATGCGCCACCGACTATGGAGCGCATCGAAAGCAGAGTCCGCACCAACGACGCCGACTTCAAGGCCAACCGCGACCGCATGCTCTCCCTCGTCGGCGAGTTGCGCGAGCGCGTCGCCAGCGCCTGCGCCGGCGGCGACGAGCGCAGCCGCCAACGTCACCACGGACGCGGCAAACTGCTCGCGCGCGAACGCATCGAGGCACTGCTCGATCCCGATACTCCCTTTCTCGAATTGTCGCCGCTGGCCGCCTACGGCCTGTATGACGACGAAGCGCCGAGTGCCAGTATGGCCACCGGCATCGGCCAGATCCACGGCCGGCAGGTGGTGATCGTCGCCAACGACGCGACGGTCAAGGGCGGGACCTACTTCCCGATGACCGTGAAGAAGCATCTGCGAGCGCAGGAGATCGCCCGCGAGAACCGACTCGCCTGCCTCTATCTCGTCGATTCCGGCGGTGCCTTCCTGCCGATGCAAGACGAGATATTTCCCGATCGCGAGCATTTCGGCCGCATCTTCTACAACCAAGCGCAGCTGTCGGCGCTCGGTGTACCACAGATCGCCGTCGTCATGGGCTCGTGCACGGCGGGTGGAGCCTATGTTCCGGCGATGTGCGACGAGAACGTCATCGTCCACGGCAACGGCACCATCTTTCTCGGCGGACCGCCGCTGGTGAAGGCGGCGACCGGCGAGGAAGTGACCGCCGAGGAACTCGGCGGCGGCGAGGTGCACACCGGTATTTCCGGCGTCTCCGACCATCTGGCGGCCGACGACCGCGACGCGATCCGCATCACGCGGCGCATCTTCGCCAACCTCGGCGCGCCGCCACAGCCGTCTTTCTCGCCGGTGGAGTCCGAAGACCCCGCCTACGACCCGGCCGAATTGTACGGCATCGTTCCGGCCGACCCGCGCAAACCGCTCGACATCCGCGAGGTCATCGCACGTATCGTCGACGGCAGCCGCGTGCACGAGTTCAAACCGCGCTACGGCACCACCCTGGTCACCGCGTTTGCCCGTATCCACGGCTATTCGGTCGGCATCGTCGCCAACAACGGCGTCCTCTTCTCAGAGTCGGCGCTGAAGGCGACGCACTTCATCGAACTGTGCTGCCAGCGCCGCATCCCGCTGTTGTTCGTGCAAAACATCACTGGCTTCATGGTCGGCAAAAAATACGAACAGGGCGGTATCGCCAAGGACGGCGCCAAGATGGTGCACGCCGTCGCCACCGCCAATGTGCCGAAGCTGACGGTCGTCGTCGGCGCGTCGAACGGTGCCGGCAACTACGGCATGTGCGGGCGCGCCTATTCGCCGCGGTTTCTCTTCATGTGGCCGAACAGTCGCATTTCGGTGATGGGCGGCGAGCAGGCGGCGAGCACGCTATTGACGGTCAAGCTGCAACAGCTGGAAGCGCGCGGCGAGAGCATGTCGGCCGAAGAGCAGAAGCAGTATGTCGCGCCGGTGCTCGCCAAGTACGAGACGGAAGGCAGTGCGTACTACTCGACGGCGCGCCTCTGGGACGACGGAATTCTCGATCCGATCGACACCCGCAACGTGCTCGGATGGACCCTCGCCGCCTGCGCCAACGCGCCGATCCCGGAGCCGCGGCCGGGCGTCTACCGCATGTGAGCGCGGCGGCGATCCGTCGCCCGGCCAG
>JBGTMF010000106.1:0-8849 GCA_041743795.1 Thermodesulfobacteriota bacterium | reverse complement strand
CTCGAGGCCGGCGCCGACTACGCCAGCGTTTGCGACGAGTGGGAGGCCGCCGAGGCTGTCCTCGACGGCCTCGGCGACGAGGCAAAGAGGCGCGGTCGCATCGTCCTGACTGGGCTCGGCACAAGCCCGGGAGTGACAAACATCGGCATCCGCTACCTCGCCGATAAGCTCGACCGGCCGCGGCGCGCCGATGTGCTCGTCTACCAGCCGCTCGACGCCGGTGGCGGCGAGGCGGTCGTGCGCCACATGCTGCACATCATCAGCGGCGATACGGTGATCTGGCGCAACGGCAAGCGACAGACGATCGCCGCCTGCTCCGAGGTGTCGCGGGTCGACTTTCCGGTGTTTGGTCCCATCGAGGTCTGGAACATGGGGCACGCCGAGCCGGTTACCGTACCGCGCTTCATCCCCCAATTGGAGGAAGTGAACTTCCGCATGGGCTTCGGCAAGGGCGCGGGCTGGTTCATCACACCGGCGCGCTGGGGATTGTGGCGCATTCGCCCCCTCGTCGACGCCTTCGTCCGGCTCATCGTGCGGATGGAAGCAGGCAAGGCCGAGGCGGTCGCCGCCGACGGCGCAATCCGCGTCGACGTCTGGGGCGAGAAAGACGGCGTCGAACAGCACCTCACCCTGTGCGGTACCGGCCAGATGCGAGAGGTCACGGGGCTTTCACTCGCCGTCGGCGCATTGATGCTCGGACGCAAGCAACTATTGGTTCGCGATGGCGGCGTCTACGCGCCCGAGGGGTGCATCGATCCCGCGATTTTCATCCGCATCATGCGCGACAAGGGCCTGGTCGCCTACGAGGACATCGAGCAAACGCGACCGATGATCCCGTAGTGCGAGCTCGGCAATCGTCGAGGAAGAGTACGACCGCGCGCCGCACCCGTCGAGCCACCCAACTTGCAATCGGCGCCTGAAAAGCGGAGATAATTCACGTTTGCGCCCGTGCGGCGTCGTCAGCGGTGGCGCGCAGCGGAGCAGCCTAGCGCGACCGCGGGACTGAAAAAGGGGTTTGGCGATGGACAAGAATTCCTTCGAAGATCGTCGCAAGGCACTCGAAGAGGCATTTTTTCAACAGCAGGATGCCCGCCTGCTCGAGCAGATGAGAAACCAGGAGGCGACCGCCGCCCTGGCGGACGCTTCCGGGATCACCGACACGGCGGTGCTCGAATCTCTCGCCGCCGCCGGCATCAATGCCTCGACCATCGCCGCGCTCTCGCTGCTGCCGTTGCTGTTCGTCGCCTGGGCCGACCGATCGATGGACGAGCGCGAGCGACGCGCCATTCTCGACGCCACCGCCGAATCTGGCATCTCCGAGGGCACCGGCGCCCATGGACTCGTAGAGAGATGGCTCGACGAGCGGCCGCCGTCGGCGTTGTTCGACGCCTGGGCGCTGTCGATCGAGGCGGCGATGCAAAGCATGGACGCCGCGGCGGCTGCGCGGCTGCGCGAAGAGGTCCTCGGTCGCGCCCGCAAGGTCGCAGCTGCCGCCGGCGGTTTCCTCGGCATCGGTACCGTATCGGCAGTGGAGAGCGAGACCATCGCCAAGATCGAACGAGCCTTTGCCTGAGCCTCGGCCGCGCAGCGCAGCAGCGTTACCGTCAATGAAGTTCCATCCGGGTATCTTCCGCGCTTATGACATTCGCGGTATCGCCGAGCGGGATTTCGATACCGAATTCGCCCGCGCTCTCGGTGGCACCTATGCCGCCTACCTGCGCGAGGCAGGCGCGCCGGCCCGCCCGCGCGTCGGCGTTGGACGCGATTGCCGTCTCACCTCGACCGGTTACGCCGACGCCCTGCGGGCGGGAATGCGGGCGGCGGGCATCGACGTCGTCGACCTCGGCGTCTGTCCGACTCCGGTCGTCTACTTCTCCACCTTCGACCTCGACCTCGACGGCGCCATCCAGGTGACCGGCAGCCACAACCCGAGCGACCACAACGGTTTCAAGATCTGCGTCGGCAAGTCGACGATTCACGGCGAACAGGTCCAGCGACTGCGCGAGATCATGGAGGCCGGCGACTTCCCGCGCGGCGCGGGCAGCGAAGAGTCGATCGATATCGTCCGGCGCTACCAGGACTACCTGATCGATAACCTGGCGCCACTGGCGCGCAGACTGCGCATCGTCGTCGACGCCGGCAACGCCACCGCCGGGCCGGTCGCGCCGGCCATCTATCGCGCCCTCGGCGCCGAAGTCGACGAATTGTATTGCGTCGAGGACGGACGCTTCCCCAACCACCACCCCGATCCAACCGAGGAACACAACCTCACGGACTTGATAAAACGCGTCGCCGACACCGGCGCCGACCTCGGTCTGGCCTTCGATGGCGACGCCGACCGCATCGGCGTCGTCGGCGGCAACGGTCGCATCATCTGGGGCGATGAGTTGATGATCCTCTTTGCCCGCGACGTCCTCGCCGCGACACCCGGCGCCACCATCGTCTCCGAGGTGAAGTGTTCGCAGCGCCTCTACGACGACATCGAGGCGCGGGGCGGGCACGGCATCATGTGGCGCGCCGGCCACTCGCCGATCAAGGCCAAGATGAGGGAGACAAAGGCAGCCCTCGGCGGAGAGATGAGCGGCCACATCTTCTTCGCCGACCGGTATTTCGGCTACGACGACGGCATTTACGCCGGAGCGCGCCTGCTGCAGATCGCCGCCGCCAGCCAGCGGACGATCGAGGAGATACTCGGCGAGCTTCCACCCAGCCACACGACGCCGGAGATCCGCGTCGAATGTCCGGACGAGATCAAGTTCGAGGTGGTCCGCCGCGCCGTCGAGCACTTTCGCGCGAGCCACGACATCGTCGACGTGGACGGGGTGCGGGTGCAATTACCCGACGGTTGGGGGCTGATTCGAGCCTCCAATACCCAACCCGTCCTGGTGCTCCGTTTCGAGTCCCAATCGCCTCAGAATTTGGCCCGATACCGTAATGAATTCGAAGAGTTGGTCGCCTTCCTGCGGTCCGACCTGGAGTGACCCAGCGATAGCCGGTTGCAGCAAAACGCCGAATTCGGCAAGGCTATAGTGCCTTGCCCCGGCGGGACGGTCTATGCTAACCGCCTCCCAGGCATCTCGTTGTGGGGTGGTCGAGGGACCGGCAGTGCCGGGGCATTCGGCAATCGCCAGACTGGAGTGGAAACGCTTCTGGATTGAGACAAGCCGATTCGTCAGGGGGTTCGATGCCAAGCGATCAACGACCGAGACAAACCAAACGCCAAGTCTTCCTTTTGATTGTTCTGTCGATCGGCCTCAGTGCCTGCGCTGGTTCGCGGCCGGTCGGTTCACACCTGGTCCCGCGCGAGACGTTCGAGCCGGACCGCGCCGCCGCGGCGGCCCCGGCCTCCCGCACGGCGGGCATGGCCGCACCCGATCACCTCCGTCACACGGTGCAGGTCTCGGCGACCAACTCGGTCTCGGCACTGGCCCGGCTGGCCTGGGACGACGACCAGGAGAGCCCGTTTGATCACGCCCATCCAGCGGTCGACGAATTCATGGACTACTACTCCGATCGTTCGCCGGAGATCATCGCCCGATCGCTGACACGCGGCCTTCCCCACCTGCCGATGATTCGCGCCTTGCTCAGCGAAGCCGGCGTGCCACTCGAGATCGCCTACCTGCCGATCGTCGAGAGCCACTTCAAGGCATCCGCTCGCTCGCATGCCGGCGCCGCCGGTATCTGGCAATTCATGCCGGCCACCGCTCAGCGCTTCGGACTGCGCATCGACGGCTGCGTCGACGAGCGCCGCGATCCGATCCGATCGACGGTGGCGGCGGTTCGCTACCTGGCTGAGTTGCACGACCGATTCGAGGATTGGCATCTGGCGCTGGCCGCCTATAACGCCGGCGAGGGCAGAATTGACCGCATCATGCGCAATCACGGTGTGGACGATTACTGGACGATGGTCGACCGACAGCTTCTGCCGCGCGAAACCGCGCAATACGTGCCGCGATTTCTCGCCGCCGCCGCAGTCGCCAAGACCGCCGACGCGCGGGAATTCGTCGTCCACGACGGCGAAATGCCTGGCATCGACACCTCCGTGGTCCGCGTCCGCGACCCGATCAGTCTGAAGACGGTCGCCGACCTCGCCGGGGTGGATCGGCAGACGGTGGAAGCTCTCAACCCGGCGCTCGGCTGCAATCGGGTGCCCAATGGTGGCTACGCGGTGCACCTGCCAAGCGACTCGGTTCGGGCGTTCCGCACGGCCTACGCCAATCTCGATGCCAAGACGATCGCCGCCGATCGCGCCATGCACCGGGTGCGCCGCGGCGAGAGTCCGGGCTCGATTGCACGGCGCTACGGCGTCTCGGTGCGACAGCTGATGCAGGCCAACGGCATCAGCAACCCGCGGCGGCTACGGGTCAACACCTCGCTGCGTATCCCCGGCCGCACCTGAGCACCTGAGTCGCGCCGCCAGCGCAGGCGTCATCTCGGCCGCGGAGAGGCGCGGCGTCGGCATTACTCTCGGTTGTTGAAGTGTAGGTCCGACAAGGCAATTCTCGAATAGTCACCGGCAGCAACGCCCCCCTCGTATTGACTCCACATTCAGGCTCGGCGATGTTGCTGGTTTCGCTCACCGAGCCGGCAACTGGGGCTCGAGGGTCCTCGGCGGCGTGCGCCACGGCCGCCGGACCGGGTGAGCATCCCACCCTTCAACGACAGGAGTTGTGCATGCCCGATCTCGTGCCCGTACACGGCGGCCTCGACGCGCCCGTTTGCCGCGTCGTCCCTCTCTCGCGGCGGAAGAAGTTCTTCAGCGATGTCGCCGGGCTTCCCGCGATCGAGGTGAACCGGGCCGACCTGTCGACCGTGTACCGTATCGCCGACGGAACTCTTTCGCCGATCACCGGGTTCATGGACGAAGCCACCTGGCACGGGGTCCTCGACGAGGAATGCATCGACCACAATTTCCGCGATTACGCCTGGACGTCGCCGATATCGCTGCCGGTGACCGACGCCGAGGCGAAGAGTTTGCGCATCGGCGAACGTGCGGTGATCGTTCATGCCGACGACCCCGTCGCCGTCATCCAAGTCAGCAGCATATTCGCCTGGAACAAGGGCAAGCACATCGAGTCGTTCTACGGTACCAGCCGCACCGACCACCCGGGCGGGCACATGATCGAAGACGACCCGCGCACTCAGCTGGTCGGCGGCGAGATCTACGCGCTGCCGCAGCCGATCGACCCGGAGTACGGCCAGTTCGTCTTTTCGCCGCGGCAGACGCGCACACTGATAGCCGAACGCGGCTGGGAGCGGGCGATCGCCTTCCAGACGCGCAACCCGCTGCACCGCGCGCACGAATACGCGCTCGTCGCTGGAGTTGAAACTCTCACCCGGCGAGGCCTGTTCACCGGCGCCGTACTCAATCCGCTGATCGGCGAGCTCAAGGGCGACGACGTGCCGGCCAGTGTGCGCATGCAGTGTTACCGCGAACTGCACGACCGCGAACTGCTCGGCGAAGGCGACAAGGACATCGCTCTGTGGGAGGAACGCGGCTACGACCTCAACGAGGTCTTCGAGCTGGTCGGCCTCGACATCAAGATGCTCTACGGCGGCCCCAAGGAAGCGGTCATGCACGGGATCTACCGGCAGAACCACGGCTTCACCGACATCGTCATCGGCCGCAAACACGCCGACGCGCCATTCGACGACGGCAAGCCGATCTGGGGCGATTTCGACGCGCAGGAGATCTTCACCCGGCTGCGCGGCGATCTGCGCATCCAGCCCTGCAACATCGGCTTCGCGGCTTTCTACGAAAGCATGGGCCGTGTCGACCTCATGGAGAGCCACCCGGACGAGAAGCCACTGTTCATCTCCGGATCGCAGGTACGCGAGTCGCTGACCTCAGGCCAGCGCCCGGACGCACGCGTGCTGCGCCCGGAAATCGCCGATATTCTCATCGACTACTACCGCTCGAAGTAGCGGTTCGGCGGGCCCCGCCGTGCCGGGCCCGCCGCCTAGCAGCCCGTTGAAAAACAGGACACGCGCTGCAAATGGTCTTTCGACGTCATGGCTGCGTTGCGAAATCCTCAACAAAAGTCACGACTTTGCTTCCGGTTTCGCGCCTTGCCCTGACGCCGAAATCCTCATTTTCGCTTGCGCGCCTGTTTTTCAACGGACTGCTACCGCAGCTTCCCCTCGACCAGCGGCACTTCGTACACCTTGTCGTGGTGCACCGGGCCGTGGCCGAAGTAGCCGCCCTCGCCGAAGAGTTCACCGTGATCGGCGGTCACGGTGATGTAGGTATTGGGCGGCACGATATCGAACAGCTTGGCGCAGACGGCATCGACATGGGCAACTGCGCGGATCTGCCGCGCCCGCAGGCGATCGAGCTTGTCCTGGTCGAGAACCAGCGGTATCTCGTCGCCGGCGACGAGACGGCCGCCGACGACTTGCTGGTCGAGGTGGCGAAACACCCCGTGCAGGCCGGATATGACCGGCCACTCCGCCGGATCCTCGTCGGGCAGAGCGTAGGGGTAGTGGGTCTCGCCGGCATTGAGCAAGTAGAACGACGGCGCCTCATCGGCGAAGCGCATGCGGTCGATCATCGCATCCAGGTCGTTGTGCTGCGGCATCAGCTCGAACGAGTCGAAGTCCCGATTCAGGATCGTCGCCGGATTGAGAACCGGCAATGACACCATGGCATGGGTTCGATAGCCGAGCTGCTTCAACATCGTCGGGAGGTACATACTCGGAATCAGGCTCTTGAACTCGATCCCATCGGTACCGAGCCGCTCGCAGTATTTGACGAAGTCGCGCTTGTAGTACTCGGAGGCGTACACGTTGCGCGGACTATCGTGCGGCAAAAGACCAATCAGCAGGTTGTAATGCGCCGGAGACGTCCACGACGCGTAGCTCCAGCGTCGTTCCACCTCCCCCAGTCGGGCCAGATGCCGCGGCGCCGCTTCCATCCAGGAATCGAAACGGCAGCTGTCGAGAACCACCAGCACGTAGTTGTTGAGCGGCACGGCTAGAGCCTAGCAGTCCGTGGAGAACCAGGCACGCAGGGCAACCATTGGCAGCGTGCTCTGTATCGCGGCGGGCTGCTGGCAGTCCGTGGAATCGATCGACAATCCGGGCTACCCTCCCGGCCAATGCAAGCGCGCCTCGCCGGCTCCTCGATTCCCGCTTTCGTCACCGTTGCGGCGCTCGTCGCGGCGCTCGTCACCGGCTGTACGGAGGGCGAGCGACCCGCCGCCGGCGAAGCCAGCTTCAAGGTCGCCCTGCTCAGTCCCGGGCCGGTGAGCGACGCGGGGTGGAACGCGTTGGCCTATGAAGGCCTGATGGCGATTCGCGATCGACTCGACGCCGAAGTCTCACAGGTCGAAACCAAGACTCCGGCGGAGTTCGAGGAGGGATTTCGCGACTACGCGCGGCGCGGATTCCATCTCGTTTTCGGGCACGGGTTCGAGTTCCAGGACGCCGCCGCTGCCGTCGCCCCGGACTTCCCCAACACCGTCTTCATCACCACCTCCGGCAGCACCGTGCGCGACAACGTCGCGCCGCTGCGCTTCATGCTGGAGGAGGCGACATATCTCGCCGGCATGCTGGCCGGACTGATGTCCGAGACGGGTGTCGCCGGCGCCGTCGGCGGCATGGCGATTCCATCGGTGGAGTCGACGCTTCGCGCGTTTCGGGCCGGCGCTGTGGCGGTTCGCCCCGACTTCAAGGTCATCGTCAGCTACACCGGAAACTGGGACGACGTCGGCGCGGCCAAAGAGGCGGCTAACGCGCAGGTACAACAGGGCGCCGACTTCCTCATCCACAATGCCGACGCGGCCGGCCTCGGCGTCTTTCAGGCGGCGCAGGCGCGCAACGTTCTAGCCTTCGGCACCAACAAGGACCAGAACGAGATCGCACCGGAGGTCGTTCTCGCCAGCGCGGTGATCGACATCCCGGGCGCCTTTCTGCGTGTTGCGAGCGAGGTCCAGCAGGGGACGTTCCGGGCCCGCATCACCAACCTCGGCATGGCCGAAAAGGTGATCACCTTCGTCGTCAACCCGGCGCTTCGCGATCGGATTCCCGATGCGGCCATGGCGCGCATCGAGAACGCGCAGGCGGCGATCACGGCGCGCCAGTTGAGCGTACCCTCCTCCGAGTTTTGAGCACCGCGCCGACAGCCTCCCCTCCGCTTCTCTCGCTGCGCGACATCTCGGTGCGCTTCGGCGCGGTACGGGCGCTGTGGACGGTGAGTCTCGATCTCGCCGCCGGCGAGATCCGCGCCGTCCTCGGCGAGAACGGCGCCGGCAAGTCGACGCTGATGAACACGCTCTACGGACTGGTCGCCGCAGCCGGCGAGATCCGCTGGCGCGGCCAGCCGGTGCTCATCGAACAGCCGGCCGACGCGCGACGACTGGGCATCGGCATGGTGCATCAGGAGTTCTCGCTGATCGACGCACTGACGATCAGCGAGAATCTGGCGCTGGCCGATGACGAACGGTCGCCGCTGCTCGACTACGCCGCCGTATGGGCGGCGGCGAAGCGGCGCGCGGGCGAGTTCGGCCTGGCGATCGGTGATCGCGACATCCGCGTCGGTGCCCTGCCGGTTGGGGTTCGCCAGCGCATCGAGATCCTCAAGGCGCTGATGCGCGATGTCACCCTGCTGATTCTCGATGAGCCGACGGCGGTCCTTACTCCCGGCGAGATCGAGCAGCTGTTTGCCGTGCTGCGGGCGCTGCGCTACCGCGGCGTCGCCATCCTGCTCATCACCCACAAGCTGCGCGAGGTGATGGCGCTGTGCGATTCCGTGACGGTTCTGCGCCGCGGTAGCGTCGTCGCGCAGCGGCTGACGTCGGCGACCAGCGAAGCGGAGCTCGCCGAGCTGATGGTCGGGCGCGCCGCACTGC
>JBGTMF010000105.1:0-8402 GCA_041743795.1 Thermodesulfobacteriota bacterium | reverse complement strand
CGAGATCCGCCAAGGCCTGCACTACACCCGGAGGCAGGCTCCGCCGCAGTCCCGCGGAGGCTGCTACGAGCTCGACAGCCAGATCGCCGATGGCAGGTCGATGGCGCGAATCCTCTCCGAGGACCAGTGTTTCCATCTCGGCTGAGTCTTCGTGGCGATCAGGCGTCTGTTTCGCGTCTGCTTCCATGTCCGCTTTAATGTCCGCTTTCATAGTGCGCCAAGTTCCTAAAATAGCTGCTACTTTGTGTTCTGGCAATCCCTTTTAGGACCGCTCGAATGTCCGGCCAAAAGTCTGGTTTTACGACTGCAGACGCCAGACGGATTCGCCCTACGAACCGCCGTCCGTCCCACACGACGACGACAACTCGTGCAGTCGCGCAACCGTCCCGCGTCGGCTACGCCACTTGGATATGGGTGTCAGGATCGCACCACCGACCGGCAGCACGAAACTCCATGCGTGCAATGGCGCACGAGAACTCTCGTGGTCGGCCCTCGCGCGGCCGGCGCGTTCTGCGCTTCCACCGTCATCCCGCCTGTCGAAACTCTCACCAGCTCACGCGTCTCGTCGTCAAGGCGCACGTGGCGATCAACTCTCAGGCTGCGAGTTTCTTGATCTTCTTCTCCAGAGCCTTGCGCTTCTTGTTGGCTCTCCACAAGTCGTACTGCGCCTGCTGCGCCATCCAGCTCTCGGGGGTGGTATCGAATGCGATCGACAAGCGGATCGCCATCACCGGACTGACGCCAGCACGGCCGTTGAGAATCTCGGAGAGCGTCTTGCGACTGACCCGCAGGGCTTTGGCCGCATCAGACACCGACAGGCCGAGCGGCTCGAGACACAGCTCGCGAATGATCGCTCCAGGATGAGGGGGATTGTGCATGAGTGTTCTTCTCTCGGTGATAGTCGACGTAGTCGACATCGACCAAGGTTGTAACCCTCAGGGTGACAAGCATCAACGCCAATTGCTCCAAGTACTACCGGTCGGCCACGTGCCCAAAGGTAGCGAAGGCCGTGTAATCGCCCCACGGCAAGAAGTGTCCTCACGGACGCCGTTCCCGACGAGCAGCTGGAGCCCGGTGATGTCGGCACGGTGGTGCAAATCTACCGCGACGGACAAGCATACGAAGTGGAGTTCGTCGCCCTCGACGGTCACACCGCCGCCGTCGCGACGCCGGAAGCCTCCCAGGACCGACCGGTATCGAGTCGGGAAATCACACACGTGCGCGAGCTAAGCGCGATTGCCTGGGCGGCAGATGAGTAGGTTCCGACATGCGGGCGGCGCCGCTCGAAGCGGGCTTGCCCGACATTCGGCATTCGGCTGTCGCCGTCACGTATGATAGAAGAGATTTCTTGCGACCGAAGGGACGAAACAAGGCGACGAACCCCCAGGGGGGCGGTCCCCGCCCGCCGGGCACGCGTCTTCCGAAGTACGACCCGACCGCCACGCCCATCTGGGAGGGCGCGGACGAGCTTGCGGCGGAGGTCCCCGACGCCGAATGGCGGAAGGTTCCGCCGGATCTGGCGAGGAACCTTCATCACTACCTGCACGGCGGCCCGAAAGACGACCCCGAGTGAAGGGCGTATTCGCCGACACCGCATACTGGATCGCCATCAGCAACCCGCACGACTCCTTGCACGAGAATCGGAACATCGGAACCGCGTCCCGCTGCTTTCGGCCGGTCTGAAGTTGCACGCCTTTCTTGACATACCATGTACGGTATGTGAGGGTTTCGAATGCCATGGGGCAAGGTGGAGTTGGAGCCCGAGGTTGCGGACTGGGTCGAGGGCCTGCCACCGGCGGAGTTTGGTCGTGTTGAATTCTACATTGACCTGTTGGCGGAGCGCGGGCCGTTGCTCGATCAGCCCTACACCCGCCAGCTTCGAGGCAAGTTACGAGAGCTGCGCTTCTACCTCGGATCGCGCGGCGACGCCGTCCGCATCTCCTATTTTATTGCCTCCGGGCGCCGGATTATCCTACTGACCGTGTTTCGCAAGCAGCGCACGCAGGAGCGTGCCGAGATCGCGCGGGCGTATCGAGCCATGCAGCGCTGCATGGAGGACCATCATGTCGCAGGCGAAGACGACAACGAAACGGCGTAGCTGGGATTCGATCAAGCGAGCAAGGGCCAAGAGTGAGGAACGGCGCCAGGGTCATCGCGAAGCCAGGGATTCATTCAATCTGTCAGAGAAGGTGCGCGAAGCACGAGAACGCGCCGGCATCACCCAGGTGGAGCTAGCGTCGCGGATCGGCAGCACTCAGCCCGCCATCGCCCGACTGGAAGCCGGTGGAGTAACACCGAATCTCGATACTCTCCGGCGGATCGCATCCGCACTCAACCTGGAACTGGTCGTACAGCTCCGCTCGCGCCGCGTGGCAGCGTGAGATCGGCAGCCCCCGGGTCGTTCGGGTCGTCCCTGCGTCCCTTTGCTTTCCCACCGGGCTAACGTGCGGCGCAACGGAGGTAACTATGACCGAGAACCACGGCGGCAGCGAAACCGAGCGTGACGCGAAGAAGCAGCGATCGAATCTGAAGCGAGTTGCGAGGATTCACGGAGTCGCCGCGCTGGCCGCCATCACACTCTGGGGAGCCGCGGACAACTGGGCGGTCGGCAGCGACTGGTTCCTGGCGCGAGCCGTGGCGATCGTGAACGCCGTAGTGGCCGCGACCGTACTTGCCGCCATCGTCCACGAATGGGGTCACTTCGCGGGCGCGCGCCTTTCCGGCGCCGTCACGGAGGTGTTCGAGAAGCCCGCCCGGTACTACTTCATCTTCAACTTCCCGTTCGATCGCAACGACCGACGCCAATTCCTCCGGATGAGCTGGGGCGGGATTGCGGCCCCGTGGCTGCTGGTTCTGGCGACGTTGTGGCTCGTCCCGATCGACAACCCGAGCCGCGCAATGTTGCTGGCGGTCCTCGTCGCGCGAGCTGCACAGGCTGCGATCTTCGAGGTGCCGGTCGCGTTGCGGACGACCAACGGAGGAGAGCCGCTGAAGGAGCTCGAGCGCCAAGTCGTTCGGGGATTCGCCACCAGCCGCTACGCGGGCTTCGCCCTCGGCGCGCTCGTCTTCGTTCTCGCGTAGCGCAGCCGCGCTCGCCCAGCTCGGCGAACCTGGGCGCCTACACAATCCGGAATCGACTAGGCGGCCTCTTCGAAATCCGCGAGCTGCGCATCGTAGGCGCGTTGGAACGCGGGCCGCGCCATGCAGCGTTCCAGATAGGCGGCGAGGCGCGCTTCGCTGGCGACGAGATCGGTGTGCTTCAGGATTCGCAACACGGTCGCCAGCATCAAGTCGCCCGCTGTGAAGCGGTCTCCGTCGAAGAACGGTTTGTCGCCCAACGATGCGGACAGTCCCACCAGACGTTTCTGCATGAGCTCGACCGCTCCGGGGCGTCGCAGCTTCGCCCACTCTTCGTTGGGGTAGAAGAAGTCGAGCGCGGCGACTTGCTGGGCAAAGGGCTCGATCGAATTGAGCGCGGCGAACATCCACTGGATCGCGCGTGCGCGCGCGCCTGCGTCGGCCGGGAGCAACGTTTCACAGTGCTCGCCGATGTGCAGCACGATTGCCCCGGATTCGAAGAGGGTCAGACCATCCTCTTGGTAGATGGGCACTTGCCCGAAGGGTTGCAGGGCGCGGTACTCGGGCTTGTCCTGATCGCCGAATCCGAGGAGTCGCGTCTCGTAGGACAAGCCGGCCTCCTCCAGCGCCCAGCGCACGCGCAAATCGCGCACCTGACCGCGAGCAAAGTCCGGGACCTTTGGCGGCGGCCAAAGTGAGATCCACGAAACGGCGGCCTCTAGCTCTGCGGGCTTGGTATCGTTCGCCCAGGCGAGGTGGGCCTCGATATCGAGCCCCTTCAGTCCGAGTCGTCCGAGGTGCTGCTCGATTCGCTGGCGCCGCTCTGTGGCGGTGCCTTTTCCTTTTCCGTCTCGGGACATGGCGGGTCTCCTGCTGATGGCGGGGGGCTGGTTCGACACGGCAGCGCGTCGTACTCGGTGAGGTCGCGCGGCTCGGTGCTGCTGCTGTCCACGATCGGTCGCCGCAGACTGCTTGCGGTCAGCTCGGCCACATACTCGTCGAGCCGCCGGGGGACGGCGCGGGCGAGCAGAATGCGCTCGATTGCACCGTGCTCGAGCGCGCCGTAGGCGAGCGCGTGAGAGAGCGCGGCGTGTTGTCGCTCACGAGGAAACGCGGAAATATGGACGGCAGCCGAGACCGCGCGGAATCGAGACGGGCTTAGGGATTGTTGGGTCCAGCCGTCTCGATTCCGCAGCGGTCGTTCCGTTCCCGCAGTTGTGTAGGGATGGGAACGGGAACGGTGTTGAGCGCGGGGTCGGCGACTCGAAATCCGTCGGGACGGCGAAGGATCTGTCCGCGGGTATGTAGGTTGGCGAGGACTTCGCCGAGCGATGCGTTTCGGATTTTGAGTTGGGTGCGGATAGCGTCGCGGGTGAGCGGGACGGGGCTTGCGCGGATGAGATCGAGGACACGATCGGTAAGAGCGGGGCCGCTGGATTCGTCGGGCATTTGAGCGGAGTCGACGACGGCCAGGTGCGGGACAGGATCGTCGCGAAGGACGAGTCGCAGTGGATCGGGTGCGGGGGCGGCGCGGTGCTCGATGGAGAGCGAGAGGTGGTCGTCGCGGCGGCGCAGGTAGAGATTGGAATCGCCCCAGGCGTGCAGATCTCCGGAGCCGCGCAGGGCCTGACCGCCGAGGGTGGCGGCTGCGTTCTTGCGCAGGTGGTGGACGAGGATGATGGCGAGGTGGTGGCGGCGTTGGAGATCGCGCAGTTCGCCGAGCAGCGCGGCCATGTCGGCGGCGGAGTTTTCGTCCGAGCGGTGTAGACGCACGAACGGGTCGAGGAGCAGCAGTCGCGGGCGCAGACGTTCGACGGTGGCGTCGAGACGCGCCCGGTCGAGCGCGGAGTCGAGGCGCAGTGATGGGACGGTGAGCAGAAACAGATCGAGGTCGGCGAGGTTGAGTTTTTTCGCACGAGTGATCGCCATCAGCCGATCACGCAGCTGCTCGGGGCCGTCCTCGGCGCCGTAGGCGAGCACGGGCCCGGCAGTCGGCACGGGGAATCGGCCGAGAGCGGGGGAGCCGGAGGCCACAGCGACGGCGAGGTCGAGGGCGAGCCAGGTCTTGCAGCTCTTCGGTGTCCCGCCGATCACGCCGACCCCCTCGGCGGCCCACAGGGATTCCACGAGCCACTTGGCCGCCAGCGGGGCGGTGGGCAGATCGGCGGCGCGAGTGACCGGCAGTGGGGAGGCCACGTTCGACGACTCCTTGCGACGGGCAGAGGCCACAGCGTTGGTTGCGCCGGCGGCGTCACGATTCATTGCGGGCACCGCCTTTGTTGCGCCGGCTCTTCTTTCGCTCCTCGGCCTCACGCTTTCGGTAGCTCTCGCCCTCGATGGAGACGATCTCGGCGTGGTGGGTGAGCCGATCGATCAGCGCGGTGGCGCAGGCGGCGTTGGGAAACACCGTGTCCCAGGCCGAGAACGCCAGATTTGTGGTGAGGATCACCGGCCGCTTCTCGTAGCGGCGGGTGATGATCTGGAAGAGCAGGTCGGCGGCGTTGTTGTCGTAGGAGAGGTAACCGATCTCATCGACGGCGAGTACGTGGTAGGAGGCGTAGTGACGAAGGCGGCGGTCGAGGGCTCGGGCGGTCTCCTGCTTGGAGAGATCGAGGAGCAGGTCGCTGGCGGTGACGAACAGCGCGCTGTGGCCGGCGAGCACGGCGGCGTGGACGACGTTCTTGGCGATCATCGTCTTACCGAGCCCCTGCGGGGCGACCAGGACGACGTTGTCCGAGCGGTCGATGAAGCCGAGGGTGAGAATGCGCTCGACCGTCTCGCGGTCGATGCCCCTGGGCCAGCTCCAGTCGAAGTCGCACATCGGCTTGAAGCGCCCGAGGTGGGCACGGCCGAGGTGACGCTCGACGCTGCGCCGCGCGCGCTCGGTGCGCTCGGCGCTGACGATCTGCTCGAGGATCTGCACCACCGAGCAGCGCGCGGTGGTGGCCCGCGCGATGAAGTCGTCGAGCGAGTCGTCGAAGCTGCGCAGGCCGATCTCGCGTAGCGCCTCGGCGAGATCAGCCGGGGTCGTCCGGGTGGCAGAGGTGGTCGTGGCGGTGGTGGCGCTGCCGCCGCCGCCGCCGTTAGCGGTGCTCGGGGTCCTGTCAGTCGTCGGCTTCTTCGTCGATGAGGGCATCGTATCCTCCAAGGTCATGGGAGCTCACCCGCAGGTTTCTCACCCGCGGGTCCTGGGGTAGCTCGACGCGCACGCGCGGCTTCTCACCGCGGGCACGCCGACGCTGCTCGAGAATGTGGGCGACCGATCCCGCACCCCACGCTTCGCGCTCTATCGCCACCGAGACCGCCGCACGCAGCTCCTCGGCTCCGTAGTCGTCGAGGAGTTGGAGGAGGCGCACGGTGTTGCCACCGAGATTGTCCCCGCGCAGCGCCAGCTCCTCGAAGATGCGCTCGCTCTCCGGCACGGCGACGCGCAGCAGGTCTCGGCCCTTGATCTCGCGGGCGGCGCGCTTGGTGCGTACCAGCTCGGCGATATGCGCCGAGTCCTCCACCGTCTCGCCCACCGCCCACGAGCGGCGGTGGGTGGCCACGGCGTCCTGGGCACCATCGACGATACGCACCGTGTCGCGATCGGCCACCACCGTCAGCGGCTTGCGCACCAGCGTGTGCGGGATCGAGTAGCGGTTTCGGTCGAAGGTGAGATACGGCGTCTTCCCCGAGCGGGCGACCTTCACGCTCTGCGCCTCGAAGGGGTGCGCGGGCAGCGGCAGCAGAAACGACCGCTCGTGCTCGAAGGCGGCGCCTACGCTCTGGTGGCGCTCCTGGGGCTGCGGCCGCTCGTGCGCCACCTGCTCGCGCCAGCGGCGAAACTGCTCGTTCAAGTCCTCGACGTCGCGGAAGTGGCGGGCGGCGAAGAACGAAGTGCGGAGGTACTGAATCTGCCTCTCGACGCGTCCCTTCTCGTTGCCCCTCGCCACGGCGACCGGCCGCGGCGCGTAGTGGTAGTGGCCGCAGAGTTCGAGAAGTCGCGGGTGGAAGCGAATCGCCTCCCCACGGCGCTCCAGTACCGCGCTTTTAAGATTGTCGTAGAGAACGGTCCTCGGACATCCCTGGAAGTACTCGAATGCTTCGACGTGCCCGCGCAGGAAGCTCTCCATCGACTGATCGAGGGTGAACACCGCGTGGATCGCACGCGACCACGACAGCACCATCACGAAGCACGACAGTCGTCGCTGGCCCCACGTGCCGAACGATCCCCAGTCGGCCTGCGCCTGCTCGCCCGGCAAGGTGCGCAGCTCGAGGTACGCCTCGCCCGCGGGCCGTGGCCGCAGCGGGCGGATCGCTCGGCGCAGCTGCACCACCGAGCCTTGGTAGCCGCGACCCACCAGCATCTGGTGCAACCGCGTCGCTCGCAGCTTCGGGTATTGCGCAAGCGTCTGGCGAACGAAGGGCAGGTAGGGGTCGAGTATGGTCGGCCGCGCCCGTGCGGCGCTGCGGTTAAGGAAGCTCTCAACTCCGATTGCGCGCTTGACCGCGTCGCGGTGCAGCGCAAGCGCCTCGGCGATCGTGCCCACCTTCCAGTGCTCGGCGTAGAACAGCCGGCGGATCTCCGCGCTCTGCTCGGCCGAGATCATCGCGACCACCTCCGCCGAACCCAATCCAGCCCCTCATCTCGGCCGTGGGCCCCACTCGCGGCGGCTCCACGCCAGCCAACCGGGGCGCGGCCCGTCGTGCCATCGCACCAAGCGCCCCTCCCTGCCGCAGCACACACAACGGTGGACCGCTGATTCCGCAATCCCTTCTTCATCGCTCTCCTTCCGCGCCGATTCAGAAATTGGCGCGGTCGGGAGAGTGCACTCAGTGCCCTCCGCCGTGGAACCTTTATCCGTCACGCACACCCGACCGACCGCACTCAGTCCGGCCCGTCGAGCTCGGTACGCGCGCTGACGGTCGCGGTGATCGAGACGACCCTCTTCGCTGCGCTGGTGGCGACGGCACGCTTCACGACGCCGCTGCCGGTAGCCGTGCTCACGGCACCCCTGGCTACAGTACGCCTGCCCGCGGTCGCAGCACCGGCAGATCACGAACAAACCCCTGCATTGACGGCATGTTCGCTGGCGAAGCTCCTCCACGGCCGGGCGCTCTCCGCCCGATTGCCTCTGGACACTGCCGCGCCGACGTGAGACGACGGCTCTACAGCCAGGTCTCGCGTTCGCGCGAACCTACTTGGGGGTCCGGAGCGCTAACTCCGGGCCCCTTCTTCCTTCTGGGCAGCCAGGCTTCCGCCCGACTACTACGCCGCTACCTGATTCCGCCAACTCCCGGCGAATCGTCCCGATTTACGCGCTTTCTCGCGATCGCCGACA
>JBGTMF010000104.1:0-4064 GCA_041743795.1 Thermodesulfobacteriota bacterium | reverse complement strand
AACCCGGAACACATCGAAAGGAGACCATCCGTACAAAAAGCCACCGTCCAGCGTCGCTCCGCTCCGACTCCGTGATCACGATAACCGAAACACCTGATCACGATCCCGGAATGAGTGATCACGATGAGCGAAATGCGCAGTACTTCGGCGCGGCATGGCCCGCCATCGCGTTTTGTGCCGGATGGATCTTTTTCCAGGCTACGCGCCGAGTTCGCTCACGCATCGTTGATGGCCTTGCGGTTGCCGTCTTCGCGGGGGCGGCGATGTCATGGATCAGCATGGATTGGCTGACGATTTCATCGCAGTGGTCGCTGCGCGAGGGTATTGCCCTGGCGCGGGCGTCCGAGCTGGAAGGCATGAGTGCTCTCGACATCCAGTACGCCGTTCGCACGGTGCCACTCAGCAACATGGGAGAGGTAGCCGCCGCGTGGGCGGGCTCGGCAAACTCACCACATCTTTCGCCCACCCAACTGCGCGTCGTGCGCGAGGTGAAGGGACACCAAACGCAGGACGGGTGGCTGCACACGTCGGTCAAAGGCGCCGCCTTTTTCTCCAGCCCAATCCACTCATGGACACGTCCGGATATCGCGCAGGTTTGCGCGGAACTACCAGAAGGTGGGGAAAGATCGTGCCTGACACTCACGCCGAATGACTGGCAGGAGATCGCCGCGGATGCGGAAGGGGCGGTTCATCGGCTGTTGGGACTTCGTCTGCTGCGATTGGCCACGGAGATCAAGCGATGGTCGGCGAATGGTGCTCGCTCTCTGTCTTGGCGAATTCCCCTTGACCCCACCGACTCCGATGACAAACGACTGATCTTCTTCACGAGATTCTTCGACGAGGAGGTCGTGGGCGTCGAAGGCACTGGGTGGACCCGATATTCGCCCGAGGGGGTGTGGATCGCCAGGCCCGCCGAGGGTGCGGCCGCCTTCGTCGTCGTGCGCACATCGCTGGAGGGCCGCTTCGATCAACAGCTCCCGCCGATGCCGTTGGAGTTCCGCAAAGGCGAGGAAAAGATTCTCGCGCCCATTGTCGCCCTCCAACTTGCTACGCCGGCCTCACCGTGAAATCGACCGGCTCGGCGCCGACGTGCGCACCGGCAACGGCATGGACGCCTACTCCGAAGTCTGAAAGAAGGCGCTCGCGACCATGAAGTTGGCGGAGAGCCAGGGGTGTGAAGGTCAGGCCCCATGCCGATTCACAGGCACGGCTGTCGCGGAGCGGCTTAATTCAACCATTGTGTCGGCCCGAGGTGGATCGGTGGCGACACCAGCACTGCGGGCAATCCTACCGTCGGTGGGTTCGCATTCTGATTCGCTCCAGATATCGCACGTCTTCCAGATCTTGCGGCCGCCCTGCGCCGATCTTTACATCGATGAGATCGCCGATACCGATCACGCGGACCTCGCGCTCATCGTCGGAGAGAACCACCGAATCGCCGACCAACGTTTCGTAGTTGCGGCCGTCGTAAAGTCGCCAGAGGACGTCAAGCGGACCTCTTGTCGTTCGAAGTCGGAGTTGCCCGGCGGATTCGGCGGTACGAGACGAAATCAGAAGATCCATCGTCAACGCGAGGCGTCGGTTGCCCGACTCGCGAACGACGGCACCGACATCTTGCAGAGCCGTACCCAGCCTCCGAACATTCGGTTCTGACAAGGCCGGCACGATGTCCAAGTCGATGGTGAGACGCGGTCCACCGTGAAGAGTTGCCGCAGCACCACCAACGACGATGAAATCGACCCCGTCGAGTGCGTCGAGCAGACCGACGATATCAAACTGGTCGGAATCGTCGGAGGGCATTCACATTCCGACAGAGCATCCGCAACCGATCGGAAACCTTCAGGCGGAGCATCTCGTCGATCAGAGTAGTGTCCGGTTCGTCATCGAAGGGGGCGACTACCGACGGCGGCTCGGCATCGCGATTCGCTCCGGTGCCCGGCCGCTCCATGCAAGAGAACCTAGCTCAGCGCCCATCGTCCCGCAAAAGGAACATGACGCCGCGCGGGATCCCCTCTGGATCATCCCCCTGACCTGGGATTCCGCGCCGCGGCGCTTTCGGGACGTATGTAACGACGCGACCGAGTCGCCAAGGGCGCGCGATGATCCCGAGCTGCGGCGGCCAGCCGTCGAGAAAGTCGACCAGGCTGTATCCCAGCCTGCGGAAGGCCCCGGTGGTACGATTGAGAACGCGGCACCCGCTCTACCGAGAGATACGAAGGAACCGATACGCCCCTCCGACACTTGCCTCGGTCGCGTCGTGACATACGTCCCCCCGTTCCCCCAGTCTCGCTTCGGAGAAGAAGCTTAACTTCTCAACTTGCCCCGATTTTCGCCGTCGATGGTACGCCTCGAATCGCGCGCCTCCGCCGCGCTCGATTCGTCCGCGGACGCCGACGGGCGGAACGGCGACGATTTCCGAGACACCGGATTGAAGCCACGGACGCTCTTGTATTCGTGGCGGCGTGTGGCCTACTGCGCCGAGGATGATGGGTGCCGAAACCGGGCGTGGAGAGTCGGTCGTCGTCTGCACTTATGCGGTCGGTGCGCCGACCTATTTCTCCGCGATGCGGGAGACGGTTCGCTCGGCGCTGCGCCACACGTCGTTCGATGTCTTGGCCATGGTGGGCACGGACTGCCCGATCGCGCTGCCTTCGCATTCGCGGTTCCGCCCGATCTCCCTTGCGGCTGCGCCGGCCTTGCACCGTTCGCATAGGTTCCTGCTCAAGTTCCTCGCCCTGCGATCGTGTCTCGAGCACTCCGCCGCCGACTTCGTCCTCTATCTCGATGCCGACGCGGTGTTCGCTCGCCGCGTTCGTGCGCGCGACGTCTCCACCGCGTTAGAAGGGCGTGAGCTGGGGATGGTCGAGCAGAATCCACCACCGGGCTCGCCACACGGCAGGGCGTTCTTCCACGACCACTACCGGCACTACACGCGTCCATGGCTCGGTGCCCGCGACGAAGCGCCGCCGCTCGACGTCTTCCGCTTCTTCAATTCGGGCGTGGTGCTGGCGCGCCGAGCCGCGTTGTCTCAGATCTGCGACTGGACACTCGCGGAGATCGATCGGCGCGGCCCAGTGCATCAAGTGGGAGAGCACATGATTGCCGATCAGGACTATCTCCAATTCTGGGCGAACGAGATTCGTCCCGATTGCGCCACATCGCTCGATTGGTCGTGGAATCACTGTGAGCACTGGCACGGCGGGTTTCCGCGGCGCGGAGTTCGCGTTGCTCACCTCAGCAATGCCTGCCACGGCCCGACGCGACGCAACATATGGCGGTTGCGGGCGCTTTCGGTCGCGCCCGGAATCGAACGCTCATGGCGGCGGTTGCGCGCAGCCCGCACCCGGTTGCGCGGCGACGCCGCTGGAGCTGCATCGGGATAGCCGAGCCATGGATCTCGATGTCGTCGTCGTGACGCACCAGTCCGAGGCAGCTCTGCGGGACTGCATGGGAGGCCTGCCGGCGCGGATGAGGCAGCGAATCATCGTCGTCGACAACGCTTCGACGGACGGCAGTGCGGCCGTCGGCCGTGCCAACGGGGCGCGCGTCCTGTTGCAAGAGCGCAATCTCGGCTTCGGCCGCGCGGCCAACATCGGCGCTCGAGCGGCAACGGCCACTCATCTCTGTTTCCTCAATCCGGATTGTCTCCCCGACTCCGAGTTGTTTGTCGCGGGACTCGAGCGGCTGCGCGCCGAGCCGAACGTCTGCGCGGCGGCCGACCTGTGCGAGCCCGACGGCGTCACGGTGGCGGGCTGCCAACCGGGATACTCCTTCCGCAAGCTCCTGCACGACGCGCTGCTCTCCAACTACCGCGGAGATCGGTTGGCTGCCGCCATGACACGTCACCGCGGCTTCGACGATGAATCGTGGCAATGGCCACACGGCGCGTGCTTCTTCGTCGCGCGGGATAGGTTTCTGCGTTTGGACGGCTTCGACGAGAGCTACTTCCTGTACATGGAGGACGTCGACTTCGGGCGGCGGTTCTGCCGCGCCGGCGGCGCCGTCGTTCCGCTAAACCGTAGCGTGCGCCACCGCGCGCGCAGCGGGGCTCGGATCGGGAGGGT
>JBGTMF010000103.1:0-2021 GCA_041743795.1 Thermodesulfobacteriota bacterium | reverse complement strand
GCCGGGGCGTTTCATGTTGCAGCAGGATCCGCCGAACCACACCCGCCTGCGCAAGCTGGTGAGCCGCGGCTTCACGCCGCGCGCGGTCGAGCGCCTGCGGCCGAAGATCGCCGCGGTCGCCGAGGAATGCCTCGACCGGGTGATTCCGACCGGCCGAATGGATGTGGTCCGCGATCTCGCACTGCCGGTGCCGTCGACCCTGATCTGCGAGATGATGGGGGTGCCGCTGGCTGACCGCGACCGCTTCACGTCCTGGACTGCCGATGCGACGCACGGCCTGGCGGCCGGGATCGCTCTACCGGAGGTTATCGAGCGCGCCGTTGCGGCGGCCGAGAATCTCACCGCCTACTTCGTCGCCCTGATCGCCGATCGGCGCGCCAACCTCGGTGACGACATTCTCTCCAATCTGATTCGCGTCGAGGAGGAAGGAGACCGGCTGTCGATCGAAGAATTGATCTCGCAGTCGATCGGCCTCCTCATCGCGGGTTTTGAAACCACCATCGGTTTGATCGCCAACGGCACCCGGGCCCTCGTCCGCCATCCGGAGCAGATCGCCCTCTTGCAGGCGAATCCCGACCTTATAGCCAGCGCGGTCGACGAGTGCCTGCGCTACGACAGTCCGATTCCGCTTACCCCCCGTGTCGTACATGAGGATGCGACGTTCGACGGCATTACCATCCCGAAAAACAGCACTGTGTGGGGCCTGCTGCACGCCGCCAATCGCGACCCGGAGCGCTTTCCCGATCCCGATCGTTTCGACATCCGCAGGGCGAACAACGAACACCTCGCCTTCGGCGGCGGCGCGCACTTCTGCCTCGGCGCGCACCTCGCACATCTCGAAGCAGAACTGGCCATCGGTGGGTTGATGGCCAGAGCGCGCGACTTCGAGCTCGAAAGCGAAACGATCGAGTGGGGCCCGTCGCTCTTCCGAGTGCCCGGCTCACTCCCGATCCGCTTTCGCACATCGGGGCCGGCGTAGCCGGCCCCGGCTGTCAGCTATCAGCCTGGCCACCGGCGGGACGCCGGATCATTCGCACTGGAAACTACTCCATCCCCACCGTCATGCGGGCGAAAGCCGGCATCCAGCTGATGGCCGGTTCGCCCCCGCGATGTTCCAGGTCAGCTTTCAGCCAGGGGTGAGGAGTCGCGGGTAGCTGGCCGCCCAGCTGATGGCTGAAAGCTGAAAGCTGAAAGCTGCTACCTGAAATGTTTGTGTGGCGGCGCGGGAAGCTCTACGAAGGGAACTTCCCGCAACGAAGGAGCCACGCGATGAAACTACTGAACAGTCTCGGACCGAATCCGCGCATGGTGCGGATGTTTGCGGCGGAGAAGGCTATCGACCTGGCGAATCAGGAGGTCGACCTGATGGGCGGCGAGAATCGCCAGGCCGCTTACAAAGAGAAGAATCCGGCCGGACAGCTTCCATGCCTTCAACTCGACGACGGCACGATCATCGCCGAGGTCACGGCGATCTGCGAGTACCTCGAGGACACGATTCCCTCACCGCCACTGGTGGGGACCACCGCGCTGGAAAAGGCGGAGACGCGGATGTGGACGCGGCGGGTCGATCTCAACATCATCGAGCCTTTAGCGAACGGCTTCCGCTACGGCGAGGGCCTGGCGATCTTCAAGGATCGCATCCCGACGGTTCCGGAAGCGTCGGCCGGTCTCAAGCGCGTGGCGCGCGAGAACCTCGGCTGGCTCGACGGTTTGATGGCCGACGGCCGGCAGTTCCTGTGCGGCGACCGCTTCACGATGGCCGACATCCTGCTGTACGCGTTCCTCGACTTCGGCGCCGGGGTGGGGCAGCCGTTGCCGGTGGAGCTTGCCAACATCAACGCCTGGTTCGCACGGGTCGGTGCGCGCCCGAGTGCGGACGCGAGCTTGCACGAGCACGCGCCGGCCGTCGGCATGCGCGGCTGAGGAAGCGATTTCATGGAAGAGGCGCGATCCCTGTACCAACGGGACGGCGCGCGGTTCGTGCCGACGGGTATGACGCGCGGACCGTGGCACCCCGACGC
>JBGTMF010000102.1:0-13484 GCA_041743795.1 Thermodesulfobacteriota bacterium | reverse complement strand
AACGCTACGAACTTCGCCGTCCCCGCATCCGCCAACGTCCGCGTGATCGCCGCCGTCAGCGTCGTCTTCCCGTGGTCGATGTGGCCGATCGTTCCAATGTTGCAGTGCGGTTTCGTCCGCTCGAATTTCTCCTTCGCCATCGATCTAATCTCTCCTGATTGTGGTGGGTTGAAAGAGCCCAGGAGCGGAGTCGAACCGCTGACCTCGTCCTTACCAAGGACGCGCTCTAGCCTACTGAGCTACCTGGGCAGCGTACGTCCCCTGAGCGAATCGATAGAAAGCGGGAAACGGGACTCGAACCCGCGACCCTCAGCTTGGAAGGCTGATGCTCTAGCCAACTGAGCTATTCCCGCGCAGACCCCAAGACGAGGCACTTGCACGCACTGCGTAGTGAGCACTGGCCGAACGCCGGCGCATCGCTCTGCGCCGACGAACGAAGCCAACATTATATATGTGTCGATTGGGTTCACGTTGATCTGATTTGTTCCGTGTGTTCGGTGAGAGGTGGAGAGGGGAGGATTCGAACCTCCGAAGACGTATGCCAGCAGATTTACAGTCTGCCCCCTTTGGCCGCTTGGGTACCTCTCCTCGGCCATGGAGCCGATGGCCAGACTCGAACTGGCAACCTACTGATTACAAATCAGTTGCTCTACCATTTGAGCTACATCGGCTCACGCTTCCGTGAGCCCGGACGCACGTTTCCACTGCACACCGCTAAAATTTGAGTGAACTTCGCTTCCTAGCACCGAGGTTGGACGGTGTCAACATTACCGGACCCAACCGCCCTGGCCCGAAACAGGGCTGCCTGATCGGCCGGTTAGCGCCTGCTTGAAAGTGTATCCACCTACTCTCCTGAAGCCCACCTATTCTAATGATGCGACAGGAGACCGTGATCCCGGTCTCTTCGGCCGGCGAGCGCCTTTAGGAGAGGCCGGCAAACTGGTCACCTACGCCAACTGTCGCTCCCCTGTCAGCCACCAGGCGAAGATGGCGGCAAAGACCAAGTCGCCGGTGGCGGCGATCAAGCCAGACCCAGATGCCTCGTCCACCAGCCATAGTGACACCATGAGTACGAAGAAGCTCGCTTTGCCGAGGGCGGTGAACGCCACCATCGGCCGGTCGATCCGCGATTGCATCGCCAGCCAGGCGTAGGCTCCTCCGAAAAGCAGGACGAACAGTGCCGCAGTAAAGCGATACAGCACCGACGATTCCCCCGGCAGGCCCGCCAACTGGCCGAGAACCGAAGACGGAAATGCCAGCGCCAGTCCGCCACCCAGGTTGAAGAAGGTGGTGGCCCATAGCGCACGTCGCATGACGTCGTCGCGACGGGATCTATCCGGTTTCACCGTGTTGCCTCCCCCATCAACGCTTTCCCGATGCACGTCCAATCTCCCCCCGCCTTACCTACTTCCCCGCGAATCCTGCACCGGGTAGCGCGCGCTCGAGTATCTTATCCGTTGCCTCGAAGACCCCTTGCAGCCCGCGTCGGGCTTTTCAACGGGGTGCCAATGGTCGATCGGCCGGAGCGGTGCGCACGTCGAAGAAGCTCGCCGCCTGTATCAGGCTTGCCGTCATGGCGATCGATACGCTGCCGATCGCTCGTCGCCCGCCCCCCGCTCGGAGCGGGCCCCCGGGGTGCGCCAACGAGCCGGTCGTGACCGGCGAGCGTGGCGTACGCGGAACCCCTTATTGCATCAATATCCAGTCTTTCCTATTGATGTCAGCTCTATACTCATCAACTCAGTCAGTATCTTTTGAAATTACAGGGCGCAACATCGCCCACAGTCCATGCATCGCATCACCTATGCACCCTAGATCGCACATCGGTGCGCATCTCCACGACGCACCACGACTCTCGCCCTCTTGTGGGGAGAGAAACAGGAGGTAGTATTGATGATACGCTCCACATCTTGGCTGGCCCTCTCGCTGGTACTTGCCCTGGCAGCGGTTGACACCCGCCGCACATTGGCTGACGACGACCTCGGCCAGGCCATGTGCGCGGCCCATATCCACACGATGATGTCGGCGCAGGCCACGCGTGCAGGCAAGGAACTGCATCGTTGCCTGGGACGGCGGACGACGGGTTGCAGGCCAGAAGTCCGACGCCTCAGCGGCAAGCTCGCGGACGAGTACGACCACATCACCGCATCCAATCCCCGCTTTGCGCGCGCGCTGACTCGCATTGAGGGGCATGCGAGAAAGAAGTTCCCGAAGCGGTGCCACTTTTCGCAAGTCGCCAGCTACTTCGCACCGATCTGCCGCCGCGCCGGCGATGCCGAGTTCGATACCCGAGCAGGTCTGACAGAGTGCCTGTACGTTGAGCACGCGGCACCGTGGCTTCAGGAAACCTACGACGCGCTGGACGCGGTCGATCTCATTCGGCCGTGCAAGGTCGGCCTACTCAACCACGCTCGGCTGTGGTACAGGGACCTGCTCAAAACGAATCGCCGCGACACGTTCCCCCGACACACGCGGCAAGCGCTACGCCGCTGCGGCGACAGTGCCCTGGCCGTTGCGACCTGGGAGGAGTTGATCGCAATCGCGGAGTTCCATGTGGAGCCTCTCCGCGCCTTCGATCGCCCGTGAAGCGCGGCGGAGCAGCAGGCCGGTTCTCCATCAATGAGGCAGACCGAGCGAGCGAAGGCTCCCGGTGCTGAATGCCACCGATCGCGCCAATGCCGTGCGCTATGCGGCAGGCGCCCGTCCTGAATCGATTGATCCGTACTTCGGCCGGTGCGTAGCACCGCGGCCAGCACCCTGGATCCCCTACGCGCCCTCCTGGAAGCAGTTTTCGCTTCTCGCCCTCCGCCCCCTGTGTTAGAAATTGCCGGTCGGGTTTCGAGACGAGGTCTCGGCACCGCGGATGGCGATAATCAGACTGGCGCATTTCGCCAGGGGGATTCAATTCAAAGGGAGGAAACATGGGACGAACGATCATCATACGCGGCTTGGGTTGCTTGCTTGCGTTCATTGCGGCTCCGGGCGCACTTTTGGCGGAACTGCCCAAGGCGGAGCAGACCTGCATCAACAAGATCAACAAGGACGGCGTCAAGGTACAGGCAGCCCAGTTCAATGTGAACAACGGCTGCCTCAAGGACGCGCTGAAGACCAGCCTGACGCCAGGAGCGGTGGCCGATGCTTGCATCGAGGCGGATGCAAAGAACAAGGTCGGCAAGAAGCGAGCGTCGACGGTGGCAGACGTCACAAAGAAATGCGGCAGTCCACCGACACTGTTCTTCTCGGGTGCGACGGTGACGAACGATGCCGGCGAGGAAACCGCGAAGGAATTGTTGCGCGACGTCTTCGGCCCGGCGCTGGGATCGCTTCTGAGTTGCGACACCCACAAGAACGAGTGCAAGTGCCAGTCCAAGGTCAACAATCGCGTCAGCAAAATGGAGCGCTCCATGGCGAAGACATGGTTGCGTTGCAAGAAGGCGGCACTGAAAGGCAGTAAGGAGCCGTTCTCTCCAGGTGGCGCGATCAGCAACGCCGAGCTCGAGCAGTGCATCGACAACCCCATTCTGGCGGGAGGTCATTCCGTCGCTGGCGACACCAAGGGCGCCATTGCCAAGACGGGCGATCAGCTGCGTAAAACCGCCGAGCAGTTTTGCGGCTTCGGCGTCGCCGATGAGTTCGCCGGTGGTGCCTGCGCCGGGTTCTCGACGCCGCCGTCGATCGACGGCCCGGGACTGAGGGATTGTGTACAAGCCCACGCGCGTTGCCGCCTGTGCGAGATGGTGAATCTCACCGACGCGTTGGCGGTGGACTGCGACGCCTTCGCCGGCATCGCCTGTCCGTAAACGGCAAACTGAATCGACGGGCGGGCAGACCTCAGGTCAGCCCGCCCGTGCTATGTGCAGTACGGGCCGCGCCGATTTTCAGTCGGCAGCATTCCGCACAGGGCGACCGGCTGTCTCATGAGCGCGGTCGAGTTCTTCGAGGAGTCTGGCGAGCTTGCCGAGATGATGGAACCCGAGGAACTCCTGACGCACTCGCTGCCGCGCCTTCTCGCCGAGTCGGCGGGCATAACCCGGGTCATCGAGCAGCCGGCGCAGCGCCGCGGCGAAGGCAGCTCGATCGCTGGGATCTTTCAATAGAAGGCCGTGCACACCGTCTTCGACCTGGTCCTGGATTCCGCCAACGGCGCTAGCCACTACCGGCCGCGCCTTCCACATCGCCTCAGTTACCGTCAGGCCGAAACCTTCTCGCAGGCTCTTTTGCACGACGATCGCCGCGTGGCGCTGCAGAGCGTTGACGATTGCGGCGTTCTCCTCGATGTCGGACATCGGCAGCGAGGCGATGTGGATTCGCTGGCGGACTGCGTGCGGCAGCTCTCTCCATTTGTCGATCACCTCGTCGAGAACCACCGCGCCTTCTGGATCGTCGGCGACGGCGTGTACGTTCGGGCCGGCGAGGACGAGTTCGGCTCCACAGGGGTCGTCGCGCTCGACCATCTCGGCGAATCCCAACATGACGCCGATCGGATCCTTGAGCGGGTCCCAGCGCGACACCTGCACCACCAACGGAGTCTCCCACGCCGGCACCGGGCCGAGCCGCACGATGTCGGCAAGGTGATCGACGCGGCCCGGCGAGCCGTCCTCACGGCAGAAGACCGGTTCGCCGTCACCCCTCGGCCCATCGACCAAACCAACGTGCGTCAGAATGGCACGCACCGAGGCATCGTCGAGCTCTTGGTTCTTGGGAGAGAAGGCGTCGATGCTGGGCGGAATGATGTGGGCCTTACCGTGGTCACATTGCTCGGGAACATAGGATCGACGCGAGAAGATGAAAGCGGGCACTTCACGCAGGTACGGAGCGAGAAAGTTCCAGCCGCGTTCGACCTCTGGATCGCTGGTATCGTGGCCTATGTGGCAGCGCCACATCACCAGCGCTCCCGCATGGATCAGATGCGATGCCAGCCCCGCCGTCTGCGGATCGTGCAGGATGACGACATCGTTCGGCCGCACCACCGCCGCGATCTCGGCGGCGTTTTCCGTCGATGTCGCTTCGAACAACTCACGCTCTTTCGTGCCGAGGTCGGATCGATCGCCGCGCGATCCGTGAAGCGCGTGGTGGATGCGTTTCGTCATGCGGAAGAAAGCGGCCGAGCCTTCGATGGTCAACCATCGCGCGTCGATCCCGGCGCCGCGCACATACGGCAAGAGTACCGCCAACATCTCGGCCACGCCTCCGCCCGCTGCCGTGCTGTTGATGTTCCAGATAACGCGGCTGCCGAGTCTCTCGCGCAATGTACCGGCAAGCTGGATCGTATCAGCCACGGCCTCCTCACCGAGCAACGGGGTGAACCGCTCGAGCTTCTGTGTGCCGACAGGAACCTCGACCATGCGAATCCCTCCTCAGCTTGCCGCCGCGCCCGGGCTCGACCATTGAACATTCGAGATCCGCGGAAAGTAAAGCCATTGGCGGCGGACGATCACGAAGTTTACGTGCTTTCCACTGTACCGACTGAGCACACGGCTTCAACCACGACCCGACGACTCTCGTTCGGCGGTCCATTCATCACGCCACTCAACGCCAAACGGGGCAGCTGCATTGCGGCGCTGACCTATCCAATCTATGCTGCTTTTTACGCTTGATGGGCGAAGCGGAACAGATTCAGCTGCAATCGGTGCGGAGATGGCAATCTCTCATCTCTCCACCGGCACCTGCCGAGAAGGGCCATCCCTTGCCCGCAAACGACCGACAGCGCCTCGCGGTTATCCGTCGGTGCAAGCTCTTCGACTTCGATCGCGGGCAGTGGGTCAACTACCACGGAAGACCGACGGCCGCCGCGTGAGAGTAGGACGCGCAACCGGGACAACGGTTTCGCGGCGGAGACGGCGATGACGAACGCCGATCGCCCGCAAGACCTACCCCGGCTACTGCTGCTCTCGCGCACGCCGCCCGGGAACAGCAACGTAGGCCAACTCTACCTGCGGGACCTGTGCGAATCCTACCCGGCGGACAAGTTGGCATTCGGCGTCGTACAACCGCAGTACCTCGACGCCGACCTGCGCGCCTTCCCGGAGGTGCCGAAGCTCTATCTCTCTCGAAACAACGCCCCCGTGTTCGATCACGGACCGAAGCTGCTGGCGACGCTGTTGTCGCATCTGGCGTTCCGCCACCACGCAATTCGCGGCGACCGCGAGGTGGTGGAAGAGTTCGTTCGCTTCGGCCGCGAGCATCGCGTCGAGAAAGTCTGGGCCGTACTCAACTCGCCGACGCTCTACAGGATAGCCCCGCGAGTGGCGGCTCGTCTCGATGTCCCCCTCGTCACGATGGTGTGGGACCCGCCATCGGGAGTCGGACTCCACTTCGGCTTGGATCGACTGAGCCGCGCTCATATTCGCAAACACTTTGCCACAGCGCTCGCCGCCAGCGAGCGCTGTGGGGTCGTTTCAGAGCGCATGGAACGCGAGTATCGCGCAACGTACGGCATAAAAAGCGTCGTCCTCCGGCGCGGTATCGCGACGTCGGCAGTCGACCAATCTAAGCAGCGCGACGACTCGGAGGTGCGAATCGGATTCTGCGGCAACCTGTATGCCAAGCAGGAATGGCAGGCGTTCCTCGATGCACTGGACGAGATCGAGTGGCGCCTGGGAGATAAGCCTATCCGATTGATTATTGCCGCCTTCTGGATCCCGTTCCTTGGCGCTCGCGGCCCAGCGCGGGTCGATTACCTCGGCTGGCGAGACCTGGCGGAAACCGTCGAAGTGATGGCGCGCTGTCACTTCGCCTACTTTCCATATTGGCTGGATCCGGCCTACGCTGAACCGGCACGCCTCTGCTTCGCCGACAAGCTGACGACCTATCTGACCGCGGCTCTGCCGATACTTTACCATGGGCCGAGTGACGCTGGTGTAGTCGACTTCTTTTCCCGCTTTCCCGCCGCCGAGCTATGTCATTCACACGAAACCGCGGTCATCGCCGCATCCCTTCGCAGGCTGGCTGACGGCGAACGGCGCCAGCGGATGTCGGCGGCGGCGAGACAAGCGGTCGCGCAAGAACTGAATCCGACCGTCTTCCGGGAGCGCTTCCGGCAGTTGGTCGGTACGTCCCGAGCATGAGGATGGCCGGGCGTCGGGGCACCCGAAAATCCTCGCGACCAGACGGAGAAGGAACCCAGATCTTGGCAGCCCGTCGCTGGGCAATTCGCCGACCGTTATTGGCAACCTGACCGACGATGCTCCGGCTTGTCGGTTCGACTTCCCAGCGGATCCGCGCTATCCGCTGAATCGCAGGATTTCGAGCCCATGCCCTGGTCGCATTCCGCTACCGCGTTCAAAGACGCTACGGTGTTGGTCACCGGCGGAACCGGATCCTTCGGCAATGCCTTGGTACGTCTCCTGCTCGACAGTGACATCGCCGAGATCCGCATCTTCAGCCGCGACGAGAAGAAGCAGGACGAGATGCGCCTGCGCGTGCGCAATCCGAAGGTCCGGTTTTACCTCGGCGACGTCCGCTCGTATCGAAGCATCCACCGCGCCATGCGCGGCGTCGACTTCGTCTTCTGCGCGGCGGCGCTGAAGCAGGTACCGTCGTGCGAGTTCCACCCGCTGGAAGCCGTCTACACCAACATTCTCGGAACCGAGAATACGCTCAACGCGGCGAGCGAACAGGGTGTTCGCACGGTCGTCGCGCTGAGTACGGACAAGGCGGTGTACCCGATCAACGCGATGGGTATGTCGAAGGCGCTCATGGAGAAAGTCGCGATCGCCAAGGCGCGCGAACTCGGCGACGGCGCAACCACCGTATGCGTCACGCGCTACGGCAACGTCATGGGGTCGCGCGGCTCGGTCATTCCACTCTTCATATCGCAACTGAAGGCGGGCGCGCCGCTCACCGTCACCGATCCGGATATGACGCGCTTCATGATGCCGCTCGAGGATGCCGTCGATCTCGTGCTTTGCGCTTTGGTCACAGGACGCGGCGGAGACACGTTCGTGCAGAAGGCGCCAGCGGCGACGATCGGGCAGCTAGCACGGGTTCTGCAACGGATCTTCCGGGTGACCGCCGAGATCCGCATCATCGGCACTCGGCACGGAGAGAAGCGGCACGAGACGCTTCTCAACCGTGAGGAAATGTCTCGCGCCGAAGACCTCGACGACCACTTCCGTGTCGTCGCCGACGCACGCGACCTCAACTACTCGCTCTACTTCGAACAGGGGCTGACGCAGATCGCCGATCTCGAAGATTTCACGTCGGCCAACACGCGTCGGCTTTCGGACGATGAACTACAGGCTCTGTTACTCCGCTCGGAATACGTGCGCCGCAATCTCTCCCCGGGGGAGGGCGGATGAAGACGGTACTCGTCACCGGCCACCGGGGATTCCTCGGCACGAACCTCCGCATCGCGCTGGCGCGACGGGGTGATGTGCGTGTCATCGGCCTAGCCTCTGGCCGGAGCACGGACGAACTCGCTTCGGCTGTCGAGCAGGCCGACTTCATCTTCCACCTCGCCGGCGTCAATCGCCCGCGCAACGATGCGGACTTCGCCAAACACAATACCGAACTCACCCAGCAAGTCTGTCACCTCCTCAAGTCGGCCGGACGGCAAGTTCCGATCGTTTTCAGTTCATCGATCCAGGCAGAACTCGATAACCCCTACGGGCGCAGCAAGCGTGCGGCGGAGACAGCGCTCGTCGATTTGGCATGCAATACGGGCGCGCCAGTGTATATCGATCGCCTGCCGAACGTATACGGCAAATGGAGCCGGCCGGATTACAACAGCGTCGTGGCGACGTTCTGCCACAACATCAGCCACGACCTCCCGGTGCGGGTCGACGATCCATCACAGTCGGTCCGACTCGCCCACGTCGACGATGTCGTCCGACGTTGGATCGACCTGCTCGACGGCGGCGGAGAATGGCCGCAGGTAGGGCGAGAGAATGAACCGATCGACGAGATCACGGTTGGCGACCTGCGCGACCGGATCACCTCTTTCCGCGACAGCCGCTTCAGCGGATTGCTGCCCGATCTCGCCGACCGTCTGACGCGCTCGCTGTATGGCACCTACCTCTCGTTCGTCGATGCGGACGCGCTCGCCTTACCGGTGGCGTTGCGGAAGGATCCTCGCGGCTGGCTGTTCGAGTTGGTGAAATCGCAATCAGCCGGGCAGATCTTTGTCTCGAGCACGCGCCCCGGATTTCGCCGCGGCGACCACTACCACGACACAAAGGTGGAGAAGTTCTGCGTCGTGCAGGGCCGAGGCCTGATTCGCATTCGCCCCGTCGGCAGCGATGCGATCGTCGAGTATCGGGTCGACGACGACGGCATCCGCATCGTCGATATTCCACCGGGTCTTACCCACTCGATCGAGAATACCGGCACGTCAGACATGATCACCATCTTCTGGGCCAGCGAGATCTTCGATCCGGATCTTCCCGACACCTTCCCCGCCGTTGTCGTTCCGGAGAACTGAATGCCGATGTCGACTGCCGTCACCCCCAGGTCGACGCTCAAGGTGATGACAGTCGTCGGCACTCGCCCGGAACTGATTCGACTTTCCCGTGTCGTGGCCGTCCTCGCCGAGGTTACCGACCACCAACTGGTGCATACCGGGCAGAACCACGACGACGAATTGAACGGAATCTTCTTCCGCGAACTCGAGTTGCCCGCGGCGAAACATGTGCTCGACGCCGCCGCCGCAACCGCGGCCGATACCATCGGCCGCATCATCGCTCGCTTCGATGCGGTACTCTGCGAGGAAATGCCCGACGCCATTCTCGTGCTCGGCGACACCAACAGCTGCCTCTCGGTGATTCCGGCCAAACGCCGCAGGATTCCCATTTTTCACATGGAGGCCGGCAACCGCTGTTTCGACATGCGCGTCCCCGAGGAAATCAACCGCCGTGTCGTCGACCATCTCAGCGACGTCAACCTCTGCTATTCGGAACACGGGCGCCGCAACCTTCTCGCCGAAGGGCTCGCCGCCGACCTGGTGCTCAAAACCGGCTCGCCGATGAGGGAGGTCCTCGATTACTACCGAGCGGGAATCGAATCATCCGACATCCACCGGCGTCTCGGCCTCGATCCCCGCCAGTACCTGACAGTCAGCCTGCACCGCGAGGAGAACGTCGACGATCCGGCGCATCTCGCGAAACTGGTCGCCGCGCTGAACGCACTCGCACAGAAGTATTCCCTGCCGTTGGTCTTCTCCCTTCATCCGCGCACCCGCCAGCGATTGGACAGCGCGGGCCTACGAATGCACGATCTCGTCCGCACGCTGCCACCGCTGGGATTCTTCGACTACAACGCCCTCCAGAAGCACGCTCTTTGTACCCTCTCGGACAGCGGAACCATCACCGAGGAGTCCGCCATTCTCGGATTCCCCGCCGTCACTGTACGCGAAGCACACGAGCGCCCCGAGGGTATGGATGAGGGCGTTCTGATCATGTCCGGACTGGATCCGCAGCGCATCGTGCAAGCCGTTGCGGCTACCACCGCAAGGTTCCAGAGCGTCTCACCACGCACTATTCCGCCGGACTATGACGTACCCCAAGTCTCATGGAAGGTAGCTCAGATCATCCTCAGCTACACCGACTATGTGAACCGCCGCATTTGGCACCGCGGCTGACAGGGTGTCAGCGTGCACCGCGATCAACGGCTACGATGCAACGCGACCGGATGCTGATCCTAATAGTCATTCGTCATCAATAGCTGCTTGGCGCGGATGCGGCTTGGCGCGAGGACGGTTCTCGGATTGAAGGTGATCGTTGGGTTCTGAGGACGCACGCTGGTAGTGTCGCCGCATGAGCGCGAACGATCCCAATAGAGTAGAGTGGGCAACCGGCGGCGGACCCGGCGATCGCACCCCCCCAGTCGAAGAACCACCACGCCGGCAACCGCCTATGCAGCCGCCACCCACGGAGCCGAACGACGATGACGATCCGGTCGGCGATCCACCCCCGACGCGGCCGCCGATCGGCGATCCGCAACGGCAGCCGCCAAAGAGGTTGTCGCTGCGTTCCAGTCCGGTGAAGTTGCAGCTTGCCCCGATAAGGATCATTCCGCTATCGAGCATCCTCATGTTGCGAGGACACAGGGGGCGAGGAGATGGCGAGCGGATCAGGTAGGCGAACGGCAATCACCGTGGTCATGGTGGCGATCTTACTCCTCGCCGTCTGGCTCCTGCTGGCCTCGCGCGACAGGGCGAACGTCGCGGCGTCGCGCGACATGTACGATGTCGCGGCGCAGCGCCGATCGCCGATCGTGTCGCGCACAATCCCCGCTCCGCTCGGCCCCCGCCGCGACCCGCTATCTGATTCGGCGCGCGGCGGCGCCAGCGAAGAGGAGGACGCGGGCAGCGACGAGATCGACGCGTTGACTGAAAACCTCGACGAACTGACGGCAGACCTCGTGCCCATGCCCGACGCCGACGAACTCGCCGCTGCGTGGTCCGCGGTCGACTTCGATGAGGTGCGCCGGGCAATGCCCGACAATATCTATTTCGAGATGTCCGCCCCGACCACCGATGAAGCCGTCCTCGCCGAACGCGCCGCTCAACGCAGCCGCTGGAACGACGAGTATGGCAAGGTTCTCTCGGGCACCGGCAGCGAAGAGGAAGTTCTGGCCTATTACGATGTGCGCGCGCGCATCTCGAGCGACTATCTCGAGTTCACGACCTATCTCCTCGATAATCATGGCCAGTCTCTGGCCGAACGCGACCGCGGTCTGCTCGAACTTGCGCGTCGCCTGCACGCCGCCCGCCTGCAAGAGATCCCGCGCCAGGTGGAAGAGGCCTTGGCGAGAAAGCGCCAACAGGACGCGGCCAGGGAGGCGTGGCTCGCCGACGAAGCGGCTTTCGCCGGACAGAACGCCGATTCAGATTGACGCGCGGTGTCATACTTGACAACGAGCGGCAATGTGGCCTTTAAGCGATTCTCGTGAGGTTAGCAGGACGTGCAATCTGTTTTCCAGCGGGTTGATGGGAGTCCAATGAACCTGATCCCGCGCGCCAGCAGGCCGCGGGGCCGAGACAAAGGGGGAGTTATGAGGGTCAGGGCAGCACTCAGCATCTGGGCGATCGTCGCGCTGATGAGCATCCTGCCGGCGAGTTCGGCAAGGGCCATCGGCATCGAGGATATCGTCGACGGCGGCAACAACTACAATTGGCAGCTGGTCGAGCTGCCGGGCGCAATCTGCAGCAACGGATCACAGTACCGATTCTGGTACTACGACAATCCCAGCTCGACCAACATGCTTATCCTGTTCGAAGGCGGCGGCGCGTGCTGGGACTACGCCACCTGCAGCGGCCAGGCCGGACTCCTCGGCGCCGCGAATCCGAACGGCATTCCCGCCGACTACATAACGCAGTTCAAGGCGAAGTACGTATCGCCGCTCGTCAACGGCGCCGACCCGGGAATTCCGCTGTTCCGGGCGAAGACCAATCTCGCGACCAACGGCTTCGACATGGTCTACATGCCGTACTGCACCGGTGACGTCCACGTCGGCAACCGCGTCGTTACGTACACCGACCCGGCGGGCCAGAATCCGCCGATCACGTTCCGTCATAACGGCTACAACAACTCCATCGCGGCACTGAACTTCTTGCGCGGCCGCTTTCCGAGCATCAACAAGCTGGTGATCACCGGATTCAGCGCCGGCGGGGTCGCCAGCAGTGCCATCTTCTATCAGGCGCGTCGCACCTTGGTTCCCTCTCGCGCCTACCTCCTCAACGACTCGGGTCCGATCTTCCCGGCGCCAAACGCAACTTACAACTCGAAGCCGCTGCACAGCCTGATCACCACGCAGTGGAACCTGTCGTCGCTATACAGCCAACTTCCGGCGGCCTTCAATCCAAACGACTTCGGCAGCATCAATGCGATGGTCGCGACCGAGTTTCCCAATGACCGGCTCGCCTACACAGGTTACTCCAGCGACTATAATTTCTCTCGCTTCTCCTACGAGCGCTTCTACCCGGGGATCACGCAGGCGGGGATCCTACAGAAGTGGCGGCAGGACCAGACCAACCTGATCAACCAGATCAAGAACTATTCGAACTACAGCTACCACGTGCCCTGGCACCGGCCGATCAACGACAGTCACTGTGTCTCGATCATCACCATGATCGGTAGCCATGCCTGTCCGACGATCCGCAAGAAGCGCTGGTACGAGGCGTTGGAATGGCCGTGGTCGCAGAGCTGGAAGTGTCCGAGCGGGATGATGCCGTTCGAGACGTTCCTCGTCCGCTTCATCACCAACAACCAGCAAACCCGCATCGTCGAGAAGGAGAACTATTACAATAATGAGGATCCGGGGATGCAGATTGTCGGGCCGTTGATCAACGACGCGCTTTCCGGCGCCTGAGCCTATCGGCTGCGAGCGTGGGTCGGGGCCCTGGCGGGCCGCGGCCCACGCCGTTCACTACTTTGCGTCGAACGCGAGTGCGCTCGATTCCACATCGCGCCGCCCGAGCGGCCCTGCTGGCATTGCTGTCCATGAGCGCGTGCCGCGCGGATGCACCGCCTCCGGCAGCGACGCCC